>CAZLRO010000193.1:0-7540 GCA_964561865.1 uncultured Rhodothermaceae bacterium | reverse complement strand
CGGTCATCTGCTGGTGGGCCTGTACGCTGAACCGGGTGCCCACGGCGGTGGCCCGGGCGGTGGGCGTCTCCACGACGAACGGCTGGGGGGCAGGAACGATATCGAAGAAGGCCCGCCCGTCCAGGTGTACCTGCCGTTGTGCTGCTCCGGAAGCCTGCACGGCCAGCTGCGAATCCCCCAGCAGCCGCACCGTCGAGCCGTCGGTCAGTTCGACTATGCGGATTTCTCCTACGGCAGTACGGATGATGTGCGGATCGGTCTTCCACCACCCGAACCAGGCCAGGGCCAGCACCCCTGCGACGGCCAGCCCGACCCCCATCCGCCCAGCCCAGCGACGGGCCGCCGGACGGACTGCCCGGTCGGCGGTGGACCAGGGGCGGGCCGTACCCTGCCGCCAGCACGCATCGAAGTCGTCTGCTTCCTGACCAATCCGGTGCAGCACGTCGGCCAGCGCAGGGTGTTGGCACAGGGTCTGTTCCAGTGCGGCCTGTTCCGCTGCCAACGTCGTCTGCTCCTGTTCCGTCAGCAGGTGGGCCTGCCCCCGCGTTTGCAGCGCGTGTAGCACCAGCAGGTGGCGGTCGCAGGCCTGGAGGCGGTGGTGCAACGCAGCACGGAAGCGCTTGCAGCGGAGGTACCGTTGGTGCAACGCGGCATCGGCCTGCAACAACCCGTGCAGCACCGCCCGATGTTCTGGTGCCAGGGCATCTTCAAACAGAAACGGGTCCAGCATGGCCTCCGGGTCGGCCCCTTCCGGCTGCACCGCGTCGGCGGAATCGTCGGGGAGCATGGGTTTCATGGACATCAACCTGTTACGAGTCTAGCCGTGCTGGAGGGGTCAAAGGTAACGGAGCAACACGAACAGCCCGAACGCCAGCACCGAGACCAGCGTGGTGCGCAGCTTTTCGAGTGCCCGCTTGACCTGCATCTTGATGGCGGCCTCGGTGGTCCCGACGAGCGTGGCAATATCTTCGTAAGGATAGCCGTAGGCGCGGAGTTCCAGAATGCGCCGTGCTTTTGGGGAGAGCCGGGCCAGGGCGCGTTCCACGTCGAGGTGCGCGGCTTCGTCCGGGAATACCGGAGGCGTCTCCGGCGGTTGCTCCGGGTCGTAGAGCCGTTCCTTGCCCCGGTACCGGCCCCGGTAGAAGTCCTGTAACTCGAACAGAGCCGCTTTCATGGCGAATGCCTTCAGCCGCTCCGGGTCTTTGAGGTCATTCAGGCTGTGGTGAACGCGCAGCAGCGTGTTCTGGATGAGGTCGTCGAGGTCTGGCACCCCCCCCACCCGTTTGAGGAAGAAGGCCCGCACGATGCTCTCCAGCGCCCCCAGCAGGCGTTCACAGGCCAGGGGGTCGCCGTGCTGGGCTTGCTCCACACGGCGGCGGTCGAACACGTCGAGGGGGTTCATGGGGCCAGAAAAGGATCTGTCGTCTGTAGATGCCTGGGACGAAGCAGGGGTGCTGGCCTCACCAGTACCGTTCTTCTGCCCAGGGTTCGGCGCTGTTGCTGTAGCCGTTGCGTTCCCAGAAGCCCGGGCGGTCTTCGGCCATGAACTCCAGCCCACTCAGCCACTTGGCGCTCTTCCACGCATAGCGTTTGGGAACCACCAGCCGGGCCGGATAGCCGTGCTCCGGGGTCAGCGGCTGGCCGTCGTGGCGATGGGCAATGAGCACGTCGTCGTCATCGAGCACCGACAGGGGCATATTCGTCGTGTAACCACCCACCGCATGGGCCATCACGTGCGTGGCCGCCAGCCTGATCTCAACCAGGTTCAGGATATCCCGGATTGCCACCCCCGTCCACACATTGTCGAGGCGGCTCCAGTGGGTCACACAGTGAAAGTCACTCTGGAGGTCGGTCTGCGGCAGGGCCAGGAGGTCTGCCCAGGAGAGGGTGACAGGCTGCGCGACCTCGCCGAAGAGGCGCAGCGTCCACGTCTCGGTCTGCACACGGGGCGTGGGGCCGTAGGTGAGCACGGGGAACTTCTCCGTCAGGTACTGCCCCGGCGGGATACGCGCCTGCAAGTCCGGGTTCAGCTTGTTGCGCTTGGTAAGGTTTGGCAGGATGGACATGGTAGGGCATGGCTGGTGGCGTTGTGGCTCGAACGATCCGGCAAGGCGGTTGGTTCTTAGGGGGATATTTGGAATGTCATGACGACCTTTGGGTAAGCGATTCTCTCCTTGGACAAGGGGTGACCAGGGGTGGTTGGATCACCGTCTGTCATCGACCACCCCCATGATCGATCTCATGAGATCGGTCAACCCCTCCTGTCCAGAGCCTGCTCCCGCGAAGGCGGGAGAGGGGCACTCGATAGGGCCATTGGAACAGCCTGCAATCCCAAATCCACAATCCCTACGCTGTTGCCAGGGCACCCATGCCGACGAGCATCGCGGCCTTGAGCAGGGTGCTGGCCTGGCGGAGAGACGGGGGAACAGCGTGTAGGCGGGACAGTGCCGCCAGCAGCAACCCATCGGCCCCGAGCACGACGAGCAGGAAAAGCCCGCTGTAGCCGAACGCCAGGTAGGGGATTGGGGTGAGGGCCAGGGTGAGCAGGATGCTCCCGGCGGCCAGCCCCAGCGCCGGGCGGGCACCGAAGACCACCGGCAGGGTACGGGCACCCAGACGGGCATCACCGGGCAGGTCTTCCACATCTTTCACCACCTCGCGCGCCAGCGTGGTCAGGAACGCAAACCCCGCCCCAGCCAGCGTGGACGTCCACGAACCCGCCGTGAGACCCCCGTAGACGAAGGCCAGGGCCACGATCACGGCCACGACGAGGTTTCCCAGGAGCACGGTACGTTTCAGGCGCAGGCTGTAGGCGGCCAGCAGCCCGGTGCTGCCGGTGGCGATGACGCCGTGCATCCCTGAAAGCAGAAACCCGGCCAGCAGGCCACCTGCCGAACAGACGGCCCAGACGACCCAGGCAGTGGAGGGGGCAAGCACCCCCGCCGGGAGGGGGCGGTTCGGGCGATTGATCCGGTCGATCTCTACGTCCAGGGCATCGTTGAGGCTGTTGGCTCCGCCTCCGATGAGCGCTGCCGAGCAGGCCGCCACCAGCAGACGCAGCAGCACCGGGGCTTCAAAAGCGGCAGCCCTGGCGGCCATCCAGCCCCCCAGCAACACCCCCAGTACGAACATCACAAAGTTGAGCGGACGCAGCAGCCACACCACCGCCCCGATACGCTTCATCCACAACAAGAAGGAGGGCATGGGGCTTTGGGGTCGGGTGGGACGGGTGAGGGGCTGTCAGAGGGGCAGTTACCCGACAGTCGGGCCTTCGGGATAGACGCCCAGCACCTTGATCCAGGCCGCCAGTTCATCCAGGTGCTGCAAGGCCCGCTGCACCCGCACGTCGGCGGTGGAGCCGTCGAGGTCGAGGTAGAACAGGTACTGCCCCGGACTGCCCACGAGCGGGCGGCTCTCGATCTTGCGCAGGTTCAGGTCACGCAGGGCGAACACGGCCAGGCTGCGGAACAGCGCGCCGGGCACGTTCTCCCGATGGGCGAACACCAGCGAGGTGAGGTACGGGGCTTCGGGCAGGGACGGCGGTGGTGCTGGAACAGCGTGCGGAGGGGCCAGCACCAGGAAGCGGGTGTAGTTCTGCTGGTCGGTCTCGATGCCTGCCGCCAGCACCACCAGTCCGTATTCGACCGCGGCCCGCTCACTGGCGATGGCCGCTGTTTCCGAATCACCCTCCCCCGCCACCATCCGGGCAGCCCCGGCAGTGTCGTAGACCGGCGTGGCGGTGGCCTCGGGCAGGTGCGTCCGCAGGAAGGCCTGGCACTGGCCCAGGGCCTGCGGGTGCGAAATCACACGGCGGATGCCGGAGAGTGTCGCCCCCGGCAATGCCATCATGTGGTGGCGGATACGCAGCCGCAGCTCGCCCACGATCCGCAGGTCATACGTCCGCAGCAGGTCGTAGTTGGCGGGAACACTGCCGAAGATCGCGTTCTCGATGGGGATCACCCCCCGGTCTACCCGCCCCACGGTGACGGCCTCGAACACATCTTCAAACGTCGCGCACGGGCACACCGTCGCCTCCGGAAACAGCGTCCGGGCCGCCTCCTCGCTGAAGGCTCCGATCTCTCCCTGGAAGGCGATGTGCATGGAGACCTCCCCCTACATCTTGTCCGGTGCGGAAATACCCAGCACGGTCAACCCGTTGCGCAGGACGATGCGGGTGGCGTCGGCCAGCACCATGCGGGCGGCCCCCAGTGCCGGGGCCTCGCCGAGGATGCGGCAGTCGCGGTAGAACAGGCTGAACGCCTCGGCGACCTCACGCAGGTACACGGCCACGCGGTGCGGCTCCTTCGTGTCGGCGGCCTGTGCGACGGCTGCGGGCAGGTCGAGCAGCGTCTTCATCAGCCCCGTCTCGGACGGGTGGGTCAGCACGGACAGGTCGGGCGTCTGGTCAAGGACAAGCCCTGCTTCCCCGGCCTTGCGGAGGATCGAGCAGATGCGGGCGTGGGCGTACTGGAGGTAGAAAACGGGGTTCTTCTCGCTGGCCTCCCGCGCCAGGTCGAGGTCGAAGTTCAGGTGTGTGTGGGGACTGAGCATCAGGAAGAAGTAGCGCGTCACGTCCTCGCCCACCTCGTCCATGAGTTCGTCGAGGGTGATGTAGGTGGCGCGGCGCGTGCTCATCTTCACTTTTTCGCCGCCCCGGACGAGTGTGACGAACTGGTAGATGAGCACGTCGATCTTCGTAACATCCCCGCCGAGGGCTTCGACCCCGCGCAGCACATCCGGGTACGTGGCAATGTGGTCGGCCCCGAAGATATCCACGATCCTGTCGAAGCCGCGACCGAGCTTGTCCATGTGGTAGGCGATGTCCGGCAGGCGGTAGGTCGGCTCGCCGCTGGACTTGACGAGCACGGTATCGACGGCGCGGCTGCCTTGCTGGTCGGTGACGACCTTGCCGAGGGCGCTGGTCCTGAACCAGATGGCTCCGTCCTGGTCGAACACGTAGCCGCGTGCCCGCAGGTCGTCCACCACCTTCCACACGGCCCGGTTTTCGTACAGGTCGTTCTCGTTGAAATACGTGTCCATGCGGATGTGCAGGCGCGCCATGGTGCGCTCGATATCCGCGAAGATGGCTTTTTCGGCGGCGTCCTTGAAGATCGTGACGGGTTCGACGCCTAGCAGCCCCGCCCCGTGCTCGGCCTGGAGCTGCCGGGCAATGTCGGTGATGTAGTCGCCGACGTAGCCGCCGTCGGGGAAGAACTCGGGCACCTCGACCACCTCGCCCTCGGCCACCGGGTACGGCTTCGTGGGGCCGTCCGGCAGGTACAGCTCCCGGTAGCGGGCGCGGACGCTCTCGCCGAGGACACGCATCTGCCGCCCGGCGTCGTTGAAATAGTATTCGCGGGTGACCTTGTAGCCCGTCCACTCCAGCAGGTTGGCGATGGTGTCGCCCAGGACGGCGTTGCGCCCGTGTCCGACGGTGAGCGGCCCGGTGGGGTTGGCACTGACGTACTCGACCAGTGCCGCCCGGCCCGCGCCCATATCCGTGCGCCCGTAGGTGTCACCAGCCGCGACGATGATGGCAAGATAGTCGGTGAGGACGGTGTCGGCGAAGCGGAAGTTGAGGAAGCCCGGCCCGGCCACCTCGACGGAGTGGACCCGGGCGGGGTCAAGCGGCAGGGCACGCAGCCGCGCAGCCAGTTCGTCGGCGATCTGGCGGGGCGCCTTGCCGAAGACGCGGGCCAGCTTCAGCGCCGCGTTCGTCGAAAGGTCGCCGTGGGCCGGGTTGGCGGGCGTTTCAAATTCGACCACGAAGTCTGCCGGCAAGGTGCCCATCACGGCCAGCACCGTGCGGAGTTGTTGTTCGAGGTAGGCTTCCATCGCAGCAGGGCGGGTGACACGAGCGAAACACCGAAGAACGTACCTCCGGCAGGGCCATGCAAGCCGCCGGGGTGAATTGGGGGTTAATCGCGTAGCCGGGGGCGGCAAAGAAAGCCGTAGCGATGTGGGAAACCCCGCTGTGTGGACAGGCCAGTGGACAGGCCAGCGGATTGCCGCGATAACCCCGCCGGATCATAAAATTATAGTCAAATTGACTATATAGTCAATTTGACTATAATTGAAGCCTCATTCGAGGCGGCGAATGCACGTCGAACGCGGACGTCTCCGGGTGCGGCCTTTCGGCCTGTTGACAACCATGCATGTTCATGCTTCCTGTTGCGTGCCAGCTTGAATCCCAGCCGCGAAACCGTTAGCTTTGGCCTGCACCATCATGCTGTGGAGGTACGCCATGCGCTGGGAAGGAGGCCGACAAAGCGAAAACGTGGAAGACCTGCGGGGTTCAGGTGGGTATGGAGGCGGGCGGCCCCGTATGCCCGGAGGGGCCAAGGTGGGGGGCGGGCTGGGCATCCTCGCCCTGCTGGCGGCCCTGATCTTCGGAGTAGACCCCAGCCAGATTCTGGCGCTGCTGGGGGGCGCAGAAGGACCCGCCGTGGAGGTGGCCCCCTCGGAACCGGCCTCCGGGCCAATTGCCGATGAGGCGGGGCAGTTCGCCTCGGTCATCCTGGGCAGCACCGAAGACGTGTGGGGGCGGCTCTTCTCCGAGGCGGGCAGCGCCTACCGGCAGCCCACGCTGCAACTCTACGAGCAGGTCACCCAGACGGCCTGCGGCTACGGCCAGGCGGCGTCCGGCCCGTTCTACTGCCCCGGCGACGAGAAGGTGTACCTGGACCTGAGCTTTCTCGGCGAACTCGAACGCCTCGGCGCCCCTGGTGACTTCGCGGTGGCCTATGTGATCGCCCACGAGGTGGGGCACCATCTCCAGAACATCACCGGGGTGGAGCGGCAGGTACGCCAGTTGCAGCGCCGCAGCAGCGAGGAAGACGCCAATGCACTCTCGGTGCTCATGGAGTTGCAGGCGGACTGTTTCGCGGGCGTCTGGGCGCACCATGCCAACCAGCAATGGCAGCAGGAGCACGGCCAGGCCCTGCTCGAACCGGGGGATGTGGAAGAGGGGCTGCAAGCCGCTGCGGCCGTAGGGGACGACCGGCTGCAACGCATGGCCGGGCAGGCCGTCACCCCCGAAGCCTTCACCCACGGCTCGTCTGCGCAACGGATGGAGTGGCTCCGCAAAGGGCTGCAGCAGGGCAACACCGATGCCTGCGACACCTTCGGGCAGGCGGGGCTGTGACCCCGGATCGAGGGGCATGTTTCGGATCGGGGTGCTGGGTGCGCCGGGGAAGCTCCAGGCAAGAACGCCCCGAATCGCGGTTTTGGGGCGAAGCGGGGCGTTTCGAGAGCCAATGACCGGACTCGAACCGGTGACCTGTTCATTACGAGTGAACTGCTCTACCAGCTGAGCTACATTGGCGTAAAGACAGGACAACCAAGGTACGGCGGGCCGGAATGGACTGTCAAGCAAGCCGATATGCCGTATTCCCTCTCCGGCCCATCTCACCATTTTTTCACCCCCTGTCGAAACCCGTCCTGGCTCGGGGCTATTTCAGGGGCATGATCACCCTCGACGGTCTCACCCGGCGCGACCTCGACGCCAAGCCGTTGGGCCAAGGCGCCCGCCGAGTCCGCC
>CAZLRO010000192.1:0-7546 GCA_964561865.1 uncultured Rhodothermaceae bacterium | reverse complement strand
GCAGGGGCGGGCAGATCGCCGTCTGCGAGGCTGCGCGCAACGTGGTGTGTTCTGGCGGCAAGCCCGTCGCCATCACCAACTGCCTCAACGTCGGCAACCCCTACAAGCCGGAGGTCTACTGGGTGTTCCAGGAGGCCGTCGGCGGGATGGGCGACGCCTGCCGGGTGCTCGACACGCCGGTGACGGGCGGGAACGTCTCGTTCTACAACGAAAGCCCCGAAGGCGCGGTCTTCCCAACCCCCACCATCGGGATGCTCGGCGTGGTCGACGACGTGGCCGCCCACACGACAACGGCAGACTTCAAGGCGGCGGGCGACCTCGTCTTCCTGCTCTCCCCCGCCACCTGGCAGCACCGTAACGACCTCGGCGGCTCGGAATACCTCGCGTTCCTGCACCAGACCACCGCAGGCGATGCCCCCCACCTCGACCTCGCCGAAGAGCAGGCCGTGCAGGCGGCGATGCTGCACCTGATCCGTGCAGGCTTCGTCCGCAGCGCCCACGACATATCCGACGGTGGACTGGCCGTCTGCCTCGCTGAGTGCGCGATCTTCTCCGGCCTCGGTGCCGACGTGGACCTGGCCGTGCCGGAGGGCATCCGGCTGCATGCCACCCTCTTCGGCGAGGCCCAGTCCCGCATTGTCTTCACAACGTCGCTGGAACACGGGCGGGTGATCCGGGCAGCCCTGGCGACGTTCCCGGTGCAGGCCGTCTGCCTGGGCATGGTGACCAACGGCCCGCTGCGCCTCACGGTGAACGCCCGTCCCGTGCTGGACCTGGCCCCGCCGGTGCTGGCAGTGCCCTACGAAGAGACCCTCCCGGCCCTGATGGCCTGACAGGCTGGCAGGTTACAAGCGCTGGCATACCCCTTGTGTAACCCGTCGCTGTAACGATACCGCCTGTATCGGGACTCATACCGCAAATACCGGATTCGTTTTCAGGGGTCATTACCCCGGCAACAGGTCGTCGGAGATGATCTCCTGAGAACCTTCCACTGAAAACCGTAACTGACAACGCCTCCACCAACATGACCACCACCCCCAAATACGTAACCGTAACCGACACCAACTTCCAGGAGGAAGTGTTGAATTCCGATCAGCCTGTGCTGGTCGATTTCTGGGCGGCCTGGTGTGGCCCCTGCCGTATGATCGCGCCCATCGTAGAAGAACTTTCGAAAGAGTTTGAAGGCCGGGCCAAGGTGGCCAAGATGGACGTGGACTTCAACCCGAACACCGCCATGAACTTCGGCATCCGCTCTATCCCCACGCTGCTGTTCTTCCAGAACGGGCGCGTCGTCGACCAGGTGGTGGGGGTGGCACCCAAGAAGGCCCTGGCCGAACGCCTCGAACGGCTGATCGTGAAGCAGCCGGCCTAACTGCGCTGGTTGAAGATCGGCCTTTGGCCGCTTGCAAGAGCGGATGGGGGCAGGAAGCCTGGACCAATGCTCTCTCCGGGTGCCCCCATCCTTACCCTTTTTGACACCTTCGCCACCATGTCCGTCTATCCCGACATCCTGCCCGACCTTTCCGCCTTCACCGGCATCGACTTCACCCGCGCCGAGCACCGGCAGGTGGTGATCATCGGCACTGGCCCGGCGGGACTGACGGCGGCGCTCTACACCGCCCGCGCCAACCTGCGCCCGCTCGTCATCCAGGGCACGCAGCCCGGCGGACAGCTCATCACCACTACCGAGGTCGAAAACTACCCCGGCTTCCCGCAGGGCATCCTGGGACCGGATCTCATGGCGCAGTTCGAGGAACAGGCCCGCCACTTCGGGGCCGACCTGCGCTACGGCACGGTGACGGCGGTGGACTTCAGCCGATCTCAGGAAATCGGTGGGCAACGCCCGTTTCGCCTGCTCATCGACGAAGAGACGCCGGTGCTCGCAGACACGGTTATCATCGCCACCGGGGCTTCGGCCAAGTACATCGGCCTGCCCAACGAGCAACGCCTGCTCGGACGCGGCGTCTCGGCCTGCGCCACCTGCGACGGCGCGTTCTTCCGGGGGCAGGAGATCGCCATCGTCGGTGGGGGGGATACGGCCATGGAGGAGGCGCTCTTCCTCACCCGCTTCGCCACGAAAGTCCACGTCATCCACCGCCGGGACACGCTCCGCGCCTCGAAGATCATGCAGGAGCGGGCCATGAAGAACGAGAAGATCACGTTCCTGTGGAACACGGTGGTGACCGAAATCCTGGGCGAAACCGGCGTCGAGGGCCTGGCCCTGCGCAACGTGGTGACGGATGAAACCACCGACCTGCCGGTGACGGGGCTGTTCGTCGCCATCGGACATCAGCCCAACACCGACCTGTTCCGGGGCTGGCTGGCGATGGACGAGACCGGCTACCTCCACACGCAGCCCGGCACGACGGCCACCAACATCCCTGGCGTTTTCGCCAGCGGAGATGCCCAGGACCACGTCTACCGCCAGGCCGTCACAGCGGCGGGCACAGGCTGCATGGCCGCCATTGATGCCGAACGCTGGCTCGCAGAGCAGGAAACCCTGGTTGCAGGAGCATCTGCCGAAGTACAGGCCTGATCTGCCCGACCTCCCTATGAGCGAGGTTGAATACGAGATGCGTCCGGAATAACGGCGCGATGCATTGGGTGCAGAGGTCCGTGTCAAGTACTACGCACGGTATCAGCATGGCACCCACCTCGTTCTCCTGGACGATTAGGTTGCGCAAGCCTTCCGGGCCATGAGATAGCCCAGCCTCCGGGGCCGTCAACGAAGCCTTAAGGGGCTTGCTGGTGCTTGCAGAACAAACCCACCTGGATCACCCGTCGCGCCCGCCACCGTGGTCGTCGGGCCTCCTGACGCACCTGCTTTTGACGGCACAGGGAGATCGCCGCGCCCACCATCCTTACCCTGCCGATGCCATGTAGGTACGCCCGAAGCGATCGGTAGCCTCCACCCGTACATCCCGGGCATCAGGCGAGACCGGGGCGTAGAACAAGTGGTTGGTGGGCATCGGCTCCACCCACGTCCGCTCAGGGCGGGCAGGCTTGTTTGGCCCCCGGTGCAGTTGCTCGGACAGCGGGTCGATCCCCATGCGCCGGGCCATCGTACCCTTGCGTGTCCCGTCCTCGTACCAGACCACCGTCCAGCCCGGCTCCCAGTCCCAGACGTTGGCGACGATCTCGTTCGGGGCCTTCGGGTCGCTGCCTACCGGATAGACACGCATCTGGTGGTCGGCTGGCAGGCCGGTGCCCTGGTAGCGCCAGCGCAGCGTCTCGCCCTGGGCCTCGAACACCCCGTAACCGTTGGGCGTGCCGTCGTGGCAGATGGGGCCGCTCCACCATGCGCCGCAGGCGGCCCCCGCCACATGTTCCATGATCCGCCCTTCGGTCACATGCTCGGCCTCGTGGGTGTGCCCGGCGATGAGGTGGGCGTTGAACGGCTCCAGCAGTCGGTACAGCGCCTCGCGGTTGGTGACCGAGGTGGAGATGGCCGGGCGGGCCTGCCCCTGCCGCACATGCTGCGAGCCGATGGAGGGGATGTGCAGGAACGTCACCACCGTGCGCCCGGCCTCGACGGTAGCCAGGTCCTGCCGCAGCCATTCGAGTTGGTCGGCGTCGAGGTAGCCGAAATACCCGGCCTTGTGCCAGAACACATCGTCCAGCACTACATAGTGCACCGCGCCCCGGTCGAACGAGTAGTAATTCGGGCCGAAGTGGCGGCAGAAAGTGTCGGAAGAGGCATCGTCGGTGGAGCCGGAAAAGTCGAGATCGTGGTTGCCGAGGACCTGGAAGAACGGGATGCCCATCTGCTGCACCGCCCGCTCGTAGTCCGGATACAGTGCCAGGTCGTCGAACATGATGTCGCCGCAGGTGAGGCCAAAGATGTGCTGGTCGCCGAGCGTGCGCAGGGTAGATTGTACCGAGGGGACGGTTTCGGCGTGTAACAGCCCCATCTCGTAGGCATTTTGCGTCTGGGGGTCGGCGAGCACGAGAAAGGCGTGTTGCTCATCCGACGCTCGCAGGGGCACCAGGTCAAACCGGACGCTCATCTCCCCCCGTGCATCGGGGCGGATCGGCTCGTAGAACCGCACCGTCCCGGTCGGGTTGACGGGCAGGGTGTAGCCCGCAGGCAGCGACAGGTAGACGAACGCACGACGGGTGTCGGTCAGGAGTTCGAACCGTCCGTCGTTGCCCGTGCGCACCACGTTCAGCCCATCAGTCACCCGCACCCCGGCCAGGCCGCGTCCGGCAGCCTGTACCCGCCCCCGCACCCGCACCGGCGTGGCCGGGTGTATCCGGCGCGAAAGCGGGGCGTAAGGGTCGGTGAAGAGCGGCGCAGGCAGGACGAGGGCTGCACCAAGCACCGCCGTCTGTTTCAGGAAATGGCGGCGGCTGCGGCCACCAGCAGGCAGGGGGAAACGAGGGGCCATGGTCGTATGCAGTTGGTGACCCCGGTAAAATGCAACATTTCCCCTGGCATCATATTACCCCGCCGTAAATTTTCTTCTTGTCCTTCCCTCCGTTACGGTGGTTTGGCCTATACAGATTATAGTCAAATTGACTATATCTTAGGTATACGAAGTCTATGCCTCTACAGCTTCGCAGGCGATGATGCCACCCGGCTTGCATAATCCGCGCTGAATGCGTAAATCTGCCGGGTGCACCCTTGGCGCACATGCTGCGTAGGAGTTTGTTGCCATACCCCCTGCTCCTCCAACCATCACCTGCCATGTCACCGCTTCTGCATTCGCGCCCACTCCTTCGGGCCGGGCTGTGTGCCCTGTTCACGGCCTTCTGGCTCATCACGCCCTTGCGTGCACAGACCGTTGAGACCGTCGAGATCCAGCCGGGCAGTGCCGAGGCCCTCGTCGGCGAGTCGCTTCAGTTCAAGGCAGTCGGCAAGGACAAGGACGGCAATGTGCTGGAGATGCCCGCCCAGCTATGGTTTGCCGCACCGTTCGACCAGGCCGGGGCCGACGCCCAGGGCAATGTCAAGTTCTATTCAGCCGGAGAAGCCTACGTGGGCGCGGTCCTCGGCGGCAAGCTGGCCTTTGCGAAGGTGCGGGTGAAGCCGCCGCCCGTCGAGCGGGTGCAGATCACGCCGCCGGGCGCACCCCTGGCCGCCGGGGGTGTCCTCCAGCTCCAGGCACAGGCTTTCGAGCCACGCAACACCCCATCGCCGGGCGCACAGGTGCGCTGGACCTCGCTCACACCGAACGTAGCGCTCGTCAATGAGGCGGGCGTCGTCACGGGGATGCGCCCGGGCACGGCCACGATCCAGGCCGAGGTGGGCAATGCGAAAACCACCACCCAGGTGCAGGTCATCCGCAACCCTGTGGACCGTCTGGCGATCCGGCCCGAGTTCGGGCGCATCCGCACCGGCGACGTGGTGCGGTTCAACGTCGAGGCCCTCAGCGCCGATGGCGCGCCGGTGCGCACCCCTGCCCTGCGCTGGTCGGTGGACTGCCCCGGCGGCAGCGTCGATGCCAGCGGCGCATTCGTCGCCGAACAGGCGGGCACCTGCATCGTCTCGGCCACAACCGGGGAGAAGACGGCCGTCGCGGCGCTGACCGTCGCCCCGCGCAACGTCGAACGCACGCTGGAGGTGGTGGGGCGGGCACCGCTCAACGTCCACACCGCCGAGCAGTGGATCATCGGCCAGCACGCCTACGTCTCCACCATTTCGAACAAGGTGTACGTCTACGACGTGTCCGACCCGGCCAAGCCCGTCCGCACCGACTCGCTCACGCTGGACGCGGCCCTCATCAACGACATCAGCACAACGGCGGACGGCAAGATCGGTGTGCTCTCGCGCGAGGGCGCCTCCAGTCGCAAGAACGGCATCATGTTCCTCGACCTGGCCGACCCGGCGCATCCAACAGTCTTGTCCGAATACACCGAGACCGTCAGCGGCGGCGTCCACAGTGCATTTGTAGACGGGCACTACGTCTACCTCACCGACGACGCGACGGCGTCGATGCGCGTGATTGATTTCCGCGACCCGAAGGCTCCGAAGGAAGTGGCCCGCTGGGAGGTGGGCAAGGCGGATATTGTCGACAACCCGGCCCTGGGTGGGGCGGTGGCGGTGGGCCAGTATCTGCATGACGTGCAGGTGGTGGACGGCCTGGCCTACCTGGCCTACTGGCGCGACGGCCTCCTCATCCTCGACGTGGGCAAGGGCCTCAAGGGCGGCAGCCCCGAAAACCCGCAGTTTGTGAGCCAGATCAACCTGAACTACTACGATCTCTACGGCGAGGGCTGGCTGGCCGGGGCGCACGCCGTCTACCGCTATGGGGACTATGTGTTCGTCGGCGACGAGGTGTTTCCGGGCAACTTCGGCGTCGGGGGCGGGGGCCTTAACGCCCGGATGCCCGTGCGCGGCATCGTCCATGTGATCGACGTGTCGGACATCGAACACCCGCGCAAGGTGGCGTGGTATGAGGTGCCCGAAGGCGGTGCCCACAACATCTGGGTGAAGGACGACATCCTCTACATGGGCTATTACACCGGCGGCGCGCGCGTACTGGATGTGTCCGGCGAACTGCGGGGCGACCTCTACCGGCAAGGCCGCGAAATCGCCCGCCTCTGGACCGGTGATGCCAACGGTGTGGTGCCCAACGCCCCGTTCTGCTGGGGTGCCCAGCCGCACGGCGACCATGTCTACTTCAACGACGTGAACTCCGGCCTCTGGATCACAAAGCTCGGCGACCCCAAATTCAAAGGCTCCACCTCGGCACCAGGGCAGTAGGAGCGGATGAGGTGTAGAAACCAAGCGCGGGACGGCAAAGCGTGCCCGGTCTCTTGAAATCTGGTCTTCGGGTAGGATGCTGCCGGGCCACTACCCGTTGCGCCTGCGCCGCCCGTCCCGCCATTCCAGCACGCCATACCACAGCAGCAGCATCGCCCCGCCTTCGTCGAGGTTGCCCACGAACGGCAGGTTGTCGGGCAGCAGTTCGAACACGCCGAAGGTGGGGTTGATGAGGTACACCAGCCCCAGCAGGCCACCGAGGTACACGAGGGGCTTCGGGATGCCCCGCTCCGACAGGGGCGTCGCCAATCCACGGCGCGGCACCGCAGACACGGACTTGGCTGTATCGTTCACACAGGCTTGTGACGTTGGGAAGATAGCTGTTTGGTGCTTGGAGGGCGAAGAGGGCCTTCGCCCTTACGGGTGCTTGGATAAATCCGCAAGAGATTGCCACGTCGCTGCGCTCCTGGCAATGACATGATCCGAGATCCGAAATCCCAAATTTCCCTCACTCCATCTTCCAGAAGTCGATCCCGGCGGCCTGGTGGGCCACTTCGACGACGGCGACGGTCTTGAGCGCGATGAGGTCGAGGACCTCCACCGTCCCGGCCTCATCGCCGATGCCTTCGACCGAGACGAAGGCGTAGCGGCTGTCCGGCGAGACGGCCACGCCATGCACCACCTTGCGGCGTGTGGGCAGTTCGGCCAGCGCACGCCCCGACGCGAGGTCGATCACCGAGACCGACGCCCCGCGCTTGTTCGAGGCCACGAGTCGCCGCCCATCCGGGGTGATCGCCAGGTTATAGACCCCGTTGCCTGCCGGGATTCGCCGCCTGAGCG
>CAZLRO010000191.1:0-7592 GCA_964561865.1 uncultured Rhodothermaceae bacterium | reverse complement strand
GATTGTGGCGTAGCCCTGTCGCCGCAGGGGCCGGGTGAGCCATTCTTTATCGAGGCTAGCTATGCATCGCTGCGGGTGCCCCTCCTCGGCATCAGTGGCAGCAAGGATCGGCAACAGGGTGCTGCACCGGAGCATCGCCGCCGGGCCTTCGAACTATGGCCGCCGGGCGACCGGTTCCTCCTCTGGCTGGCGAACGCTGACCACACCAGCTTTGGCGATGCTACCGGCTCCGGGCATCGCATGTTGCGGTCTGAAGCCCGCGCCGATGTGCAGCCGGTCGTCCGCGCTGCCACCGTGCTCTTTTTTGATGCCTACCTCAAGTCGGATGCGAAAGCCCGACGCTCGTTGACCGCCGAGGAACTGCGCCCGTACCTGCGTGGCACCGTCGACGACCTCGAAATCCTCCAGAAATAAACGCGCCTGTCCCACTCGCTGACGTCGTCCTGCCTTCGGTGTGGTATATTTCGGAGGATCTTTGCGTACAGGTGGCGATCTTTCCTTCCCAAGGGTTGATGTCTCGTCATGCCGCGCAAGCTGTCCCGCTCCGGTTTATGCGGGTGTTTCGCGCAGCGACTTTGTTCAACCGATGAATGTCCCATGCTCGCCCCCTCCGTTCCTCCACTCGACCGGCTTTTGAAGCCCCTCCAGGACTTCCTTCGGCTGGAAGCAGCGGGCGGTCTGGTTCTGATGGCCGCCGCTGTGCTGGCGCTGGTCGTTGCCAACTCTCCCCTTGCCGGGTACCATGCCGCATGGCTGTCTGTACCGCTTGAGGTCAGGATCGGCACCTTGGGGATCGCCAAGCCCTTGTTGCTGTGGATCAACGACGGGCTGATGGCTGTGTTCTTCTTCCTCGTGGGTCTGGAGTTGAAGCGTGAGGTCGTCGAAGGACACCTTTCGAGCCTGCGCCAGGCGAGCCTCCCGGCGTTTGCAGCGGTCGGGGGAATGCTGGTCCCGGCAGCGTGCTACGCTGCTTTCAACGGCGCTGACCCGGTAGCGATGCGGGGATGGGCCATCCCGGCAGCGACCGACATCGCCTTCGCGCTGGGGGTGCTCTCCCTGCTTGGAAACCGGGTTCCAACGGCACTGAAAGCCTTTCTGCTGAGCGTCGCCATCTTCGATGACCTGGGGGCTATCCTTGTCATCGCCCTGTTCTACACGGCAGACCTGTCCACGTCCTCCCTGCTGGTGGCGGCCGGCCTGATTGGGGTGCTGGCGCTGCTCAACCGCATGGGGGTGATGCGGCTTGCGGCGTATATCCTCGTCGGCATCGCACTATGGGTTGCGGTGCTGAAGTCGGGCGTCCACGCCACTTTGGCCGGGGTGGTGCTGGCGATGTTCATCCCGTTGCGTGTGTCGAACCCCTCGTCGGGATCATCCGAATCCCTCTTGCATCATCTTGAACACATGCTGCATCCCTGGGTAGCCTTCGGGGTGCTGCCTGTTTTTGCCTTCGCCAACGCGGGAGTTTCTCTTATAGACCTCTCGATCCAGGATATGCTCCATCCGGTCCCGATAGGCATTGTGGCGGGGCTGTTTGTCGGGAAGCAGCTAGGGGTGATGGGGATGTGCTGGGTGGCAACCCGCCTGCGTCTGGCCGTGCTTCCGGAGGGCGTCACCTGGCGACACCTGTATGGGGCGGCATTGCTCTGTGGCATCGGGTTCACGATGAGCCTGTTCATCGCCTCCCTGGCGTTCGAGCAGGGCGGGGCACCCTATCAGGGGCTGGAACGGCTGGGGATCGTCATCGGCACACTGGTTTCCGGGCTGGCAGGGTATGTCGTCCTGCGTGCTGCCTTGCGTCCTTCGACAGAGGGGGCTTGACCCTGTCCCAACGCATCTATGGATACCCAGACACTGTTGCTCTTTCTGGCAGGGGTCGTCCTGCTCATTGCAGGGGCTGAGGCCCTTGTGCGTGGCGGCTCCCGTCTGGCCGCTGCCCTCGGCATTTCCCCGCTGGTGATCGGACTGACGGTTGTGGCCTTTGGCACCAGTTCACCCGAACTGGCCGTCAGCCTGCGGGCTAGCCTCACAGGGGTTGCCGACATTGCCCTGGGCAATGTAGTGGGGAGTAATATCTTCAACATCCTGTTCATCCTGGGTTTAAGTGCGCTCATCGTTCCCCTCGTGGTGGCCCAGCAACTGGTCCGGCTCGATGTGCCGCTTATGGTGGGTGTTTCGGTGCTCGTGTTCGTACTGGCCTTCGACGGCCGCATCGGGTGGTTCGATGGCCTGCTGCTCTTCGCCATGCTTGTTGGCTATACGGTTTTTGTGGTGCGGCAGAGCCTGAAAGAGACGGCGGCAGTACGTGCAGCGTACGAACAGGAGTTTGGTCGGCGGCCAGCGGGGGTGCTCCAGTGGCTGCTCAACCTAGCTCTGGTGGGTATCGGCCTGGCGCTGCTGGTGCTGGGGGCGCAGTGGCTCGTCAATGGGGCGGTTGCCCTGGCCCAGGCGCTGGGGCTGAGCGAACTCGTCATCGGGCTGACCATCATTGCAGCAGGCACCTCGCTTCCGGAAGTGGCTACCTCGGTGGTAGCAAGCCTGCGGGGTGAACGCGACATTGCCGTGGGAAATGTGGTGGGCAGTTGTCTTTTTAACCTGCTCGGCATTCTGGGGTTGGCGAGCCTCGTGGCTCCTGAAGGTATCCAGATAGCCTCTTCCATACTCCGGTTCGACCTCCCCGTTATGATTGCAGTGAGCGTGGCCTGCCTGCCGATTTTTGCCACCGGGTATCAGATTGCCCGCTGGGAGGGCCTCCTGTTCCTGGCCTATTATGTGGGCTACACCCTCTACCTTCTCCTCGATGCCGCACAGCACGACGCCCTTCCCGCCTTCAGCGCTGTGATGGGGCTGTTTGTCATCCCGATCACGGTGGTGACGCTGCTGGTGCTGGTAATTCGCACCCGGAAAGTCCCCCGGATCGGATGAATGGATGCTCCGGCAATCCTGCCGGATGGGATAACCCCTGGCCCATACGACAAGCTTGCAGATGCTAGAAGAACTCCGGTCCCACCTCCAGGCTCTTGCTAGTCCCCAACGGGCTGCCAACCTGCGCTGGTTTTTCAAGACCGGGCCGGGGGAGTATGGCGAAGGCGATCAGTTCCTCGGCCTCACCAACCCACGGCTCCGGGCCCTGGCCCGCACGTTCGCCGCGCTGCCGCTGGCCGAGGTGTCGGCGCTGCTGCATTCACCCTGGCACGAGGAACGGGCACTGGCGCTGATGATCCTCGTCCGGCAGTACGAAAAAGACACCCCGTCCACGCGGGAGGAGTGCTATACGTTTTACCTGTGGCATACCCACCGGATCAACAACTGGGACCTGGTGGACATCTCCGCGCCGCACATCGTGGGGGCACACCTGCGCGACAAGGACCGGTCGGTGCTGTACGAACTGGCAGCTTCATCCAGTCTCTGGGAGCAGCGTATCGCTGTACTGGCTACCTTTGCCTTCGTGCGAGACGGGCAGTTCCTCGACACCTTTCAACTGGCAGCCTCCCTGCTGCACCATCCCCACGACCTGATTCACAAGGCGGTGGGCTGGATGCTGCGCGAGGTGGGCAAGCGGGACCGTGCTGCGGAGGAGGCGTTCCTGCGTCCTCATTACCACCAGATGCCCCGGACGATGCTGCGCTACGTGATCGAACGCTTTCCCGAACCCTTGCGGCAGGCATACCTCAAGGGGCGGGTGTGAGGGGTCAGGCCGACGTGCGGTTCCGGGAGGGCGCGGCTGTCTCGGATTCGGTGGGGGCATCCGGCAGGCTGAGCGGTGCCCCGGCCTCCGTTGCGACTGGCATGGGGGAAGCAGGTGTTGCGGTGGTCATCAGGCGTTCGAGGCGGTCCAGCAGCCGGTTCGCCTTGCGTTCCTGGTGGGCAGCATACTGCCCGAAGGCAAAGCGGGCCACCAGAAAGAGCGAGGCCAGCAGGGCGAGGATCACTGCACCCCCCCCGACTACCGGGAAGCTGGCCGCCACCGAAAGGTTTAGCCCAATGGCAAAGGCCAGAGAGAGCAGAGGGGCGTAGAAACTGATGGCTGCACGGGAATAGTGGGTGTAGACCCGGAGGTGCGTCATACCCTCACGAGGGGTGGCGCTGACCTGCAACTGCTGCCCACGCGGACTGCGGAACGTCCATTCAAACGTCTGCCCCAGCTTGCCGGGCGTCCCGACAGCCTCGTAGGACTGCCGGATCTCGGCTACCATCGCCTCCCATTGCGCCTCGGTGAGCTCGCCCGACAGGGTGCGCTCTCGCTGGATGGAGAGGGGGCCGGTCAACTGCGTGAGGAAGCTGCCTCGTTCACCCCCCCGCTCCATCTCGCCCGCCGCCGCAGCCACCAGGCGCGGGTCAAGGCCGGACTCGGCGGCGATCTGTTGCAGTTCCTCCAGCGTCAGTCCGTAGGCAGGCAGCGGGTCCTGCTTCGATTCCAGTTCGCGCGCACGCTTGAGGATGCGGTTCATCTCCCGCTCGGAATAAATCCGACGGTTCGGGCGTTCATCAGCCATGGCGGTCACAGTATATACAACGAAACGGGCAGGGATCTTCGAATCCCTGCTTCAAAGGTATGAATATTCCCGGAGGGTTGCTCCTGCTCCTGGCATTCGGCGCGTGCCGGACCTTTTCTCCGTCCCCTTCAACGGGGATCGAAGGGCAGTTGCTGCGAGGGCCTGTCTGCCCCGGTCCCATTCGGCCTGGACAGGTCTTCGAGGTGCCGCTGGAGGCTACGTTTCACGTGCTGGACCGCCGAGGCCGGGTGGTTAAAACCTTCTCTACCAATGCGGACGGGCAGTTTCGGATAGCCCTGCGGCCCGGTGCCTACACCCTCGTGCCAGACGACACCACCCCTATCCTCCGGCCAGCAACGCAGCAACACCCGGTTGTAGTGGCCGAGCACGCCTTCACCCAACTGCGTATCGTCTTCGATACCGGGTTGCGGTAGCGGATGTGGGGAGATGGCTGTTGGTTGGAGCTTGGTACTTGGATAAATCCGCAATCCGAAAATCCCCTCTCGAGAGGGGTGGCCCGCACGGCAACGCCGGGCGGGACGGGGTGTGGTGCATCCGCTGACCTTACCGCGGGTGCTGGTGCGGGCGCTGCGACACACCCCGTCTCCCTAATATAGTCTGACTATATTAGGGCGTCACCCCTCTCGGAGAGGGGACTTTTGGAGTTAGGCAGCGGCATTCCCACTGGTGTCATCACGAGGAGGCTGTAGGCGATCTTGATCACCTGGCCGACGACGTGATCTCGCCCCTGACGCCGGGCAGCAGCGTCGAAGCAGCTCTCAGTGTCGAGGTTGCCCCATGCACCCCAGCATGGATTATAGTCAAATTGACTATAATCCCAGATCCGCTGTCGAGATTGCCACGTCTGACCGATCTCATGAGATCGACCATGCTCCTCGCAATGACACAGGAGAGAGGGCGGGTAGCCTTCCCAATCCCAGATCCGCAATCCGAGAGATTTACCCTTCCGTGACGGTCACCTTGATCATCTGGTCGCCCTGACGGATGGCGTCGACCACCTCCAGGCCACTGATGACCTTGCCGAAGACGGTGTGCCGGTTGTCGAGGTGGGGCTGGGGGCTGTGGGTGATGAAGAACTGGCTGCCGTTGGTGCCCGGTCCGGCGTTCGCCATTGAGAGCACCCCGCGTTCGTGCCGGAGGGGGTTGCCCTTGAACTCATCCTCGAACCGGTAGCCGGGGCCACCCCGGCCCGTGCCCGTCGGGTCGCCCCCCTGGATCATGAAGTTGGCGATCACCCGGTGGAACGTGATCCCGTCGTAGAAGCCCGCACGGGTGAGGAAGACAAAATTGTTAACGGTTTTCGGGGCGAACTGTGGATATAGGTCGATCTCGATGGTGCCCTTACTGGTCTCCATCACAACCCGGTATGTCTTCGCGGGGTTGATGGTCAGGGTTGGAGGGGTGTTCCATTGCAGCATGGTCGTTGGCAGCTTCAGGGGGATGGTGGGAGCTTGCACGCAAGAAACGGTGCAACCGGATGGTGGTACAAGATGCGGGCAGAAAAAAGCGGATTTGGTGAGGGGGGCGTGCTGCCGTAACATCCTGCATGGCGTTTTCTGAACTGGTTCTGACTGTATGTCTATGTCGTGGTCTCGCATCTGGCCGATCCTGCTGGGAAGTCTGGGGTGTAGCATCCCGGAAACCTGGGCGCAAACGGAGCCTGCACCTGTGCCCATTGATACGGTACGCACGGCGACGGAGCTATGGTATCCGATGGAGCAGTCTTCCAGTCCGTTCTCCCGGGTGGCCCATCCGGGGGACTATCACGCCTGGCCTGTGCGGTCGATAGAAGGGGTGGTCGGTTGGCTGTCGGGCAGTGATCTGCTGGAGGGCGGCGGCGGGTTGCTCCTGCGGGGATCGTCCGAGCGGACGGCCTGGTACCTGGATGGGGTGCCCCATGGCGGCGTGCCGTTGTTGCCGTTCCGGTCTGTCGGACCGATCACCGTGTGGATCGACCACCTGCCCCCGGCGTTTGGCGGGACGACGACGGGGGGGGTAGAGGTGCAAACAGGGGGCGTCCGTCTGAACAGGTGGCAGGGATGGGGAGAGGGGCTCACCTCCCGGGGGCTGGATGCCTACGGACAATCGCTGGGAGCTTTCTCGCTGGAGGGGCCGGTGGCACGCAACCTCTCGGTCTGGCTGGTGGGGGAAGTGGAAGACCGGCGGGAAGCGAACCCCCGTGCCGTCGAGACACCCCGGCTGTCGGCCTCCGACCGGGCGACCCTGCTGCAAAACCCGCAGGTAATTGCGGTCGGCAACCCGCAGACGGGCGAGACCCGGTTCCTGCCCTTGCCGGGCGACCTACCCGCGGGTACAACGGTGGAACAGTTGCAGGGCCTACTGCCAGTGCCTGCCGGGTTCACCCAGTTCCTCACGCGTCCTATCGATGCTGTGGCCGTGTTCGACAGCGAACAGTTCGGCTTTTCCCCCACCCGTCCGGAGCAGGAGCAGCGGCTGATGCGGCTGCACGGCGGGGCGGTCTGGCAATGGTCGCCAGCCTTGCGGGCCTGGTTCGATGTCTCGCTGCTCCAGGATACCTACCGGCTCTACCAGCCGCAGCGGCTGGCCTTCAACTATGAAGCATTTCCGGAAGGGCGCAGTCGCCGCTATGCCTGGTCGGGCGGGCTGGCATATGCCGCGCCGGGCCGATCCATGCGGGGGCAACTTCTGGCCCGGCTGGAGCAGCAGCGCGTCGTGGAGTACGACCCCCGGTTCTCCGACAGCGTCGAGGACCTGCTCTTTTACGGTGACCTCGACCACCCGGCCAACGCCGTCATGCGGCGGTACTACCGGTTCGACGACCCGACGGGAACCTACGTGCCTGCCTTCCGGGATGGGGCCGACGCCCTCCTCGGCGCGGTCTATGCCATCCCCGGTACCGGTCCTGTTGGCTACTTCAAGGCACGCAACGATGCCCGGCACCTGAGCGGTCATCTGAGTGGGCTGGTGCAGGGGCACCGCCTGACGGTAGGCGGGGTCTACACCCGCCAGGCCGGGCGGCAGTACCGGGTGGCGGCCCCCACCACGCTCGCACGCTACTACGACGACGGGGTGGTGGAGGCCGGGACGGGCGGA
>CAZLRO010000190.1:0-7614 GCA_964561865.1 uncultured Rhodothermaceae bacterium | reverse complement strand
TCTAGCTGGTCGATCTCATGAGATCGACCAATGGCTTCCTCGTGATGACACGGGTAGGAACGTTGTCGCCCTCTTTCCAAGCACCAAGTACCAAGCACCAGCCAACAGCTATCCTCACCATGCCCCTCCCCCGCCTCCACGACGACGGCCAGGTGGTGACGCTGGACCTGCACGGTGCCCGGCGGGACGAGGCGGTGCGCCTGGTGACGCGGCTGGTGCCGCTGGCTGCACGGCGGGGGCGCGCGCAGGTGAAACTCATCCACGGCCATTCGACGAGCCAGGCGCCGTACCGCACCGACAGTATCCGGCACGACCTGTACAACCTGCTCGACAGCAGACCCCTCTCGGCCTACGTCCGGCAGCAGTGGCGCCAGGAGGGCTACCTGCTCCTCGGCCTGGACCTGACCGCCCGGCCCGACCCGACCCCCATCCAGCTACGCGACCTGCGCTAGATCACAAACCGGAAGGTGACCACGCCGGACTGCTCTTCCTGAGGAGCGGCAGCGGGCAAACGGCTGAACCGCCAGCGCCGCAACGCATTCAGGGCTTCCTGCTCCAGTTGCGGATTGCCCTTCTGCACGATGCTCGTGCGCGTGACCTTGCCTTCGGGATCAACCCAGAACCGGATTTTGATAGTGGAATTCCCATTGACGATGTTTCGGGGCAACGGCGAAGAGATTAACCCCCGGTTTAGCCCGGCGATGGAGAAGGGCGAGCTTCGGCGCTGTTCCGTCCCCGTTCCTTGATCCCCGTCTGCTGCGGTGCCGGTGCCCTGGGGGTCGCCGCTGCCGAGGGGGCGTACCGGCTCGCTCTCCGGCTGCGGGCGCGGCTGCTCGACCGGGGCGGGGTTGTTCTGGCGCTGGGGGGAGGTGTTCTGTGCGTTCGATGTCTGCACCTTGTCCGGATCCCGCACGGGTTGCTGCGGCTTGGGCAGGTTGACCGGCTTCGCCTCCCGGGGCGGCGCTACCTGGGGGCGCGGGGCATCGGGCTTGCGGGCCTCCTCCTGGGGTTGCTCGGTCTGGTCCCGCTTCTCCGGTGCCGGACGCACCGCCCGGCCCTGGGACACGACGCCGTATTCCACTTCGATCATGCCCGGCGGCTGCACCGGTACCTCCGGCGTCGCCAGCATCCGCAGCCCCATGAAAAGCAGCAGCAGGGTATGTACCCCTACGCTACTGCCCAACCCGATCCAATCGTTCCTGTTCATCTCGCTTTGGAATGCTTGGTTCTGAGGAGGAGACACCCGAGGCAGAGAAACGGTTTACCGCTTCAACCATGCTCCGCAGCCCAGGTTCAAAAGGGGGCCGGACGATCCCGCCCTCGGTAATGATGGCGGTCACCAGCCGGGCCGGGGTCACGTCGAAGGCGGGGTTGTAGACGCGGATGCCCTCCGGGGCCGTTTGCCGCCCGAAGCTGTGGGTGACCTCGGTGGCCGCCCGTTCCTCGATGGGGATGGCCGCGCCGTTCGGAGTGCCCAGGTCGATGGTAGAAGTAGGGGCGGAGACGTAGAACGGGACGTTGTGGGCCTGCGCGAGCACGGCCAGCCCGTAGGTGCCGATCTTGTTCGCCACATCCCCGTTGGCGGCGATGCGGTCGGCCCCAACGATCACGGCCTGCACGTACCCCTGTTGCAACACATGCCCGGCCATGCTGTCGGTGATGAGGGTGGCCTCCACCCCGGCCCGTTGCAGCTCCCACGCGGTGATTCTTGCGCCTTGCAATAACGGTCTCGTCTCGTCCACAAACGCCCGCAGCCGTACCCCCTGCTCCTGTGCCATCAAGAGCGGGGCCAGGGCTGTGCCATAGCCAGCGGTGGCAACCCCGCCCGCGTGGCAGTGGGTGAGCACGGTCATTCCGTCGCGCAGCAGCGACAGCCCGTACAGCCCCAGCCGCCGCCCGGCCTCCTCGTCTTCCCGGCGGATGGCGTGGGCCGCATCGCACAACACCTTCCGCAACACCGCCAGCGGGGCCTCCGGGTGTGCCGCCGCTACCGCCTGCATCCGCCGTAACGCCCAGAACAGGTTGACCGCCGTCGGACGGGTCTTCGCCAGCCGTTCCACCGCATCCTGCACCCCTGCGTGCGGCTGCGCTACCGGCGTGCGCAAGGCCAGCACCACCCCGTAGGCGGCAGCAATGCCGATGGCCGGAGCACCCCGCACCCGCAAGCTGCGGATCGCCTCCTCCATCTGTGTAACCGTCTCGATGGGCAGCCAGACCTCTTCTGTGGGCAACCGGGTCTGGTCCAGCAGGTCCACGCGCCAGGCGGCGTCGTTCCAGTACAGCGGGGGAATCATGGGTTTGGGGAAAGGGTTGTTAGCTGGTGATTGGTACTTGGGGCTTAGTACTTGGTGCTTGGTGAAGAGGGTAGCAACCTTCCCAAGTCCCAAGTACCAAGGCACTCCCCTCATCCCCCCTTCCCCGGTTCCGAATCCCAGCGGTCCTGTACGATGAAGCGCGGGCGGGCCTTGACCTCTTCGTAGACGCGGGCCAGGTAGGACCCCACGACGCCGAGGAAGAAGAGCTGGAGGCCCCCGAAGAAGAACACGGCGAAGATGATGGAGGCCCAGCCGGGCACGAAGTCCGAGCCGTAGAGCCGTACCACGACGGCCCATACCAGCCCCAGCACCGAACAGGCGGCGAGGAGCAGGCCCAGCCGCATGGCAAAGCGCAGGGGCTTGGTCGAGAACGCGGTGAGGCCGTCGAGGGCCAGCCGCAGGCGCTTGCGGAACGGGTAGTGGCTCCGCCCGGCAGCCCGTGATGGCCGGTCGTAGGGGATGCCGATCTGGTTGAAGCCGAGCCAGGCGATGAGGCCGCGCACGTAGGGTTGCTGCTCGTGCAGCCGCTGGTAGGCCTCCAGCACCGGGCGGGCGATGAGGCGGAAGTCCCCGACATCGAGCGGGGCGTCGAGGTCGGTCATCCAGCGGAAGAGGCGGTAGAACCCGTGCATCGCCAGGCGGGTAGGCCAGGGCACCCCTTCCCGCCGCCCCCGGATGCCATAGACCACATCGTAGCCTTCCCGCCACCGGGCCACCATCTCCGTGACCACCCACAACGGGTCTTGCAGGTCCGCATCCAGGATCACCGCTGCGTCCGCCTCCACCAGTTCCATCCCGGCGGTGATCGCCAGTTGGTGCCCGAAGTTGCGCGAGAACCGCACCAGCACGTAGCCAGGCTTCCCGGCGGTGAGGGTACAGACGAGCGCCGCCGTCCCATCCCGGCTGCCATCATCCACGAAGACGACCTGGACGACCTCCGGATGCGCCGCCCGGTACGCTTCCAGTTCCTGTACCAGCACCGGCAGTACCGCCTCCTCGTTGAACAGCGGGATCACGAACGCGACGGTCTCGCGCCTGAGCGGAGGCGGGGGATGGTGTTGCAGCGATGAGGACACGCGGATGGGGGAAGCAGGTACTGCTATGGAGGAACCGTCACCTGTATGGATTCAAGAATGGGACGCCGGAAACGTGACCCGGTTGTAAATGTCCGTCATGGCGAGGTGTACGTCCAGGGTTTGCGAGTGCAGCGTCTTTTCCAGCCCCGCCACATGGCGCAGTTCCCACACCGTCCCGTTCCACACATAGCACGTCACCAGCGGGGCGGTCTGTTCAACGATCCAGTATTCCCGGAGCGAGGGGAGCTGTGTGTACGCCCGCAACTTGTAGCCCCGGTCGAGGTCTGAGGTCGAGGGAGAAAGGATTTCCACGAGCACCGTAGGGTTCAGCACGGTATCGAGGGCATCGCCCAGGTATGCCGGTTCTCCGCAGACCACGACGAGATCGGGGTAGAAGCAATCGTATCCTGCCTGGACGAGGGCGTCGGCCACATCTACGTCGCACCCGCGTTCGCGCAAGTGTTGCCACAGCAGGCCATGCAGGTTTGAGGCCAGCCGGTGATGGACGGCGCTGGCCCCCGCCATAGCCATGACCTGCCCGTCGATGTACTCATGCCGGGTTGGGGCCACTGCTTCCAGGACCAGGTATTCCTGAAGCGAGGGGGTTCGTTTCCGTGCGGCACTCATGGTCAGCGTTCCGCCCGTTTCAGCCCCGGCTGTTCGAGCGTGAGGCGGACGGAGATGCGGTGGGAGTAGCCCAGGTCGGCGGTCAGCCCGGCGAAGTCGCCGAAGCCGTAGTCGAGGGCGAACTGGCGCAGGCGCAGGCCCGTGCCAACCGACGGGGTGAGGTCGAGGCCGCCTTCGCCGTCGCTCATCACCCGGTTCACCCCGGCCCGGAGCGCCACCACCCCCTTGTAATCGAACTCGGTGCCGAGACGGGGATGGAACGAGATGCGGCCCACGTTCGGGACGAAGGCTTCCTGTCCGTCGAAGGCCAGGTCTACGTCCATGCCGAGGGTGAGGTGGCTCTCGCCGGTGGGCAGGATGAGTCCGGTGCCGATCCGGGCGACGGGCAGGACAAGTTCGGTGCCACCTTCGGGCAGTTCGTCGCCAAACACGTCCTGGAGGTTTTGCAGGGAAGCCGTGTTCACGCTCCAGCTTTGCAGCATCGTCGAGACATCCTGTACGTTGGCCCCCAGCGCGAACCGTCCGGAGCGGTACTGGAAGCCCAGGTCGAAGCTGTAGCCCCAGGCGTTGGCGAAGTCGCCGATGGACCGGCGGATGAGCTTGCCGTTGAGGCCAAAGGCCAGGCGGGGGCTGACGGCGCGGGCGTAGCTCAGGAAGAAGGCCTGGTCGGCGGCGGAGAACGTCTCGAAGTAGCTCTCCGGGTTCGGACGGGGCTGGTCGCGCTCCGGATCCCACGCATCCAGGGTGTTCTTGATGTCGTTGACGCCGCTGCGGAAGAAGGAGAGGCCGACGGTGGAGCGGCTGCTGAGGGGGAAGGCCACGCTGCCATAGTCGAACGAGACCACCCCGTTGAAGCGCTCGGCGTGCATGTAGGCGATCTCCGGGTAGTTCAGCCCCGTCAGACCCGACGGGTTCCAGTAGCCCGCACTCACATCCTGGGCCAGCCCCACATAGGCCCCGCCCATGCCCAGCGCCCGTGCCCCTACCCCACCGGCCAGGAAATCCGCCCCGTACTTCGCCACGTTCTGGGCCTGGGCGGCTCCGGTAATCCCCAGAACCAGTCCGACACCCGACAGGAGAATCCGCTTCCACCACCGCATGGTCGCCTCGTGTTTGCGCTAACTTGGAAGGACGGTCTTTCCAACCCGTTCGGGCGGGCGGCGTTCCCTCGGTGCAGCCCTTCCCGGTGGATCTTCCCTCCCGTTCCGCTAACCTTCTCCAGCACGATGCACGTCACGCTGCGCCCCCACAAGGAAAAAGACCTGCGGGAGGGATATCCGTGGGTGTTTGCCAACCAGATCGCCGGGGTGTCCGGCCGCCCGGCACGGGGCGACGTGGTGGCGGTGCGGGCGGCCGACGGGACGCCACTCGGCCAGGGGTTCTACCACGATGCCTCGCTCATCGCTGTGCGGATGCTCACCGCCGATGCCACCACCTCCATCGACGACGACTTCTTCCGGCAGCGACTGGATGCGGCGTTCCGGCTGCGGACTTCCTGCTTCCCCGACGCCACGCATTACCGCCTGGCCTTCAGCGAGAGCGACGGACTGCCCGGCACGGTCATCGACCGCTACGGCGATGTGCTGACGTGGACCACCCTCTGCTACGGCATGGAACAGCGGCGGGAGGTGCTGCTGGATGCGCTGGAGGCGCTGGTCCATCCCACCGCCATCGTCGAGCGCAACGACGGAGCCTTGCGGGCGAAGGACCACCTGCCCGAAGCAAAGGGGGTGCTGCGGGGCCGGTACGACGGGCCGGTGGAGATCGAAGAGCACGGGGTGCGCTTCCGCGTAGACGTGCTGGACGGCCCCAAGACGGGGTTCTTCATCGACCAGCGGCTGCACCGCTCGATGCTCCGCACCTTCGCACCGGGCCGCCGGGTGCTGGACGTGTGCTGTGCCGACGGGGGCTTCGGCCTGCTGGCCGCAGCGGCCGGTGCCGCCTCCGTCCACCTGCTGGACATCTCTGCGGCAGCGCTCATCCGGGCGCAGCACAACGCCAACCGCAACGGCCTGGCCGTCCGCACCGAGCAGGCCGACGCCCTCGAACGGCTGGGGCAGATGGTGCAGGAAGGCACCCGCTACGACCTGATCATCCTCGACCCGCCTGGCTTTGCCCGGAGCCGCCGTCACCTCGAAGAGGCCGTCCATGCCTACCAGCGCCTCAACATCAACGCCCTGCAACTGCTCGAACCCGACGGCCTCCTCGCCACCGCCTCGTGCTCGCAGGCCCTGGAGGAAGCTGCGTTCCTGAAACTGGTACGCTACAGCGCACGGAAGGCCGGGACGGGGCTGCGCCTGCTCTACCGCGGCGGCCAGCCCCCGGACCACCCGATCCTCCTGTCCATGCCGGAGACCCACTACCTGAAGTTCTTCGTCTTCCAGAAGACGGGATGCTAAGGGCGGTCGTGTTGGAAAGGCAGCCCTGCCTTTCAAGGTGCTATATGGACAGCAGCCCCGACGGCGTTGTGACCACGAACAGCGGGAACCTCAGAAGCCGGAAGAGCGATCCAGAGGCCAGCATCCAACCCTCGAAGCCCGCATGGAACGTTCCCGAACTGCACTGCCCACCGCCGCCGACACTATTGAGGCGCAGAACGCCGAACAGGTCTGGAAAATTGCATCTCGCTTACAGGCCGAGGCAGCCCGACGGCTGGAAGCACGTTCAAAGCAGATTGCCCAGAACGTGGAACCGGCGCAGAAATCCTACGGCAGCGGCTTCTCGCTCGACGAGGTAAAGGCCATTGCGGAGGAGGCTGGCATCGAAGCGGTGTTTGTGGAGCAGGCGCTGCGGGAGATCGCGGCGGCCGGCCTGCGCCCCGTCCCGCTGTCGGACCAACAGGAGGCGTGGGCCTCCCGCTTTCTGGGCACCGACCAGGAACGGCTGACCGTCACCCGTACCATCCCGGCCCCGGTGGAAGAGGTGCTCGAAGCCATGAAGCGGGTCTTCCCCCGTCATCCGTATGACCTCAAGCTTGTTGAGATCATCGGAGACCCCCAGCACCTGAAAGACACCACCCTGGTATTTGAAGTCCCCCAGTTGCAGGCGATGGTTACTGGCACGGGTGGGTACACGGCGTTCAGCTACCACATGTCCATCTCCGATCTGAAGCAGTTGTTCGTCTCGATGCACCCCCTGAACGACTACCAGACGGAGGTTACCTTGCAGATCGACATGGCCTATGGAAAAGGGCGGAACCTGAAGTTTGGGGCCTGGTTTACCGGGATCATAGCGGGCATCGGGGGGGTTGTCGGGGGCCTGGTGGGCCTGAAGACGGGCGATGCGGTGACCCCGATGGTGCTGGGGGGCCTCAGCGGGACGCTGGGGACGGGATGGCTGAGCTACTGGGGCTACCGGGTGGCGTATCATTGGGGCCTGCGCAAGGGCCGTGAAGCACTCGAAGAGTTGCTGCGCGCCCTGGATGTAGATGCCCGCACGCAGGGGGCGTTCACCCTGCCGAACAAGCCGTCCCCGCCTGCCGGTTCGGGGCTGGAAGGGATGCTGCCCCTGCTCACCCCCTGAGCCGTCGCAGCCGTGCGGCAAAGGCTCCGTCGGTGTCGTGCCGGTGCGGGAGGGCGGCATAGTAGCCTTCAGGG
>CAZLRO010000189.1:0-7671 GCA_964561865.1 uncultured Rhodothermaceae bacterium | reverse complement strand
CTTGCCAAAATCCGGCCCCAGGATGAACACCCCTTCATCGAGGTGCGCAGGCAGCACACTGTTGAACGTATCGACGATGCGTTCCACCATGCTCTTGCCCTTGATGTGCAACAGCGGCTTGGGGGTTACATGCGAATGGGGGCGGACGCGCGTGCCACGCCCGGCCATGGGGATGATCAGTTTCATGCGTTGCGAAAAGGTGTAAGGTTCGTTTGGCCGACCTCATGAGATCGACCACCACCCGCAGCACGGGCGGGGCCAAGATAGAAACCCCGGTACTGGATCGGGCGTACCCGGCAGTGAGTTAATGTCTTTTTTACTGTACACCGCTGCCGTTTTCTGATCGGTTCCGGTGTTGTATCTTTACCGCAGGGAGTACTTCAAGACAATCTACGACCTTGTGCTCCCAGATTGGCATCGGGATTGACAAGGCCCTGGCGGAGGCCGCACCGCTTGCCCACAGGGGCGCGGCGGTCTCTGCGCGATGTGTTACCCACAAACCCATTGATTTTTTTCAAGGAGGACGACATGAAACAACGATTTGTACTTCTGCCTGTGACCCTGCTGTTGCTCATGGCAGGTGCCCTGACGGGTTGCCAGGCCAGCAAGACCGCCAAAGGCGGCGGGATCGGGGCGGCAGCCGGGGCGGTCATCGGAGGCGTCATCGGAAAAGCTACCGGCGACACGGCCAAGGGGGCCATCATCGGGGCTGCTGTGGGCGGGACCGCCGGGGCGATCATCGGGCGGCAGATGGACCAGCAGGCCGCTGAACTCGAAGCCGACCTCGAAAACGCTGAGGTCGAGCGCGTCGGCGAGGGCATCCAGATCACGTTCAACTCGGCTATCCTCTTCGACGTGAACTCGTCCATCCTGCGCCCTGCTTCCCAGGCCGACCTGGCCGACCTGGCCGTCAGCCTCCAGAAGTACCCCGACTTCGACATCACCGTCATCGGCCATACCGACGACACCGGATCCGAAGAATACAACCAGACGCTCTCCGAGCGCCGGGCGGCCTCAGCGGCCGAGTACCTCAAGAGCCAGGGCGTAGCCGCCGACCGCATCACCACCCTCGGCAAAGGCGAACTCGAACCGAAGGTCGAGAACACGAGTGACGCCAACCGCCAGCAGAACCGCCGCGTGGAAGTGGCTATCTTCGCCTCGGAAGAATACCGCCAGAAGCTTGAACAGGAGCAGGGAAATAACTAACCCGCACGCGGAAGGTTATCGAAACGGACGATTATCGACGCGACGGGATGCGGGAAACGGGAGCGCAATGCGTACTTTTGCGTCTCCCGTTTCCCGTATCTGTTTCAACCCGATGTCTACCCGCGCCATCGACGCCAGCGCCCGGATCGGAGCAGGCACCGTCCTCGGACAGTTTTGCGTGATCGGGGCAGGGGTCGTCCTTGGCGAAGGCTGCCAGGTCGGCCACCATGTGGTGATCCACGACGGCACGGTGATCGGCGGGCACGTGCGCATCGACGACCACGCCGTCATCGGCAAGCAGCCGATGCGGGCCGCGAACAGCGCCGTCACGCAGGAAGCCCAACAGCCCCCGGCCCGGATCGGCGACCGCTGCCTCATCGGCACGGGCGCAGTGCTCTACGCCGGCTGTGTGCTGGGAGAGAAGGTCCTCGTAGCCGACCTCGCCACCCTCCGCGAGCAGGTGACGGTGGGCGAGGGCACGATCATCGGACGCGGCGTGGCCGTCGAGAACCAGTGCCGCATCGGGCGCTATTGCAAGCTGGAGACGAACGCATACGTCTGCGCCTACTCGGTGCTCGAAGACCGGGCGTTCCTCGCCCCCGGCGTGCTCACGAGCAATGACAACTTCCTCGGCCGCACGGCGGAACGCTTCAAGCACTTTCGCGGCGTCACCGTCCGGCGCGGCGGGCGGGTCGGCGTAGGGGCGGTGGTGCTGCCCGGCAAGGAGGTAGGCCCGGATGCGGTAGTGGCCGCCGGGGCGCTGCTCACGCACGATGCCGAAGCCGGTCTCGTCCACACCGGCCTCCCCGCACGCCCCCTGCGCCCTGTCCCGTCCGAACAGTTGCTCGACCAGCAAGGCTGGCAGGAATGAGGCTGGGGGATGGAAGACGAAAAGGAGGGAGTAGCGGAACCTGTTTGCTCCACGTACCAGATACCCAATCTCCCAATCCCGGAAACCTGTCTCCGAGAGGGGGAATCCACTGATATAGTCAATTTGACTATATTGGAACGGCAGCGTGTGTCGCAACGCCTGAACCAGCACCGACGTTGTGGATTGTACCAGCGGATGTAACACACCCCGTCACGACCGGCTTGCGCCGTGCGCGCCGCCCCTCTCAAGAGAGAATTTTCGGATTGCGGATTGAGACTTTGGTGACCCTTCCCCCCGTGTCATTGCGAGGAGCGCAGCGACGTGGCAATCTCAACAGTGGGACTGCTACGACGCCGTTACCCGGTGGCGATGGCGAGATCACAAGTCTCTAATAGTTAGAAACTAACGGCTAACAGCTATCCCCCATGAACCTTCAGATGGTAGACCTGCGTGGCCAGTACCTCCGGATCCAGCCAGAGATGGATGCGGCGCTCGCGGCAGTGATCGAGTCAACGCAGTTCATCCACGGCCCGGCGGTGGGCATGTTCGAGTGCGAACTGGCGGGCTACCTGGGTGGTGCCTACGTGCTGGGCGTCGCCAACGGCACGGACGCGCTCCAGATCGCCCTGATGGCGCTGGACGTCGGCCCCGGCGACGAGGTCATCACCTCGGCGTTCACGTTCATCGCCACGGCCGAGGCCGCCGCACTTCTCGGCGCAGTGCCCGTCTTCGCCGACATCGACCCGCGCACGTTCAACCTGGACCCGGCAAAGATTGAAGCCCTCATCACGCCGCGCACCAAAGCCATCGTGCCCGTCCACCTCTTCGGCCAGGCCGCCGACCTCGACCCGATCCTGGACGTGGCCCGGCGACATGGCATCCCCGTGATCGAGGACAACGCCCAGGCCATCGGCGCCACGTACAAGGGCCGCCGCACAGGGTTCATCGGCGACATCGGCACGCTCTCGTTCTTCCCATCGAAGAACCTCGGCTGCTATGGCGACGGCGGAGCGGTCACGACCAGCGATGCCACACACTACACGCGGATGAAGCTCATTGCCAACCACGGCTCACGCCGCCGCTACCACAACGAGGTCGTCGGCATCAACAGCCGGCTCGACGCCCTGCAGGCAGCGGTGCTGACCGTGAAGCTGCGGCACCTGGACGCTTACAACGAGGCCCGTCGCGCCGCCGCCGACCGCTACGACGCGCTCTTCGCCGCAGAGACGTCTCTCACAACGCCCTACCGCGATCCCAACGGCGAACACGTGTTCCACCAGTACACGCTGCGCATCGATCCCGCTGTCGGGCGGGACGCGGTGGCTGCCCACCTGGCTGAGCGCCGGATTCCCCACGCTATCTACTACCCGATCCCGCTGCATCAACTGGAAGTGTTTGCCCCCGGTGGCCCTGCCCCCTGCCGCTTTACCGACCTGCCGGAGACCGAACGCGCCGCCGCCGAGGTGCTCTCCCTGCCCATGCACACCGAGCTGACCGATGCCCAGCAGCGATACATCGCCGACGCCGTGCTCGAAGCGATCCATCGGTGATTGCGGATCTCGGATCATGTCCTTGCGAGGAGCGTAGCGACGCGGCATGCTAAACAGGGAGACTTGGAAATATAGTCAAATTGACTATATTTGGGAGACGAGGCGTGTCGCAGCGGTTGCATCAGCACCGGCGTTGTGGTCGGCGGGGGCACACACCCCGTCACGCCCGGCGTGCGCCGTGCGGGCCACCCCTCTCATGAGGGGATTTGCGGAGGGCGGATTTTCGCAAGTACCTAGCACCAAGAACCAAGTACCAAGTACCAGCCAACAGCTATTCCCCATGAAAAACTTCGCCCTCACCGGGCTGGCGGGCTACATCGCCCCGCGCCACCTGCAGGCCATCCGCGACACCGGCAACCGCCTCGTCGCCGCCGTCGATCCGCACGACTCGGTGGGCATTCTGGATGCCTACTTCCCCGATGCCGCCTTCTTCAGCGAGTTCGAGCGGTTCGACCGGCACCTGGAACTGTTGCGGCGTCAGGGGGAGGATCAGCGGGTGCATTACCTGAGCATCTGCGCGCCCAACCACCTGCACGATGCGCACATCCGCCTGGCCCTGCGCATCGGCGCGGACGCACTCTGCGAGAAGCCGCTGGTGCTCAACCCGTGGAACCTCGACCAACTGGCCCAGCTCGAAGCCGAGACCGGCCACCGGGTGTGGACTATCCTGCAACTGCGCGTCCACCCGGCCCTGGTGGCGCTGCGGGAACGCTTGCAGGCCTCGCCGGGACAACGCCACCAGGTGAACCTGACGTACCTCACCTCGCGCGGGGTGTGGTACCGCTACTCGTGGAAAGGCGACGAGGCCCGGTCCGGCGGGGTGGTCACGAACATCGGCATCCACTTCTTCGACCTGCTCATCTGGCTCTTCGGCCCCGTGCAGGCGGCCACCGTCACCGCCGCCGACGCACAGCGCATGGGCGGCACGCTCGTGCTCGACCGCGCGGACGTGTCGTGGTTCCTCTCCATCGACCGCGCCGACCTGCCGCCGGGCCTCCAGGGCACACAGCCCACCTACCGCTCCATCACCATCGACGGCGAGGAGATCGAGTTTAGCGGCGGCTTCCGCGACCTGCACACCGTCGTCTACGAAGAGACGCTGGCCGGACGCGGCTTCGGCCTTGACGACGCCCGCCCCTCCATCGAACTGGTCTACCGCCTCCGCCACCTCCAGCCCGGCCACCAGGGCTGACCACCTGTTCGCCCGCTCCCCCGCCTGCCGGGCCTCATCCAGGGCGGTTGATCCGTACCAGTTGCCGCCGCAGCGCTGGCATCGATGCCAGCCGCTCATCGATGCGTTCAGCCAGGGCCTCAAAGTCCGGGTCGTACGTGCAGACGATCATCCCCTCATGGTCATCGCTGGCCCGGTGCAGGCGTATGAAATCCTTGCGGTTGAGGGTGAGCAGGATTCGAGACAGGCGGGTGGCAGCTTCCAGAACACGGTCATCGGGAATGGCCTGTCCGGCCCATCCATGTTCCTGCGTGGTGAGCACGTCATGTCCCCGGCTCCGGAGGTGCTCGACGGCAGGCCGCGGGAAGTTTTCATCCGCAAAGAGGCGCGCCATACGAACCGTCACGCGTCTTCGTTGGCGGAGATCTGCTCGCCAATTTCTGCCCAATGGGCACGGGCATAGGCCCAGGCATTCGTCAGGTCTTCAGCACGAAGTACAGGGTAGGCCCGCAGCAGGTCGGCCTCAGTGCTTCCGAGCTGCCGGGCCTGCACCAACAGCCAGACCGGGATGCGCGTCCGCACAATGCACGCGGCCCCGCCACAGACGGCCGGATCGTGCTCGATACCCGGCCACGCCCCCCCCAGGTCACGTGCAATCCATTGCAGCACCTCCGCTTTCTCAGCGCGGCTCATGGTTCCGAGCAACTGTATCAGCTCCGTGCGCACATCCATTGTCGTACAGGGTATCCTTCCACTTAAACGCTTTTGACACGGACGGTTTCGGATGTGGAGCTACTGATGCACCTGCCGCGTTACCCCCGCACCAGGACTCCCCTCCTGCCCCGGACATGCAGCACCAACGGCAACGTCGTGCCTTCTTTTTTCTTTTCCCGAAAAGAAAAAAGAAGCAAAAAAGAAAAGGGTAAAGGGTAAAAGATTAAAGATCAAAGGTTTACAGTCCTGGCAACACGAAAACCCAGGTTGTAGAAGCGGAAGGCCGGGATGATGTAGCTGCGGTAGGCCGCGCGCACGCCCAGCGGAATGTGGCTCCACGAACCGCCACGGCAGACACGGAAATCGCCGTTATTGGGGCCGGACGGATCAACACTCGGACTCTGCTGATAGTAATCCCTACCGTACCAATCCCCTACCCACTCCCACACGTTCCCCAGCATATCGTGCAGGCCCCAGGCGTTTGCCGCCTTCTCCCCCACCGGATGTGTCTGATTCCCTGAATTTTCCCCGTACCATGCGATCCTGTCCAGGTCGCCGTAGCGCGCTCCCGTCGTCCCCGCGCGGCAGGCGTATTCCCACTCTGCCTCTGTGGGCAGCCGGTACACCTCTTCCCCCTTCTGCGCATTCAGCCGCTGGATGAACGCCTGCGCATCCTCCCAGGTCACCTGTTCTACAGGCCGCCGTTCCCCCTTGAAATGACTGGGGTTGTTGCCCATCACGGCCTGCCACTCGCCCTGCGTTACCGGGTACTTGCCCAGGTAGAACGGGCGCGTGATCTGCACCCGATGCACCGGTTCCTGATTGCTGAACGCCTCCTCCCTGTACTCTACTTCTGGTGGTGCGCCTGTCATACGTTGCAGAAAGTTCGGCTTCTTCTCCACGCGCACCTGCTTCTCCTCTGCCTTCCGCCCCTGCCCCATCCAGAACTCCCCCGCAGGAATCAGCACGAACTCCATCCCGTGGCGGTTGCGGTACGTAGCGGCGGGTTGCGCGGGCTTTGCTGCGGGTTTTACCACAGGCTTCGGCGTGGGCGGTGGCGGTAGCGTGATCACCGGCACATACGGCAGCGTTCCGGTGCCGTCCAGCCCCAGCCAGGCCGCCACCGTCGCCGGGCGGTCTTGCGGGCGCACACCCAGCGCCTGCACCACCAGGTCCCGCACCCGGCCCTCCGGCAACGCCTCCACGGGCAGCGCCACCCCTTCCATCTGTCGCTTCACCGGCGAGGGCGGAAGCCGCCCGGTCAGGCACTCGTAGCCTGTCACCCCCAGCGCGTACACGTCGGTATGCGGCCCCCGTGCCATGTCGTGAACGTACTGCTCGATGGCGGCGTAGGCGGGCGTGAGGCTGCCCGTCGAGAGGCTGATGTGCTCCGGGTCTTCCTGCGGGCCACCCGTGTCGAAAGTGCGCGCCTCCCCGAAATCAATCAGCACGAACGCGTCTTCCCGCTGGATGATGTTGTCCGGCTTCACGTCCAGGTGCAGGATGCCCTTGCCGTGCAGGTGGCCGAGCGCCCCGCCGATCTGTTCGAGCAGCCGTTCTACCGTGGCGGCGTCGAGGCGGTGGTGGTCCTTGAGCGTCCGGCGCAGCGTGGGGCCTTCCACGAACCCCATCACGAGGTAGGCCGTCTGGTGTGCCTTGAACGCCTCATAGACCCGCACCAGGAAGGGATGCCGCACCTCCCCGAAGACGCGGGCTTCCTTGAGCAGCCGCCGGACGCGGCGTTCGTGCTCGGCGCGCTGGTCTTCGGCGATGGTCAGTTGCAGCGTCTCCGGCGTCCGCACCACCGGTAAGCCTTCGTGCGGGCCTGGGAGCGGGAAGTACTCCTTGAGCACGACGGTCTGGCCGAGGTCCTCGTCGGCGGCGCGGTAGGTGAGGCCGAAGCCACCCCTGCCGAGGCAACGTTCGATGCGGTAACGGTCTTGCAGCACCGTGCCGTTCGGGAGCGGGAGGCGCAGGTCGGCCATAGGGAGCAACCGGGATCACGGTCGGGGATGAGGGCAAGTTACGCATCAGGCAAGGAGATACCAGCAGCCCGGCCCATCCCGGAAGGCCTTTTCTCGCGCAAACAACAGCGGCCCACCAAACACAGGTGTTCCAGGTAGGGAGCATAAGGGACCCTACGCACTGAAAATTAAAGT
>CAZLRO010000188.1:0-7692 GCA_964561865.1 uncultured Rhodothermaceae bacterium | reverse complement strand
AGATGGCGCGCGAGCTGGCCGCGGGAATCCCGGACTCGCGCCTGGTGGTGCTGGCAGCGTTTCCGGTGGCCCTGCTGGTGTTGGTCCTGTGGCGGCTGCGCCGACAGGCCCGCGTCGCCCGGGTGCGTCGCCGGGCGGTGGTGGTGGGGCCGCCCCAGGAGGCCCGGCGCCTGCACGCCCTGCTGGCCCTGCGGCTCCAGCCGCCCTTCGAACTGATTGGATACGTGACGCCGGACCAGCCCCGGCGTGCCAGCAAGACCAGTCCATTGCCTCGGCTCGGCGGGTTGCACCAGCTACGCGACCTGGTGCGGCTGCGCCGGATCGATGATGTGGTGTTTGTATCGGGTGCTGTGCCCAACCATATCATCTTCAGCCTCATCCGGCAGTTGCAGGACCTGCCCGTACAGTTCCGGATGCTGGCGCCGGGCCGTGCCCACGTGATCGGGAAGGCCGCCATCGACGACTTCTCGATGCCACCGCTGGCGGAGACCGAGGTGCGCGGGGCGCTGCGACGGGCTGGGGACCAGCGGGCGTTCGAGGTGCTGCTGGCAACGCTGGGGTTGTTCCTCCACCCATTCCTCCGGCTGCTGGCCTTCCGCCCGTTCTTCGCCCGGCTCTCGGCCCGTACCCGGCAACTGCCCGACGTAGTGTGGGGCCGGAAAGCCCTCATCGGCTATGACGAACGGTGTGCCTGGCGTCCACCACCGGAATGGAACCTGCGGCCCGGCGTCTTTCCTGTCACCGAGACGTTGGCCGCCCCGACCGACGACCCGGAGGTCCTGCACCAGGCCTGGTGGTTTTACGTGAGCCGGCAGTCGGCTGCCCTGGACTGGGACCTGCTCGTGCGGGCTGTACGAAATTTATAGGGAGCCTCTGGTTCGCCCTTCGCCCCTGGTTGTACCTTCAAGCCGCTCAGCGGGACCCCGACCACCGATCATGTGGATGTGACCTTATGGCCCAGTCGCCTGCCTACCTGCTGGATTTCGAGAAGCCGATCTACGAACTGGAACAGAAGCTCGACGAGATGCGGGCTTTCAATGCGGGCCAGAGCGGGACCGACCTCTCCGCCGAGATTCAAGCCCTCGAACGCCGTGTGGATGAACTGCGGCATGCTGTCTACAGCGGCCTGACGCGGTGGCAGCGCGTGCAGATTGCCCGGCACCCCCTGCGCCCGTACACCCTCGACTACATCGACGCCCTCACCGAGAATTTCCTCGAACTGCACGGGGATCGGCTCTTCGGCGACGACCCGGCCATCGTGGGCGGCTTTGCCACACTCCGGGGCCGGGACTACGGCCACCGCGACCGCACGGTGATGGTCCTCGGCCAGCAGAAAGGACGCGACACCAAGAGCCGCAAGCTGCGCCGGTTTGGGATGCCCAACCCCGAAGGCTACCGCAAGGCCCTGCGCCTGATGCGGCTGGCCGCCAAGTTTGGCAAGCCGGTCATCACCCTGATCGACACGCCGGGGGCCTTTCCGGGGTTGGAGGCCGAGGAACGCGGACAGGCCGAAGCCATCGCCCGTAACCTGTTCGAGATGGCCCGGCTGCCAGTGCCGGTGGTGGTGGTGATCATCGGCGAGGGGGCGTCCGGCGGTGCCCTCGGCCTGGGCGTGGGCGACCGCATCCTGATGCTGGAGAATGCCTGGTACTCGGTCATCTCCCCGGAAAGTTGCTCCTCGATCCTGTGGCGGTCGTGGGATTACAAGGAGGAAGCCGCCCGTGCCCTTCGGCTCACCGCCCCGGACCTGATGGAGGTGGGCCTCATCGACGAAATCCTGCCTGAACCTGTGGGGGGTGCCCACCGCGACCCCCAGGCTACCTTCCAGACCCTCGGCAGAACCCTCGCCCGCGTGCTCGACGAACTCGAACCTATGACCAGTGCCGACCTCGTGGATGCCCGCATCGCCAAGTTCGACCGTATGGGGGCGTTTCGGACGGCCTGACGCCCGCACAGCAGGGAGCTGCCACCCCGCACACCCGACCTTTGACATGCTCGAATACACCTACCTTCACCGGGTACGGTACCGGGAATGCGACCCGATGAACCTGGTCTACCACGGCCACTACCTCGACTATTTCGAATATGCCCGGACGGATGCACTGCGGGCGATGGGGTTGGCCTATCGCGACCTGGAGGCAAGCGGCGTGCTCATGCCCGTGATCGAGGTGGCCGTGCAGTACAAGCGCCCGGCCCTTTATGACGACCTGCTCGAGATCGTCGCCCGCTTTCCGGACGAGGTGCCCCGGATGAAAGTGCGGATCGAGTACACCGTGCGGCGCACAGGCGACCCCACACTGCTGGTCGCCGGGCACGTCACGCTCTGCTTCGTCGATGCCCAGACCCGCCGGGCCATCCCGGCCCCGCCCCTCATCACTACCGTGTTCGAACGCGCCCTGGCCGAAGCGCAACAGGCCTGACTCCATGTTGCCTCCCTATCTCACCGACGCGCTGCTCGACGACCTGTTGGCCCGCGCCCTGGTCGAAGACGTCGGCACCGGCGACGTCACGACCGAGGCGACGATTCCGCCCGGGACGTACGCAACGGCACGGTTTCTGGCGAAAGAAGACGGGGTGCTGGCCGGGCTGTACGTGGCCGGGCGGGTGTTCGCCCGCACTGACCCCACTGTGCGGCTGACCTGGACGCAGGCCGATGGCGACGTGGTGACCACCGGCACGGTCTTCGGCACGGCCGATGGGGCAGCCCGGAGCCTGCTCGTGGCCGAGCGCCTGGCGCTCAACCTGATGCAGCGCATGAGCGGCATTGCCACTGCAACGGCCCGCATGGTGGCGGCAGTCCAGCCGCACCGTGCCCGCATCCTCGACACGCGCAAGACCACGCCGGGCCTGCGACTTCTGGACAAATGGGCTGTGCGGTTGGGAGGGGGGCAGAACCACCGCATCGGCCTGTTCGATATGATCCTCATCAAGGACAACCACATCGCCGCGTCTGGCGGGGTGCCGCAAGCCCTCCACGCAGCCCAACAGTACCGCCTGTCCCAGCATCGTCCGGACCTGCCCATCGAAATCGAGGCGCGGACCCTCGAAGAAGTGGAAGAGGTGCTAGCAACCGGCGGGGCGGACTATATCCTGCTCGACAACCTGGTGCAGGTGCGACCCGACGGCAGCGTCGACACCACCCGGCTGCAGGCGGCGGTCTCCCGCATCGGCGGGCGTATCCGTACCGAAGCCTCCGGCAACGTCACGCTCGCCACCGTGCCCGCCATCGCCGCGACAGGCGTGGACTTCATCTCCAGCGGTGCCCTTACCCACTCTGTGCGGGCGCTGGACCTTTCGATGAAAATCCACCTGCACCCCTGAAGGCAAAGTCCTTGCTCAGCGCCGTTCGGCGGTTCTGGTCTGCACGATTTCGAGCTTCACCTGGGCAACACCGCTCCGCACCATGCCAATGGCGCGGGCGGCCGCCAGCGAGAGGTCGATGATGCGGCCTTTTTTGAACGGCCCCCGGTCGGTGATGCGCACGATCACCGACTGCCCGTTCCGGAGGTTGGTGACCCGGACGCGGGTGCCCATCGGCAACGTGCGGTGGGCAGCAGTGAGGGCCTCCGGGTTGAAACGCTCGCCGCTGGCCGTGCGCCGCCCGGCGAACTCATGGGCATAGAAGCTGGCCTGACCGGTGCCCAGGTCCCGCATGGACAGCACCTCCGGCTCGGTACTGGCGAGCGAATCAGCCAACTGCCGCGCTGCCTCCGTAAAGAGCGTCCCGGCAGGCAGCATCAGTTCCACCGGCACCCCACTGCGCAGCAGGCTAGGCAACAGGGGCTGGGTGGTCTTTGTCGTATCCGGATGCCGCTCCCAGAACCCCGCCCACCCGAAGTCCGGGTCGAAGCGGTTGCGGGCCAGGCTGTCCGGCGTCATCCATCCCGCCAGCGAGAGCAGCGCCACGAAGGCCAGCCCCGAACCGAGCGAGAGCAGTATGTTTCGGTATCGCATCACGTTTCGGCTTTGCACCGGGCCAGTTGGGGTATCCTGGTGGGGAAGACCAGCCCTGTGCCAGTATCGTTGGTTTGCGGTGCCTCAGACAGGCGTTGCAAGCGTCGTCCGACGGCAAACTTACACCCTGGTTGCGGAAATGCCTATCCCCTGTGGAGAACGGATGCTTTGTTGCCAGGTAGTTTTGGCTATTTTAGGCCCGCCTTTTCAGCGATTTCGGAACGGTCCGGCGCGTTTTTGAAGGTTTCATCCCTTTTGTGTGAAAAAAACCCAGCCGCATGAAAAACCGGGTTTTGTATGGTGGAATCGAGGCAGGTGGTACCAAGTTTGTCTGTGCCGTCGGGACAGGACCACAAGACTTGCAGGCTGTCGAACGCTTCTCCACAACCACCCCGGACGAGACCCTGGCGCAGGCGGTTGCGTTCTTCCGGGCACAGCCGGAACCGGTTGTGGCGCTGGGGGTGGGGGCCTTCGGTCCGGTGGACCTGCACCCGGCTTCCCCTACCTACGGATTCATCACCACTACTCCCAAGCCCGGTTGGGCACAGACCGACCTGGCGGGCGCCCTCCGGCGGGCGCTGGGCGTGCCGGTGGCCTTCGACACCGACGTGAACGTGGCGGGCTGGGGGGAATACCGTTGGGGAGCAGCCCAGGGGCTGGGTACGTTCCTTTACCTGACGATTGGCACAGGCGTCGGGGGCGGGGCCATCGTGAACGGGACGCGGCTGCATGGCCTGTTGCATCCGGAGATGGGGCACCTGCTCGTCTCGCGCGCCGAGGGCGACACGTTTGCCGGGATCTGCCCGTATCATGGCGCCTGCCTCGAAGGCATGGCTGCCGGACCGGCCCTGCGTGCTCGATGGGGGGTGTCGGGGGATACGCTTCCACCCGACCACCCGGCCTGGCGATTTCAGGCGCACTACCTGGCCCAGGCCCTCGTGCAGTACATCCTGACGCTCTCCCCACAAAAGATCATCCTGGGCGGAGGGGTCATGCAGCAAGCCCACCTCTTCCCGATGGTACGCCAGCAGGTGCAGGCCCTGCTCAATGGCTACGTGCAGCACCCGATGTTGCTCGACCGCCCGGACCATTACATCATCCCGCCTGCCCTCGGTGACAAGGCCGGGGTGCTGGGCGCCCTGGCCCTGGCGCAGGAAGCTGCCCCCGGGGGTTGAAAAGGGGCTTCGTGGAAAAATGACGCGGGGCGGCCCTCTCTCAAAGGCCGCCCCAAAGTTCATAGGCCAGACCCGACACCCAACCGCCGTCAGTTCACTGCCACCTCGGTGTAGATCGGGGTGCCGACGCTGCGGACGTAGTGGCCGAAGACGGCCATGAGCTGGCGGGTGACTGGGCCGGGGGTGCCGCTGCCGAAGGTCCGTCCATCCAGCTCTACTACCGGCACCACCTCGGCGCCCGTACCCGTGACGAACGCCTCGTCGGCCCCGTACACGTCGAACAGGGTCATCGGGGTCTCCCGCACGGTGAAGCCCTCCTGGGCCGCCAGTTCCAGTATCGTCGAGCGGGTGATGCCCTGGAGGCTGTTGTAGGTAGGAGGCGTCAGCACCGTCTCGCCCTTGACAATGAAGAAGTTCTCTGTCGTCGCCTCACTGACGAAGCCGTTCAGGTCCAGGAACAGCCCCTCGTCCGCACCCCGCTGGTTCGCCTCGATCTTGCCGAGGATGTTGTTCAGGTAGTTGAGGCTCTTGATGTTCGGGCTGACACACTGGGGCGGGTTTCGCCGGGGACTGACCGTGACCAACCTCAGCCCCCGTTCGTACAGGTCGCCAAACATCCCCCCGATGGCGCGGGCAATGATGAACACCGTAGCCCCGCTCTTGCATTTGCGCGGGTCGATCCCCAGGTCGCCCACGCCCCGCGTGACCACCGGGCGCAGGTACGCATCCCGCAACCCGTTCTGGCGGCAGGTCTCCAGGATCGCCTCGGCAAACTCTGCCTTCGAGAGCGGGATGTCCAGCAGGATCGCACGCGCACTGTGGTAGAGGCGGTCGAGGTGCTCGTCGAGCCGGAAGACCCGCCCATTGTAGGCCCGGATGCCTTCAAAGACCCCGTCTCCATACAGGAGTCCATGATCGAAGAGGCTGACACTGGCTTCCGTTTGCGGAACGAACTGGCCGTTGAAGTAGACGATAGGGGTGGACGTCATGGGCGCGGATGCTAAAGGTGGTATTGAACACGGTAGTACATGATACAAACAGACCGGGCCGTGCAACAGACACAGTTTGGTTGGATTCAAACCATAACAGTTGTAACTTTATCGTCCTCGGAGCATAACAGTTAACCTGTTTTCGGAAGAATCCTTGAACCGTTGCGTTGTTCAGGAGGCATCATGGGTCCGACGAAAACATTCCGGTACGAGCAACTGGCCTCGCACCTGACCAGCCAGATACAGGAGGGGCGCTATCGCCCGGGCGACCGGGTGCCCTCGGTGCGGGTGTTCAGCCAGCGTCATGGGGTTAGCATGAGTGCGGTCTTACAGGCGTATCGGGTCCTGGAAGACCGAGGGATGATTGAGGCCCGCCCCCAGTCTGGCTACTATGTCCGTTCCATAGGACGCCCCGTAGTGCCAGAGGTTTCCCATCCGCCCCGCGAAGCCCATCCGGTCAGCAATGCGGAACTGATCATGGAAGTGATCGATGCCATCTCGGACCCGGACATGATCCCGCTGGGGGCGGCGGTACCCTCAGCCTCACTGTTTCCGGTGGGACAGGTGACCCGTCTGATTGCACGCGCCACCGCCCAGGCTGGGTTGCGGGCAGCTACCTACCTGCCGCCGGAGGGCAGCCCCGACCTGCGCGAGGCCATTACCCGCCACGCCATCCGGTGGTCTCCCCGTCCCGATGCGAGCGACCTGGTGGTTACCAACGGCTGCATGGAGGCGATGGCCCTGGGGTTGCTGGCGGTGGCCCGTCCGGGCGACACGGTGGCGGTGGAGTCGCCCACGTATTTCGGGATTCTGCAACTGATTGCCACCCTCGGCATGAAGACGCTCGAAATCCCGACCCATACGCAGGAGGGCATCAGCCTTTCGGCCCTGGAAGAGGCCATTCGGCGCGAGCCGGTCCGGGCTTGTGTGTTGACGCCCACCTTTCACAACCCGCTGGGATTCGTCATGCCCGATGCCAGCAAGCAGGCGCTCTTGGCCTTGCTGCGAAAGTACCAGTTGCCGCTGATCGAGGATGACATCTACGGCGCGCTGTATTTTGGCACAGAACGACCCCAACCCATCAAGGCGTACGACCGGGACGGGTGGGTGCTGTACTGCACGTCTTTTTCCAAGACGGTCTCGCCGGGGTTGCGCCTGGGGTTCATCGCGCCCGGCCCCCGCTATATGGAGGCAGTACGCCGGGCCAAGGCCGCCACGACCGTCGCCACGAACACCCCGTTGCAACTGGCGCTGGCCGCGTATCTGCGCCGGGGTACCCACGAACGTCACCTGAAAAAGCTGCGCCATGAACTGGCGACCAATGTGGAACGGATGCGGGAAGCTATCCACCAGTGCTTCCCGCCGGGCACAACCGTCAACCGCCCGGAAGGCGGATTTGTACTGTGGGTGCAACTACCGGACGGGATCGACACCCTGCGACTCTATCGCCACGCACTGGCCAAGAAGATTACCCTCACCCCCGGCACCATCTTCTCGGCCAGCAGCCAGTTCTCGCACTGCATCCGGCTCAACTGTGGCGAGCCTTGGACCGAAAAGCTTGAAAAAGCTCTTCA
>CAZLRO010000187.1:2943-7903 GCA_964561865.1 uncultured Rhodothermaceae bacterium | reverse complement strand
GCACAACCTGCTCACGACAGTGGCGTGGAAGCTGGGCAAGGAGACCACCTACGCCCTGGAAGGCAGCGTGTTTGTGGCCGGTGCCGTCGTGCAATGGCTCCGCGACGGCCTGGGGCTGATCCAGCACTCAGGCGACGTCGAAGCGCTGGCATCGGGAGTGCCCGACAACGGAGGGGTCTATTTTGTGCCTGCCTTCACCGGGCTGGGTGCGCCCTACTGGAACCCGTATGCCCGGGGCCTCATCACCGGGCTGACCAGGGGTACCACCGCTGCCCACCTGGCCCGGGCCGCCCTGGAGAGCATCGCCTTCCAGACCGACGACGTGCTCCAGGCAATGAAGGGCGATGCCGGGATCAACCTGACGGAAATCCGGGTGGACGGGGGGGCCTCGGCCAACAACCACCTCATGCAGTTCCAGGCCGACCTGTTGGGCGTACCCGTCGTGCGCCCCACCGTGCTGGAGACGACAGCCCTGGGCGCGGCCTGCCTGGCCGGGCTGGCGGTAGGAATCTGGTCGAGCCTTGTGGACATTGCTGCCCTCTGGTCGTCGGAGCGTCGGTTCACCCAGGAGATGCCCGCGCCACAGGTGGCCGCGTTGCGCGAGGGCTGGAAGAAAGCCGTCGAACGCACCCTCTAGCCCGGTTGATATGGTCAGAAGGTGCGGGTAGGGGTTGCCTTGCGTTATATTTAGGCAAAACGGGCCTTCCCGCAGAACCGGAAGGCTGTGTTGTTCGTTGCGTTGCCGGGTGCCCTGCCCGGTGCTGACTACGGGCACTGCTTCTTTCACCAGCCGAGGGAACGCCCTCCGCCCGCTTTGGACCCTGACCCTAACCCGTTCTACGGGTCGTTTCCTTTTCTGCAAGCCCTCCCGGCACTCGACACGGGCTTTCTGGCTGCTGGCCTGGTGGTTTTTGTGTTGCTGCTACTGGCATCGGCCCTGTTCTCCGGCTCCGAGGTGGCGTTGTTCTCCCTGAAAGGCTCCGACCGGGAGGCCCTGGCCGCACGGGGCGAGCCGGGAGACCTGCGCGTGCTGCACCTGCTCGAACACCCGCGCCAGCTCCTCATCACCATCCTCATCCTCAACACCTCCGTCAACGTCGCCGCGGCCATCCTGGCGGCCGTCATGACGCATGAGGTGGCCCGGTTTTACCGATGGCAGCTCGGCCCGACCTTTTTCCTGGAGGTGATTGTGCTCACCTTCGTGTTGCTCGTGGTGAGCGAGATTACCCCCAAGCTCATCGCTGCCCGGCATACCCACGGGATCAGCCGCGCCGTTGCCCGGGTGATCCTGGTGCTGCACCGGCTCTTCTTCCCGCTCACCAGCTTCATCACGCGCAGCCTCCAGGGGCTACAGCGCCGCATCACCCGGCAGCCCCAGCGCATCTCCCCCGATGACCTCAAACGGATGGCCGAGATCGGAGAAGCCCATGGCACCTTGCGCGAGGAGGAACGGGAGCTGATCCACTCTATCGTGGAGTTTGGCGAGATGACGGTCCGCGAGATCATGGTCAGCCGTGTGGATATGACCGCCCTCGCCACCGACGCGCCCCTCGATGAAGCCCTCGGCCTCATCCGCACCAGCGGCCACTCCCGCCTGCCGCTCTTCACCGACCACCTCGACAACATCGCGGGCGTGCTCTACGCCAAGGACCTCTTGCCCTTCCTCACCCAGGAAGCCCCGACCACATTCGACCTGGCAACGCTGGCCCGCCCTGCCATGTATGTGCCGCTCACCAAAAAGCTCGACGACCTGCTGCGGGATTTCCAGGCACGCAAGACCCACCTGGCGATTGTCGTGGACGAGTATGGCGGTACCGCCGGGCTGGTCACGCTGGAAGATGTACTCGAACAGATCGTCGGCGACATCCGCGACGAGCACGACGAGGAACCCGCCCTCTACCGCCCCCTCGAAGATCACCGTTGGATGGTACAGGCCCGTATCAACCTCGACGACCTTGCCGAAGTAGTAGGTCTGGACCTGGATACCGACAATTTCGACTTCGAGACGCTGGGTGGGCTGGTCTTTCACCTAGCCGGGCAGATTCCGTCAGAGGGGGATGTGTACACCTACAAGACGCTGCGTTTGCAAGTGCATTCCGTCCAGGCCAACCGGATCGTGGAGGTGGCGGTGCAGGTCGATCCCACTGCCGAAGCTGTGTTGCTGGCCGAAAAACGCACGACGGAGGGATAGCGGCCGGGACGGCTTTAGGGGCTGGGTGTGGCCTCCAATTCCTCCTCCATGCGAAGGAGGGGCCAGGGGAGGTAGACTAGCCGGCAGCAACATCTCCAACGGTGTCATCACGAGGGAGCCACCAGGTCGACGACGTGATCTCGCCCTTACTACCAGACAGCAGCGTTGAAATAACGCCCAACATCGAGATTGCCACGTCGCTACGCTCCTCGCAATGACATGTTTGGGAGGGTGGTGGCATCTCCAATCCCCAATCCGAGAGATTGCCACGTCGCTACGCTCCTCGCAATGACACGTTTGGGAGGGCAATGGCATCTCCAATCCGCAATCCGACATTGACCATGCGCTTGTTGTTGCTGCTCGGAGGGGTGCTGTGGGGGGGGATGGCGCATGCCCAGGCGACTGACGGGCCTCTGGCAGAAGTTCACGAAACTGCCCGACCGGACACCGCATTCAAGCCCCAACGGCAGGACCGGTGGCGGGGGTTCGACAAGGTGCAGCACACCAGCTTCAGCTTCCTGTCTACCCTCGGCAGCCAGTACACCCTCGTCAACAAGGCGGGGCTGGCCGAGCGCAAGGCTCTGCCGCTATCGCTGGCCTTCAGCGCCGGGATCGGGCTGGGCAAGGAGCTGTACGACTGGAAGCAGGGCCGCCACCACTACTTCAGCAAACGCGACCTCGCCGCCGATGGCCTCGGCCTGTTGCTGGCCGCCGGACTCATCCTGCTGTGAAGGGATCCGGTGCAGGGAAACACGGGCAGCATCCGACTTTCCCCGGTGCCAGTCTCCACAGCCAAAGACTCCCCGGATTTTTTATCCACAAGAGAGCGGCTCTTTCCTGAATCCGATAACTTTCCCATCATCTTTCTTCGCCCATCCTGTATCCGACCATGCGCCAGATCAAGGAGTACTGCGGCATCTTCGGCATCTATAATGCCCCCAACGCGGCACCGTTGGTCTATTCGGGCCTCCATGCCTTGCAGCACCGGGGACAGGAGTCCGCCGGGATCGTCACCTCCACCTTCGACGAGGCGCGGAAACGCCGGATCATGCCCTCGCACAAGGCGTTTGGGCTGGTGCTGGACGCCTTTGCCGACGACACGGTCTTCCACAGCCGGCTGCTCGGACAGGCCGGGATCGGCCACAACCGCTATTCCACCACCGGCTCGTCGGACAATGCGGCGAACATCCAGCCGTTTGTGGTCCATTACCGGGGCGGCAACCTGGCCCTGGCGCACAACGGCAACCTCTCGAACGCCCGTGAAGTCCGCAAGAGCCTCACCGAGCGCGGCACCATCCTGCAATCGACCAGCGACAGCGAACTCATCCTGCACCTGATCGCCCAGAGCACGCAGAAAGACCAGATCGACCAGGTGCGCACGGCCCTGGCCCAGGTCAAGGGGGCCTTCTCGCTGGTGATCCTCACCGACGACGCCCTCATCGCCGTACGCGACCCCAACGGCTTCCGCCCGCTGGCCCTGGGCCGCCGCGACAACGGCGACGGCACCTTCGCCTATTGTGTAGCCAGTGAGACCTGCGCCTTCGACCTGATCGGCGCCAGCTATGTGCGCGATGTCGAACCCGGCGAGGTGCTGGTGATCGACCAGGCAGGCTGCGAGACCGGGACGTTCCAGCGCTACCACCTCGCCCGCAACAACGGCGTGAGCCAGTGTGTGTTCGAATACGTGTACTTCGCCCGGCCTGACTCGCAGATCTTCGGCGAGATGGTGGACAAGGTGCGGCGCAAGATCGGCAAGCAACTGGCCCACGAAGCCCCTGTGCCCGTCCCCGGCAAGCACGACCGCAAGCCCATCGTCATCGCCGTGCCGGACTCGTCCAACACCGCCACGCTCGGCTACGTGACCGAGTGCCAGAAGCTGGGCTACGACTGCCGCTACGAGATCGGCCTCATCCGCAACCACTACGTGGGGCGCACGTTCATCGCCCCCGGCCAGAACCGCCGCGAGATGAAGGTCCGCAGCAAGTTCAACACCGTCGCAGGTGTGCTCAAGGACCGCATCGTGGTGATGGTAGACGACTCGGTGGTGCGTGGGACGACGGCGAAAATCCTGGTCAAGATGGTGCGCGAGGCCGGGGCCAGGGAAGTACACTTCCGCGTGGCTTCCCCGCCCGTCATCAGCCCCTGCTTCTACGGGATGGACTTCCCAAGCAAGGAAGAGCTGTTCGCCAACCAGTTCAAGAACCTCGATGCCATGGGCGAGTGGCTGGGGGTGGACTCACTGGCCTACCTCTCTCCGGAGGGGTTGATGAAGGCCGTCCACGCCGCCAACGAGGGGCCGCACGGCTACTGCAACGCCTGCTTCACCGCCCGCTACCCCGTGCCCGTCGAGATGGGGGTGCAGAAGGATGAGAACGAGTGGTCACTCGCGTGAGCAACCTGGCAACAGGGACGTTGTAGTACAGGGGAGTCACTCCTGCTGGCTGTCTGCGAATGAGGCTCGGTGGCCCGGTCAATACCCCGCTGCCGTGTCGTCGCCACGGGGGTCGGCGCCACCGAGGTAGAGGCGGCCCGTCTGCACGCTGCGGGTGCGGGACAGCCCGGACGGGTCCACGCCGTCACGGGTTGCGCCATAGCTGACGACGATGCCATCGGCACGCCCGGAGGTGCCGCCGCGTTCGATGACCTGCCAGCCGCGCAGTTCGAGGTTCTGCACCACGTCTTTCGGCAAGCCCTGTTGTTCGAATAAGAACACATCCGGCAGCAACTGGGGGTGGACGCGCGGGGCGGCCCCGGCCGCATGGCGGGTCC
>CAZLRO010000187.1:1318-2933 GCA_964561865.1 uncultured Rhodothermaceae bacterium | reverse complement strand
GATCACGTTCAGGATCACCTGGAACACGGTGGTGATGATGGTGGAGCCGCCGGGCGTGCCGATGACCATGAACAGCCGCCCCTGCGGGTCTTCGACGATGGTGGGGGTCATGGACGAGAGCATCCGTTTGCCCGGCGCGATGGCGTTCGCCTCCGAACCCACCAGGCCGAACATGTTGGGCACGCCCGGCTTGACGCTGAAGTCGTCCATCTCGTTGTTCATCAGGAACCCGGCCCCGTCCACTGCCACATAGGAGCCGAAGCCCCCGTTGAGGGTGGTGGTCACGCTCACCGCGTTGCCCTCGGCATCCACCACCGAATAGTGGGTGGTTTCCGAGGACTCCCCGGCCATCGGGTCGCCGTGCGTGACGGTGCGGCTGGTGTCGGCCCGGTAAGGGTTGAAATCCCGCATCCGCGCCTGCGTGTAGGCCTTGTCCACCAGCCCCTCCACCGGGACGTCGAAGTAGTCCGGGTCGCCCAGCCACTGGGCACGGTCGGCGTAGACGCGGCGCATGGCCTCGCCCATGAGGTGGAGGGTCTGGCTGGAGGAGGCCCCCATGTCCCGGAGGCGGTACGGCTCGACGGCATTCAGCAACTGGAGCAGGGCCACCCCCCCGGAGGACGGCGGGGCCATCGAGATCACCCGGTAGCCCCGGTAGGTGCCCAGCACGGGCGCCCGTTCCACCGCCGTATAGGCTTCCAGGTCGGCATGGGTGATGAGGCCCCCGCCCCGGCGCATCTCGGCGACGAGCAGGTCGGCGGTGCGGCCCCGGTAGAACCCGTCGTAGCCCCGGTCCCGAATGCGCTTGAGCACCTCGGCCAGGTCTTGCTGGACGAACACTTCCCCTTCCTGGTACAGGCGGGTCGAGTCGCCTTTGGTGAAGTATTTTCGGCTGGACGGGAAGGCGGCAAAATCCGCGTAGGCACTGTTGAGCATCTCGGCGTCGCGCCAGGTGAGGGCGAAGCCTTGCTCGGCCAGGCGGATGGCCGGGGCGATCACCTCCCGGAGCGGCAGCTTTCCGTACTGCTCATGGGCCTTCAGCATGCCCGCGACGGAGCCGGGCACCCCCGAAGCCAGATATCCCCGTTGGCTCCATTCCAGCACCGGGTTGCCTGCGGCATCGAGGAACATGTCGCGGGTGGCGGCTGCGGGCGCTTTCTCGCGGTAATCGAACGTAGTCGTCATGCCATCGGCTTGCCGGATCACCATGAACCCGCCGCCGCCAAGGTTACCGGCTACCGGGAACGTCACGGCCAGGGCGAACCCCGTTGCCACCGCCGCATCCACCGCGTTGCCGCCTTTGCGCAGGACCTCCACCCCGGCTTCCGAGGCGGTGCGCGTGGCCGAGACGACCATTCCGTTCCGGGCACGCACCGGGTCGAGCGGCACCGGCACGGGGGCCGATGGCAGCGACCTGCCGGAGACGAGCAGCGGCACCAGCACCAGGAGCAACAGGAGCCGGGCGAGGCGGGTGAAGGCGTTCATGGCAACACCAGCAGAGACAGGAGAGGACACCGGGAACACCGCAAGTTAGCAGGACGACCCGACCTGTGCAATGCCTCCGGAAGGCTTGCGCTGTCCGAGACGGCAGTCACCCCATCTGCTGGCAGCGCGT
>CAZLRO010000187.1:0-1308 GCA_964561865.1 uncultured Rhodothermaceae bacterium | reverse complement strand
CACCGAACCATCTGGCGCAACCGTTTGTTCGAGCCGTATCCCGCCCCTGCCTTGTCCCGCGCCATGTCCCGTCTGTTCATCGCCCTGGCATTGCCCGCAGCCGTCCGTGCGCCATTGGCGGCGTTGGCACGGGCATCGTCCGCCGTGCCGGGGGTGAGGTGGGGGCAGCCAGCGCAGGTACACCTGACGCTGCGGTTCCTGGGCGAGACGCCGGAGGATCATCTGCCGCGGGTGCAGGAGGCGCTGGGCCGGGTGCAAGCGCCGTCCTTCCGGCTGCACCAGCACGGGATGGGGGTCTTCCCTGGCCCGGCCCGTCCGCAGGTGCTCTGGGCGGGGGTTGTGCCCCACGCGCCGTTGCTGGCCCTGGCCGCACAGGTGGAGGCCGCGGTGTGCGCTGCCGGGTGCCTGCCGGAACGCAGACCCTTCCATCCGCATATCACCCTCGCCCGGCTGCACCGCCCCGACCGTGCCTGGGTGCAGACGTTCCTGGCCCGGCACCGGGACTTCGAGGCCGGGCCCTTCGTCGTCTCCGACTTTCGCCTGTACACCAGCCTGCTGCGTCCCGCCGGGGCTGTCCATACTGCCGTTGCCGTATTCCCGCTATCCTGAAACGTGCCGATGCTCTCCTGCCAGAAACACCTGTTTGCCCTGCCGGATGACCTGCATTACCTGAACAACGCCTACATGTCCCCACTGGCGACGGCGGTGGAAGAGGCGGGCATCGCCGGAATGCGCCGCAAGCGGGTGCCAGTCACCATCACGTCGGCGGACTTCTTCACGGAGAGCGATGCCCTTCGGCGGCGGTTCGCAGAACTGCTCCACACCCCGGATTGGCAGCGGGTGGCGATCATCCCGTCGGTCTCCTACGGCATGGCGACGGTGGCCCGGAACCTGCACCTGGGCCGGGGCCAGCAGGTGGTGGTGGCTGGCGAACAGTTCCCCAGCAACGTCTATCCCTGGCATCGGCTGGCAGAGGAGGCCGGGGCGCGGCTGCATCCGGTGCCGCCACCTGAAGCCGTTGAAGGGCGGGGAAAGGGCTGGAACGAGCGGCTGCTGGAAGCCATCGACGCCCACACCGCGCTGGTGGCCCTGCCCCACATCCACTGGACCGACGGCACACGGTTCGACCTGGAGGCCATCGGACGGCGGGCGCGGGAGGTGGGGGCTGCCTTCGTGGTCGATGGGACGCAGTCGGTGGGGGCGATGCCGTTCGACCTGGCCCGTATTCAGCCCGACGCGCTGGTCTGCGCCGGGTACAAATGGCTGCTGGGGCCGTACTCGGTGGGGATGGGCTACTACGGCTCCCGC
>CAZLRO010000186.1:0-7908 GCA_964561865.1 uncultured Rhodothermaceae bacterium | reverse complement strand
CCGATGGGGTTTGAGGTATACGAGGCCGAGAACGGGCAACAGGCCGTCGCCGCCGCCGAGGAAATCCCGCCCGACCTGGTGTTGCTGGACCTGGTGATGCCGGTGCTCGACGGGTTTGAAGCTGCCCGGCAGATGCGCCGGATGCCGGGGCTGGCCCATACCGTCATCATTGCCCTCTCGGCCAGCGTGTTCGACCAGGACCGCCAGCGGAGCATCGGGGCTGGGTGCAACGACTTCATCCCGAAGCCCGTCCATGCCGAGATGCTGACAAGTGCCTTGCAGCGGCACCTGCACCTACGCTGGCGCTACCGGACCATCAGTACCGAGGCATCGGCGGGTGCATCCACCCCAGAGACAGCCCCACTGGTCGGCCCACCGGCCGAGACCGCACGGGTGCTCTACGAACTGGCGATGATCGGGGATGTGCAGGGCTTGCAACAACACAGCGACCTCCTAGAACGAGCAGATACACAGTACCTCCCCTTTGTCAACGCCCTGCGTGAACTGGCGCGCAACTTCGACATGAAACAGATCCGCGCCTTCGTCAAGCCTTTTCTGGACCCGGCTGCGTCCCCCTGAGGCCCGCCTGCCACCCAACCTGCCTGCCCTATGCCCGACAAGCAAGGCACCATCCTCATCGTGGACGACACCCCCACCAACATCGGGGTACTGCTCGACTACCTGAACACGCACAACTTCCGGGTGCTGGTGGCCCGCGAGGGCGAGAGCGCCATCGAACAGGCCTGCTATGCCCGCCCGGACCTGATCCTGCTCGACGTGATGATGCCCGGCATCGACGGCTTCGAGACCTGCCGACGGCTCAAGCAGGACCCGGCCACGCAGGACATCCCGGTCATCTTCATGTCCGCCCTCAGCGACACCGTCGATAAGGTGCGGGGGTTTAGTGTGGGCGGGGTGGACTATGTGACGAAGCCCTTCCAGCAAGAAGAGGTCTATGCCCGGATCACCACCCACCTGACGCTCCGGCGGCTGCAAGTCGATCTGATGAGATCGACGCAGGAGTTGGAAGCCACCAACCGGGAACTGGAACAGCGGGTGGTCGCCCGCACGGCGGAACTGTCGAAAGCCAACGGGTCGCTCCAGGCCGCCCTGGTCGAGGTAGAACAGCTCAAGAACCAGCTCCAGGCCGAAAACATCTACCTGCGGGAAGAACTCCAGCTCGAGCACAACTTTGAGGAGATCGTCGGGCGCAGCACGGCGCTGCAACGGGTGCTGCGACAGGTCGAGCAGGTGGCTGCCACCGACGCCACGGTCCTGTTGCTAGGTGAGACCGGGACCGGCAAGGAACTCTTCGCCCGGGCACTGCACCACCTGGGGCCCCGTAAAAGCCGTCCACTCGTGAAGGTGAACTGCGGCGCCCTGCCGTCCAACCTGATTGAAAGTGAACTCTTCGGACACGAGAAAGGGGCCTTCACCGGGGCCATCGCCCGCAGCACCGGGCGGTTCGAGCTGGCCGACAAAGGCACCCTCTTCCTCGATGAGATCGGCGACTTGCCCCTCGAACTGCAATCCAAGCTGCTGCGCGTCCTCCAGGAAGGCGAGTTTGAACGCCTCGGCAACCCCCGTACCCTGCGCGTGGACGTGCGCATCATTGCCGCCACCAACCGCGACCTCCGCAAGGCCGTGCAGGAGGGCAAGTTCCGCGAAGACCTGTACTACCGCCTCAACGTCTTCCCCATCACCGTACCCCCGCTGCGCGAGCGCCCCGACGACATCCCCCTGCTGGCGCGGCATTTCGTGGCCCGCTTCGCCCGGCGCATGGGCAAGCCCCTCGACACCATCCCGCAGCGGACGATGGCGGCCCTCCAGCAGTATGCCTGGCCCGGCAATATCCGCGAGCTGGAAAACATTATCGAACGCGCCGTCATCCTCTCGCCGGGAAACACCCTGCAACTCGACGACCTGCTGGACGGAACGACCGCCGCCCCCCGCACCTGCCTCCAGACCCTGGAAGAGGTCGAGCGCGACTATATCCAGCGCACCCTCGACCAGACGCAGTGGCGCATCGAAGGCCCCCGCGGCGCTGCTGCCCGCCTCGGCCTCAACCCCAGCACGCTCCGCTCCCGGATGCAAAAGCTCGGCATCGAGAAGCCGTAGGGCAGGAAGTCCGGAAAACCGCAGCGCCTTCGTTCGCCCCGCCCCTCTGCTCCTATCCCGCGAAATATCGCGGCCACTCCATATCTCGCAGCTTAGGCCCTGGTACACCCGCCCGGCATCGGGTAGAAAACGGGCGAAAACGTGGCAAAAACGCCGTTTGGGGATGGACATGGAGTTGGTACGCCAATTGGATTAGGCGCGAGGAAACCTTCTGTCCTCTTCACCTACCTCTTCCTCCGTTTTCCCACTCCAAACGGAACCCGGCTATGGAATCGCTCTCTTTGTCGAAGACGCAAGGCTCCCCCTCCGCCGTTTCTTCGGATCCGGCGGACTGGGTGGATGCCTACGGGGATTATCTCTACCGCTACGCACTCGGACAGGTTCATGCGGCGGACCTGGCCCAGGACCTCGTGCAGGAAACCTTCCTCGCCGCCCTGAAAGCACGCGACCACTTCGCCGGGCAAGGCTCCGAACGGACCTGGCTCACCGGCATCCTCAAGCACAAGATCGCCGACCACTTCCGCAAGGCCAGCCGTGAACGCACGGTGGACTTCGACCCCATGCTTCCCTGGGAAGAAGAACATCTGTTCCAGACCAACGGACCCTGGAAAGGCCACTGGGAGTCGGGTAAAGGCCCCACCGAATGGGACCGCAATCCGGAAGAGATGGTGGAACAGCAAGAGTTCTGGCGTGTTCTGGAACATAGCCTCGCTGCACTGCCTCCGCGCATGGCACGGGCCTTCTGGATGCGCGAAGTCGAGGGCCTCAGCGGAGAAGAAATCTGTAAGGCCCTGGAGATTTCCTCGACCAACCTCTGGGTGATGCTGCACCGCGCTCGCATGCAACTGCGGCGCAGCCTCGATGTCCAATGGTTCGGAAAGCGGTAAATCCGGGCAAAGGGGGATCATCATGGCCGTATTCAAGCAGTTCCGAAAACGCATCCTGTTCTGGGTCGCCCAACGGCTTCCAGCCTGCGAAGACATCACCCCGCTGATTTCGGCTGCCCGAGACCGCAAGCTCACCTGGAAGGAGCGGATATCCGTCCGGCTCCATCTGGCCCTGTGTTCGCTGTGTCGCCGCTATGCCAACCAGCTCGAATACCTGCACCAGGCGATGCACCAGCACGCCCAACACATCGAGCAGGCGACCGCCACCCCCAACGGGCATACATACCTCCCGGATGAAGCCCGCGAACGGATGCGCCGGATGCTCTCCTCCAACGAGTGAACGCCCGGAGTGGGCGATCAGCAGTTCGTTTTTAGCGGCTTATCCCTACACCCTTCGGCGGAACGACCGCTGCACGTCGCGCTTATCCCATCGCTATACGCCGCGTAATGATACGTTCGGGAAGTACTTGGGAAGATAGTCGTTAGCTGTTAGCCGTTAGCTATTTGGTACTTGGTGCTTGGGAAGAAAGCGATAACCTTCCCACCCGTGTCATCACGAGGAAGCCATTGGTCGATCTCATCAGGGTCGATCTCATCAGGGTCGATCTCATGAGATTGACCCTGATCGACCATGCTCCTCACAAGGACACATCCGCGAGTGCCAGATCACGGGGAACGGCTTCGGACAGGTGCCAAGTCGTGCGTAGTGCAGAGGCATTTTCAGGGGTGTAAGGATGGGGTGGATGGTGCGACCAAGCCGTAGTCGAACCAGAAAGGATCATGCCCCGGACCCGCTCCATACCACCCGCCACCGCTGTTGCTGCGCTGCGCCTGCACTGGCCGGAATACCTGATGGAGGCAGCCCTCCTGGGATTGTTTATGGTCTCGGCGTGTCTGTTCACGGCCTTACTGGAGCATCCGGCCTCACCCGCCCACCAGGCGTTGCCCGACCCCTTCCTGCGCCGCTTCCTGATCGGCCTCGCCATGGGGCTGACGGCCATCGCGCTGATCTACTCGCCCTGGGGCAAGCAGTCGGGGGCACACATGAACCCCGCCTTCACACTCACTTTCTTCCGCCTCGGCAAGGTGGCCCCCTGGGATGCGGTGTTCTACGTCCTGGCACAGTTTACGGGCGGCGTAGCCGGGGTGCTGCTCGTCCGGCAGGTCCTGGGAGAAGTCCTGGCCCACCCCACGGTAAACCACGCCGTGACGGTACCCGGCCCCACCGGGGTGCTGACGGCTTTCGGGGCCGAAGTCCTGATCTCTTTCGGCCTCGTGTCCCTCGTGCTGGTCCTGAGCAACCATCCGCGTCTGGCAGCCTGGACCGGCCTGTTCGCCGGGGGATTGATTGCTACCTACATCACCATCGAAGCACCGTTCTCCGGCATGAGCATGAACCCGGCCCGGACGTTCGGCTCGGCCCTGCCTGCCGGGGTGTGGACAGCCCTGTGGGTCTATTTCACGGCACCGCCGCTGGGAATGCTGCTCGCGGCGGAGGTCTACCAGCGCACCCGTGGGGCACACCGCATCGACTGCGCCAAGTACCACCACCAGAACAACAAGCGGTGCATCTTCTGCGAATACCATCGGGCGGGCTGATGGCCTCGCCCTCTTCCTGCACAACCCAACCCAAATCGACCATAACCATGAACACCATCGAAAAAACGCTGATTCGCCACCGCCTCTCGGTCCTGCTCACGGTCTTCACCGTGTTGCTGGGCCTGGGGGTTGCCACCGGCTTCACGCATCAGACGACGCCCCCGGAAGTCCGCACCAGCCAGTTCCAGGGCGTGAAGGCCAACACGGGCTATGCCACCTTCGCCAAAGTGGACGGCAAGCTCATGCTGACCCTCTCGGATGACTTCACCATCCCGGATGCCCCGGCCCCCCACTGGCAGGTGGTGGACACCAAAGGCAATGTGTACCTGCTCCAGCGCCTGGTCATCAAGGAAGACAAGTTCCACAAGTCCATCACCTTGCCGGCCTACGTGAAGGACGTGGTGAAGGTGCAGATCTGGTGTGCCTGGGCCGAAGTGCTGCTCGGTGAGGCCTCCTTTGCCCAACCCGTGATGTGAGTGAGGGGGCAGGGCATCGACGCATCGCAACGCGATGAGCGGCTCGGTGTTTCGGTGCCCGCCCCTTCTGGCTGTTTTCCTCCCTCTTTTCTGGAATTGACCATGAAACCCTTTACACAGAAAGCCTCCCTTGCGTTGCTGATGCTGACCCTGTCGGTGTCGGTAGCGCAGGGGCAGGTTGCAGATCGCAAGGGGCTGACGCTGGACGGCGCGAAGCAGGTTGCCGCGGCGGCGGTGGCCGAAGCCCGCCGGCTCAACGCCCCCGGCAGCGTCATTGCTGTCGTGGACGACGGGGGCAACCTCATGTACCTCGAACGCCTCGACGGCACCTTCCCCGCCGGCGCCCGCATCTCGACGGGCAAGGCCCGCACCGCCGCCCTGTTCCGCCGCCCCACCAGCGTGTTCGAGAACATCGTCAACAACGGGCGCACCGTGATGGTGGCGCTCGAAGACTTCACCCCGCTCCAGGGGGGCGTCCCCGTCACCCTCGACGGACAGATCGTCGGCGCCGTCGGCGTCAGCGGGGCGACCAGCGCCCAGCAGGACGAAGAGATCGCCGTGGCGGCCTCGAAGGCCCTGGAAACCGCTGGTACCAACGGCATGGCCGTGACCTACTTCGCCAGCCGGGACGTGATGGCGGCCTTCGAAAAAGGGATGCCGCTGCTGGAAGTGCCCGGCTACAAGGTCCACGCCAGCCACCGCGAACAGCCCGGCCAGGCGGAAGTCCATACCCTCGACACCGACATCATCTACGTGCTCGAAGGCACTGCCACGTTCGTCACGGGCGGGACGGTGGTGGAGGGGCAGACGACGGCACCCAACGAAATCCGGGGCCGCAGCATCCAGGGTGGCGAGACACGCAACCTCCGCAAAGGCGATGTCATCATCGTCCCGGCAGGGACGCCTCACTGGTTCAAGGAAGTCTCCAACCCCTTTAACTACTACGTTGTGAAGGCTAATTGAGGCGGCAGCCGGGTGCTGCGGCCTTGGCCTGGGGATTTGCCATCGAATCAATCCGCAATCGACATGAAACGTCTCTGTCCTTATCTCTTGCTTTTCCTCATGGCCGTGGAACCTGTGCTGGCCCAGGAAGTCCCGACCGGCGACCCGGCGGCGACGCTGGACCTGGCCTCGGAGGAAGGGCTGCGCCGGGTGCAGGGCCAGTGGCGCTACAGTGATACCCGGATCATCGAGGTCGATTTCAAGGCCCCCGGCCCGGACGGCCAGCCCACCGGCACCCCTGTGCGCACCTACGACTACACCCCCCACGCCGGCGGGTTCGACTTCAACGACCAGGGCTGGGAGGTCGTCCCTCCCACCCGCCTGACCCAGCGGCGCGGCAACGGGCGCATCTCCTTCAACTGGTACCGCCTCCGCCTGACCATCCCCGAACGCCTCGACGGGTTCGACCCAACCGGTGCGACCGTAGTGTTCGAGACCGCCCTGGACGACTACGCCGAAGTGTGGGTCAACGGCGAGATCAGCCGTGGCCTCGGCCAGGTGGGCGGCTCGGTGGTCGGGGGCTGGAACGCGCCCAACCGCCTGGTGGTAGGGCGCAACGTAACGCCGGGGCAGCAGATCCAGTTGGCCGTCTTCGGCATGAACGGCCCGATCTCGAACCCCCCGACGAACTTCATCTGGATGCGGTATGCCCGGCTGTCGTTTTACCCGAACCTGCCCTCCCCCATCGCCTTGACGCCCCGCGAAGTAAACGTGGAGGTGCAGTCCCACGACGCAGCCTTCGACGCCATCGTCGGGCCGAACCCGAAGGTGTTCAAGCTAGCCGAAGGTTTCACGTTCACCGAAGGGCCTGTATGGGTGCCCGCGCAGGGCGGCTACCTCCTCTTCAGCGACCCGAACGAGAACACGGTCTACCGCTGGACGCCGGACAACCGCCTGGAGGTCTACCGCACTCCCAGCGGCTACAGCGGAGTGGACATCGCCGAATACCGGCAGCCCGGCTCCAACGGCCTCACCCTGGACGCCCAGGGCCGCCTCACGGTCAACGAACACGGCAACCGCCGCGTCGTCCGCCTCGACGGCAACGGACGGACCACCGTGCTGGCAGACCGCTACCAGGGCAAGCGCCTCAACAGCCCGAACGACCTCGTCTACCGCAGCGACGGGGCACTGTTCTTCACCGACCCGGCCTTCGGGCTGCCGAAGGTGCTCGACGACCCACGCAAGGAACTGCCCTACCAGGGGGTCTACAGCCTGCACCAGGGACGGCTGCGCCTGCTCACCAACGCCCTCAGCGGCCCCAACGGCCTCGCCTTCTCCCCGGATGAAAAATACCTCTATGTGGGCAACTGGGACGACCGGCACAAGGTGGTGATGCGTTACCCCGTGCGGCCCGACGCCACCATCGGACCCGGCGAAGTGTTCTTCGACATGACCAACGCCCCCGGCGAGGATGCCATCGACGGGGTGAAGGTGGACCGACAAGGCAACGTGTACGTCTCCGGCCCCGGCGGATTGTGGGTGCTCTCTCCGCAAGGGCGGCACCTGGGCACCATCGTGACCCCGATGCACGTCCACAACATGGCCTGGGGCGACGCCGACGGGCAGACACTCTACCTCTGCGCCCGCAACGGCCTCTACCGCATGCGCCTCGGCATCCCCGGTATCCAGCCCACCCTCATGTGAGGAGAGATTTCGGAGGCGGATCTCGGAGGGCGGATCTCGGATTGCAGGCCGTTCCAAAAGCTCTACCGAGTGCCCCTCCTGGACAGGAGGGGTCAAGGGTGGTCGATCAACGTCACCTTCCCTCTTGTGTCCTTGCGAGGAGCATGGTCGATCAGGGTCAATCTCATGAGATCGACCCTGAT
>CAZLRO010000185.1:0-7915 GCA_964561865.1 uncultured Rhodothermaceae bacterium | reverse complement strand
GACCTTGAACAGACACACCGGTTCTACCACGACCTGCTGGGGTTGCGCCGGGTGAAGATGACTGCGAACTTCGACGACCCCACCTCGGCACACTGGTACTGGGGCCGGGAGGAAGGCCGTCCCGGCACGCTCATCACGTATTTCGAGCGGGACCCGGCCAAGACCCGGCGGATGCGGATGGGGGCGGGGCAGACCCACCACCTGGCCTTCTCCGTCCGGGACGAAGCCACCCAGGTCGCCTGGCGGGAACGCCTCCTCGATGCCGGTGTGGCGGTCTCGCCCGTGCGGGACCGGGTCTATTTCAAGAGCATCTACACCCAGGACCCGGACGGACACATCATTGAGCTGGCAACCCGTGGCCCCGGCTTCTTCGTGGACGAGTCCCCCGAAACCCTCGGTACTGGCTTGCAGTTGCCCCCCTGGCTCGAACCACATCGAGACCGCATCGCCCCGGCCCTGGTGCCGCTCGCCGTACCGGCCTGGCCCCGATTCTCCCCACCGATGGAGACACCGTATGGTCCTGCATGAAACCCAGCCACTGCGGTGGGCAGGTCTTCCTCCACACGAAGCCCGTGCGGCCCTGGTCCTGTTGCATGGCCGGGGTGGTTCGGCGGACGACATGCTGGCGTTGGCTCGGCCCTGGAACAAGTTGCCCGGGTGGACCCAGGTGGCCTTGCAAGCTGCCGGGCATACCTGGTATCCGTATCGGTTCATGGCCCCGCTGGCGCAGAACGAACCCTGGCTCTCATCGGCCATCCAGGCGGTTATCGCAGCGGTTGCCCGGCTGGAAGCCCACGGCATCACCCCGGAAAGGACGGTGCTGCTGGGGTTTTCGCAAGGAGCTTGCCTGGCCCTGGAGTTTGCGGCCCGTCATGCCCGGCGCTATGGCGGGGTCGTGGGCCTGAGCGGCGGGCTGATCGGGCCGGAAGGACTGGAACGGCAGGATGCCGGTACGCTCGACGGCACCCCCGTATTCCTCGGATGCAGCGACGACGACCCGCATATCCCGGTACACCGCGTCCACCATGCCGCCTCCGTCCTGACTGTCCTGGGCGGCACCGTCACCACACGCCTTTATCCAGGCTGGGGGCATACCGTCCATCCGGATGCCCTGGCCGCTGTAGACGACCTACTGCATCAGGTAACCCATGCACCATCCTTGTCCATGAATCCCTGAACGGAGGCTCTCATGTCGATACCCGGTGCCCACACTACCATCCACGAAGCCGTGACCCTCTGGCCGGGGGTGACGGCGACTCCCCATCGCTTTGGCGGGATGGAATACCGCCTCGGAACCCGTGAAATCGGCCATATCCACGGCGATCACCTGGTCGATATCCCGTTCCCCCGGCCCGTCCGGGATGCGGTGATTGCTGCCGGGGAAGCCGCGCCCCACCACATCCTTCCTGACAGTGGCTGGGTGAGCCGGTACCTGCGCGTGCCCGCCGATGTGGCAACGGCCCTCGTGTTGCTGCGGCGGTCCTATGAACTGGCCCAGCAGAAGCAGCAGCAGCAACAGGCAGTCCGCGCCAAGCATCCACACCCGTCCGAGGCAACACGCAACCCTGAAGCGCAGTGACCGCTGACGTCTCCTGGTAACACGAACCTGTTGGCATCCCCATGAACGTTGAATCCTTATACCGTTATTGCAACTCAAAACCATACGTCACCGAGGACCTACCCTTTGGTGAAGACGTACTGGTGTTCCGGATTGGGGGCAAGATGTTTGCGCTCATGGGACTTCGGGAGGGTCCGCTGAGTCTCAACCTGAAGTGCGACCCCGCACGGGCCGTCGAGCTGCGGGAGCAGTATGCCGCCGTCCAGCCCGGCTACCACATGAACAAGCGGCACTGGAACACCGTGTTTCCCGGTCAGGACTTGCCCGATGCCCAAGTCCGTGCCCTCATCGACCATTCCTATCAACTCGTCTTTGAAAGCCTGCCCAAATCCGTTCGGGCCGCACTTTCCGGCGCATCCTCCTGACATCTCGCATCCCCTTAATAAATCCGGTTTGCACTAGGTCTGTTGTACCGGGACAATGCGAAAGTACCCACCTGCTGCCGTCCCTATATGAGAAGACACGGGTTGCACCCCCGCTTCCTGAAACGGGCAGAACGGCACGTATATCAGGCAGCCGGGTTGCCGCGTGTATCCCGTACTGGTCATGGGTGTTCAGGGTGTGGGCTGCTGAAGGGTTGCGGCCGGGACGGTTTCCGGCAGCATGCGGCCCCGATGGAGTGCATCACCTGGCAAGAAGCGATACCCCGACAGACCTGGAAGGATTTTCGGGCAAGATCGGGATAAGCCCTGCTGTGGGATGGCTCCGGGCACAGGGTTTGTCTCTTCCGAACCAACGGGAAAAGGGAATGAAGAAGGATTGGTTAAGGGGGGGGGCTTATTAAAAAGTTCAATGATCTGCCGAAACCATCAGTGCTAAATTGACTGCCCCTGGTCGTCCCTCCCTGTAGGTTCACAACGGGTTCGGTTCCGAATGCCAAGGATACAATGTCGCCACGCCAGTTCCTGAAACAGTATCGCCGTGACCGTCGGGTCGAGGAGGGGAGCCTGTTTCCGGATGCGCCCTTGACAGTGGCACCTGGTGAACAAGTGGGGGTAGTGCTGCTGGCTTCGGGCGGCCCGACGACGCCGGACGAGGTAGCCGCCTGTGGGCACGCTGGCTACATGGACCCGGTGGTTCACCGCTGGCCGTTGCCGGTGGGGGTGCGGGAAGTGTTCTGCCGGTGGTTGGCGCAGCAACAGGCCGTCCGGGCAAGGCCGGCCTACGAGGTCATCGGGGGGAGTTCTCCTGTCCAGCGCCTGACCCGCGAGCAGGCCCGCACCCTGGAAGCCTGGCTGAACGACCGGCTTGGCAAGACCCATCAGGTGGGGTTTCGGGTGTACCCGGCCATGCGCTACGGGCACCCCTCCATTGCCGAGGTGCAGACCCGGATGGAGGCCGACGGGATCGGTCAGGTGGTACTGTTGCCCATGTATCCGCACTACGCTGCCGCCACCACAGGTTCTGTCCTTCTGTACTGGCAGGCGGTACAACAGCACCGCCCCGAGGCTACCTGGCCCCTGTCGGTGGTGCGGGCCTATGGCACCCATCCCAAATATGTGCAGGCGCTGAACGAACGGATCGACCAGACCCTGCAACGGTTCCCGAAAGACGTGCGGGCCGAGGTGCCCCTGCTCTTTACCACCGAAGGCACGCTGGCCTGTACGACCCGGCAGGGGTATGGCTCCTACCGCGCACAGGTCCAACAAACCATCGACCAGTTGCTGGACCTGCGCGGGCATGACCGCTCCCATTTCCAGGCCCTGCAAAGCCGCTTCGGATGGGGCCGGTGGTTTGAACCAGGGACCAGCGAGGTCTTGCAGTCCCTGGCCCAGGCCGGACACCGGAGCGTGCTCGTCGTCCCGATGGCTTTTGTCTCCGATCATGTGGAGACAGCCTGGCGGCTGGATATGCGGGTGCGGGAGGAAGCCGAAGCCCTGGGCCTGACCTATGAGGTGATGTACAACCTCAACTGCCATTCCCTCTTCATCGAGACGCTGGCAGAACTGGTGTTGCAGCGCCTGCATCTGCCCGGGGTGATCCTGCCAATGCCGGGCGGTGATGGGCAGGCCGGTGCCGTACAGCCCCTGACCCCCACGCCTACGTGCAAGACGGGCACGTGAGCACAGCGTAGAAGTATGGGAAACTGGTGCGGGTGTGCTGATGAGAGGGGTATTGGGTCGGGTTATAGCATAAATTAAAACAGGCATGGTTGCGATGTGGTCATTATGGTTGCGATGTGGACATCCCGCCACTACCCCCCACCCCTCCGCCCATTTACACCTGCGTGATCCTCGTCCTCGATAACTACGACTCGTTCACGTACAACCTCGTCCATCTGGTGGCGCGGTCGGCGGCGGTGCGTGTGGTGCGCAACGATGCGCTGACGGTGGAGGAAGTGCGGACCCTGCGGCCCGACGGCCTCCTGATCTCGCCGGGGCCGGGCCGCCCGGCAGACGCGGGCATCACCGAGGCGGTCATCCGGGAACTGGGCGCGGACATCCCTATCCTCGGCGTATGCCTGGGGCACCAGGCCATCGGCGAGGTCTTCGGCGGCACCGTCACCTACGCACCCACGCTGATGCACGGCAAGACGAGCGCCATCCTGCACGACGGTACGGGCCTGTTTGAAGACGTGGCCCCCGGCTTCACGGCCACGCGCTACCATTCGCTGGTGGTGGACCGCGCCACGCTGCCCGACGTGCTGGCTGTGACGGCCGAGACCGAAGACGGCGTCATCATGGGGTTGCGCCACCGTACCTGGCCCGTCGAAGGCATCCAGTTTCATCCCGAAAGCGTGCTCACCTCGGAAGGGCCAAAACTGATCGACAACTGGCTGCGCCGGGTGCGGAGCGCGAAATTGAATCCGAACCCGTGAAACCCTGGCTCCAGAAAATCGCGCACCAGCAGACGCTCTCGCAGGAGGAGGCCGAGGCTGCGATGCACGTGCTGCTGCGGGGGGAAGCCTCGCCGGAGGAGACGGCGGGCCTGCTGCTGGGCCTGCGGGCACGCGGCGAGACACTCGATGAACTCACCGGCTTCACGCGGGTGATGCGCCAGTACGCCGTGTCGGTAGTGGTGGAGGATTTCCACGCACTCGACATCGTGGGCACCGGCGGCGACGGGGCGGGCACGGTGAACCTCTCGACGGCAGCGGCGCTGGTCTGTGCCGGGGCGGGTGTCACCGTCGCCAAGCATGGCAACCGCGCCGTGTCGTCGCAGGCAGGGGCTGCCGACGTTCTGGCGGCGCTCGGCGTGCAGGTGAACCTCGGCAAGCACGGCGTTGAAACCTGCCTGCGCGAAGTCGGGCTGGCGTTCCTGTTCGCGCCCAACTTCCACCCGGCGGTGCGCCACGTGATGCCGGTGCGCCGCGCCCTCGGCGTCCGCACCTTTTTCAACATCCTTGGCCCGCTGTGCAACCCGGCCTCTGTGCGGCACCACCTGGTGGGCGGCTTCAGCACGTCCGTCGCCCAGCAGATGGCCGCGATCCTGCACCGCCTCGGCGCAGCCCACGTCCTGAGCGTCCACGCCGCCGACGGCCTCGACGAGATCGCGCTGTCGGGCGAGACGCTGGTGTTTGAGGCGAGAAGCGGGATGGACGCACCGCTCCGCCGTACTGTCACGCCCGAACAGCTTGGGCTGGCGCGGCAATCCCTCGCCACGCTCCGGGGCGGGGCGGCGGAGGAGAACGCCGCCACGCTCCGCGCCCTGCTCGACGGGCAGCCCGGCCCGGTGCGCGACGCGGTGCTGCTCAACGCTGCCTGGGCGCTCTACGCCACCGACCGCTTTCCAGACCTCGACGCCTGCCTGGCTGCCGCCCGCGAGAGCCTCGACAGCGGGGCCGCCCGACACAAGCTGCACGCCCTCATCCGCGTCTCGAACGCCGTCCCGGTGGCCGTATGACGATCCTCGACCGCATCGTGGCGGACACCCGCGTACTCGTGGCCGACCGCAAGGCCCGCGTGCCCGTGCGTGCCCTCGAAGACAGTCCACTGTTCCCGCGCCCGACGGCCTCGCTGGCACGGGCGCTGCGGCAGCCACACCTCGCCATCCTGGCCGAACTCAAGCCCGCCTCGCCCTCGCAAGGGCTGCTGCGCGCCCCGTTCGACGTAGCCGACCTCGCCGGGCAGTACGCCGACGCGGGGGTCGAGGCGATCTCCGTCCTCACCGAGCCGCTGCATTTCCGCGCCTCGCCGGACCACCTGCGCCGCGCACGGGCCGCCGTCGATCTGCCGCTGCTGCGCAAGGACTTCATCCTCGACGTCTACCAGCTCGTCGAAGCAAAAGCCTACGGGGCCGATGCGGTGCTGCTCATCGCCACCGTGCTGGACCGCCCCGCGCTGCGTGACCTCCACCAGGCCGCCACCGCCCTGGGGTTGGACTGCCTCGTCGAGGTGTATGCACAGGCCGAACTCGACCGCATCGATTTCGACCAGGTGACGATCCTGGGGGTGAACAACCGGAACCTGCACACGTTCGAGGTAGACCTGCACCACGCGCCGCGGGTGTTCGCGCACGTGCCGCCGACGGTCATCCGTGTGGCCGAGAGCGGGATGAAGACGGCGGACGAGCTGGCGTTCCTGCGGCGGCAGGGCCTCGACGCCGTGCTCATTGGCGAGGCGTTCATGCGGGCAGAGAAGCCCGGCGAAGCGCTGGCCGCGTTGAAACAGGCGGTGGCCGCCCTGCTGGACGCCGAACCCGCCCCCTGATCCTGTACCCATGAAACTCAAGATTTGCGGCATCACCCGGCTCGAAGACGCCCGCTACGCGGCAGCAGCGGGGGCCGACTACCTCGGTTTCATCCAGCACCCGGCCAGTCCCCGCTACGTTGCGCCACCGGTGGCGAAGGAGATCATCGGCTGGATGTACGGGCCGCAGGCCGTGGGCGTGTTCGTCGATGAAGGGGCGGACGCGGTGAACCGCCGCGTGGAGGAGGTGGGGTTCCACCTCGTGCAACTGCACGGCGAGGAGTCGCCCGAGGTCTGTGCCCGGATGCGCTGCCCGGTCATCAAAGCCTTCCGCGTAGCCGCAGGCGACACCGCTGCCACGCTCCGCACCCGGATGCAGCCCTACGACGGCATCGCCACGTATTTCCTGCTCGACACCCACCACACCGACCAGCACGGCGGCACCGGGCAGGCGTTCGACTGGGCCATCGCCCGCACGCTGGCCGCCGAGTTTCCGCTGTTCCTCGCCGGCGGCCTCTCTGCCGCCAACGTCGCCACTGCCGTCCAGACCGTGTGTCCCGCCGGGATCGACCTCTCCAGCAGCCTCGAACAGGCACCGGGCATCAAGGATTTCGACCGGATGGCGGCGTTTTTCGAGGTGTGGGCAGGAATAACCGTTCAGATGTAGTAGAGCTGGTTCAGCATTTCGTCGGCTGTCACGTGGTTGAGAATCTGCAAAAGCCGCCTGGCAATCTCATACGGACTACGGCGAACAGCAAGAATAAGGCCGCAGTGTGACCGCCCTGACTCAAAGTATCCCTGTGCGAGCCGTTCGAAATCGACACGGTTATGGGTCACGAGCGCACATTGCATCGAAACCGCATGTTGCAACAACGTTGCATCGGATACGCCCAGGCATCCTTGATCGCGTGCTGTGGTGGCTTCGAACCCATAGCGGCGGACCATTTCTGCCACCAGGACATGAACATCCTCATCGAGGATCACGCAGACAAACAACCCTCGGTTCATCCCCGCACCAGCGGATCAATCCGTTCGTCCGGGATGCGATTCTGCTCGATATAGTGGTTAATTTCTTCCTGATGGTCACTGTAGTAGCTGAGGGCATCAAAAACCTGGGCGAGCGTCAGATGGGGCATTCCGTCTGGAATAGCTTCGGGCGGGGTGCCCGCGTGCCACACCTCTACGACCGCCCGAACCGACGTCCGGGTTCCTGCGATGATAGGTTCGCCGTTCAGAATGGCGGTATCCTTGATGATATACCGATGCAGGGTGGTTTCCAGCATGGCCCCGGGCAAGAACGTTTTGGCATTCCCAAACGACGACTTGTAACGTAAGTTTCCCGTATGCTCCCTCCCCCTCGCTATACCGCCCCGGACGCCCACGGGCACTTCGGCCCCTACGGCGGGCGGTTCGTCCCGGAGGTGCTGATGCCCGCCCTGGCGGAACTCGAAGCTGCCTACGCCACCGCCCGGCAGGACGACGATTTCCGGGCCGAATACCACCACCTGCTCCGCACCTACGTGGGGCGGCCTACGGCGCTCACCCGTGCCGACCGGCTCTCCGATGCCCTCGGCGGACGGCTGCGCCTCTACCTCAAGCGCGAGGACCTCTGCCACACCGGGGCGCACAAGATCAACAACACCGTCGGGCAGATCCTGCTGGCGCGGCG
>CAZLRO010000184.1:0-7990 GCA_964561865.1 uncultured Rhodothermaceae bacterium | reverse complement strand
GAGATCGGTCAAGCTCCTCGCAATGACGCACAGGGGAAAGGTCCTGCCAAGCCCCCGTAGGGGCGAAGGCCCTCTTCGCCCTCCAAGTACCAAGCTCCAAGCACCCAACACCTATCCCCCCACCACCTGCCGGAGCCATGCTGCCAGCGGGTCGGTAGCGCCGGGGAGCAGGGGCAGGGCACCGATCCCGACGGTGTTGAGCAGGCGGTAGTGGCGGCTGGCGGCGAACGTGCCCGCGACGTCTTCCCGCCAGGGAAACAGCACCAGTGCCTGTACGACCGTCCGTTCGCCCCGGATGCGGATGGCGTCGCGGTACCGATGCAGGTCGTTGAGGACCTCTACTGGTGGCCCCGGCATCCCGAAACGCCGCACATACCCCGGCGTGGTGTCGATCCGGTACTTGGCATCCAGCACATAGTGCCGGGGGGGGCCATCCGGAGGGGCCACCGTCAGCAGAAAATCCGGTTGCTGCGGCACCAGGTAGGCTTTACCCCCAAAGCGGGGATTGTACGTGAGCGACACCTGGCCGCCCCCCGGCAGGTCCCACCCCACCGTCTGGTCCCGCCCCTGGCGCAGCCGCAGCCGCAACCCATCCTGTGCGACCGAAAGCAACGACAAGGGGGGGCGGCTCGAATCGGTTGCATCGGCGACCCGTTGCACCAGGGTGAGGAAACACCAATATTCGTAGAGCAGGTGCAGGTCTTTGAGCGTCAGGGCCAGGGCTTCGCCTTCGAGGTGCAGTCCTTGCTGAAGCCGGAGCAGGGCCTGATACGCCTCCCGATAGCCGGGGGCGGTGAGCAGCCGCAGGGAGGGTTCGAGGGGGGTGGCCTCTGTCGCCGCCGTGCTTTCCTGGAAAGGGGGTAGCTGCCCCAGCGCCCCCACCCGCTGTTGCATCGACGCCAGTTCGCGGTCGATGGCTCCCTGCCGCACACCGGGCCGCCGGGCCTCGGCCCCCCGCAGGGTGCCCAGCAGATTTCCCAGGTGCTGGAGCCGGGCGGCGATCCACCGGTGCTCCGGGGTGTCCAGCGCATACTGCGGGCGGGGTGCAGGCAGGTGGGTATGCACCGGGGTTCCATCGCGCAGCCGCGTCCAGCCGCCCTGTCCTCGTCCGGTCAGCACGGCGCGCCGGACGGCGGCGCTGGGCGGGCGCACCTGTCCGATGCGGGTCATCTGCGGTGCCGTCGTCATCGCGCGGTACGGGTGCGCCGCCACATACCCCAGGGCCTGTTCCAGATCCGCCAGCAGCGTGTGCAGCAGCAGCACCCAGCCCGGCGTACCGACGGGCCACGCAGGCACCCCTTCCCCCGGCTGTACCGTCGTGCGCAGGTATTCCAGCGCCAGCCCCCGTGCGAAGGCTTCCACCTCCGCACGCATCGCCCGGTAATCCTGCACATAGTCCAGCTTCGACGGGCTGACCGAGACGATGAAGGCGAGGTGCGGCTTCCCGTCCACCGCCACGACGAACCGGCTCTGCCCCACCTGCGCCCCGAAGTTGACCACCCCGTGCAGCGTGCGTCCGTCGTCGGCTCCGTGCAGCCCGCGCAGCAGCACCGGGTCGCGGTGGTGCAGCATCACCGTTGCCGGGGCCAGCGTCTGGACGAAGAGCAGGTAGTCAGTCTGCTCCTGCAATGGCCCGGCCTGGGTCACGTCGAGGTGTGCAAACGTCGGCGCAGGTTGCAGCAGTTGCACAGGGCCGTCCAGCCCGGTAGACACCGGCGGCCCGGCGACCTGACGGCGCTTGCCGCTCCAGACGAGCCGCACCCGGTCGGTCTCGATGCGGAAGACCGGCGTCATTGCGGGCTACTCCTGGTTCGGCAGGGCCGCCACCGTTGCCACACGCAGGTGCGGCCAGGGCCAGCCGTCCGCGGTCGTATAGAACAGTTCGCCTGTCACCTGGTACGTCGCCACCGTGGAGAAACCCTCCGTTGGCCTTTCCGCGAACACGAGCACATATTTGCTCTGGGACGCGGTTTCGAGCACCCAGACGCCGGTGGGTTCACTACCACGGGCGCTGATCAGGCCCTGTACTGTCACCGGCGGCGGGGTGGCAGGTGGATACAGGGCGGCACAGCCCGCCAGCAGAAACAACAGCCCACTGCACAGAACAAGAACTTTCATACAGGTACGCGGGTTCAGGGAGGAATCGGGACGCCAGAGGGTATTTCGGGATGCACCGGGTGTTTCGGAGAGAAAGTACGACCGGGCGGTTCGGTTTTTGCTTAACGCCCGGGTGACCGGTGCACGCCGGAAAAAACGTCTTTGCTGTTAACCTGGCAAAAGGCCTGCCGATCCCGACAGGAGGCCCTTTTCCGTCATACGGGTGGTGCCTGCCTGCCGTTCTGCTCATCTTTTTTGCACACGACCGCGATGAAGCCAACCTCTTTGCTCGGACTGCTCCTCGTGCTCAGCACGGCAGCCTCCGCCCAGTCTATCACCGTGCGGCCCCTGACCTTCCCGGTGGCGGGGGCGGGCAAGGCCCCGTCCGACACGCCGCAGACCGTCCACATCACCGACGTGCTGCACAACAGCCCGGAGGGCCGGGAGCAGTTGCGGCAGTTTCATGCGCGGAAGGCGGCGGGGTGGCGACCGGCAGCCAAAGGCACGGCGTACCAGGTGGGGGCCGTCCAGTCATTCAACGTGCTGCAAAACCTGATGACGACGGCCTCCTGGACAACCAAGTCTTTCACGCTCAAGGCCTCCAGCGATATTGCCAACATCTGGGTGGAGGATGGGGAACTCGGCAACGGGAATGTGAACGATGGCGATGTCGCGTTCCTGCAAACGGCCCTGCTCGAACGCACCGACCAGGGGCCGTACCCATCCTATGACCCCAACATGGGCATCATCGCCATCGACAACGCCATCTTCGGCGACCCGCCCAACGTGGACGGTGACGGGAAGGTGGACATCCTGCTCTACGACATCACCGAGGGCAGCACCGGCCAGGGCTTCATCCTCGGCTACGTCACCCCCGCCGACCTGTGCGTGGGTGCGGGCTGCGACGGCAACCAGGCGGACGTGCTCTACCTCGACACCGACCCCACCATCACCAGCCCCAACTCGTTCTCGCAGGGCGAAAACACCATCCTCGCCACCGCGATGCACGAGTACCAGCACCTGATCCACAACAACTACGAGCCGGGCGAGCTCACGTTTGTGAATGAGGGGCTGTCCGAATGGGCAGAACTCCAGGGCGGCTACCAGGGCCGCAGCATCACCTATGTGACCAATCCCAGCAACCACAACCTGGAGTTGCTGGGCTGGGATACCGCCGCCGGGCTGTTTGGCGACTACCAGCGGGCCGGGCTGTTCACCACCTACATCGGCGACCAGTTGGGCACGCCGGTGACCGGCACCATCACGCAGAACCAGAGCACCGGGGCCACCGGGCTGACGGCGGTCTTCACCGCCAACGGCACCACGATGAAGGACATCGTCGGCGACTTTCATACGGCCCTGTTTGTGAACAACACCGCCCTCGACCCACGCTTTGGCTTCACCTCGCCGCAGCGCCAGGGCCTCAAGACCGTGCCCACCCTCACCCGCGACGGACAGGCCGCCACCGAGACGGCCACCTCGCAGTTCACCCTCAGCAGCGGCGGGGTGCAGTATCTGTCCTGGACCGACGTGTCCAGCTTCGCCCTCACCTTCGATGCCGTCGACACCTCCCCGGTGGTGGACTTGGCAACATTCCGGGCGCGGCTGCAGGCACGCGCCATCCTCGAACACAGCAGCGGCCTGCTCGAAGTGGTGGAGGTAGACCCCGGCGAGAACCCCACCTTCACCGGCACCTTCTCCCGCCTGACCCTGATGGTCGCCCACGCCGAACCCGGACAGAGCGGGGTGGTCGTCACCTATGCGGCGGAATGGAACCAGGATACCGGCAACACCGCCATCGAGGACGTGATCTACGACGATGGGAACGTGGTAGTCACGAGCCAGACCGGCAACCAGCTCACCATTGAAGCCTACTCCCTGGGGAGTACCGGGGGATTTGCAAACAAGTTTTCCGGCTTTGAGGGGGCCACGCTCCAATCCGTATCACTGGCTCCGTTTTACGAGAGCGACTTTGGAAATGGCTCCGGCACCCACGATTTCCGTCTCCATGTCTGGGCCGACGATGGCAATGGGGAACCTGGCACCGAACTGTTGGGGCTGGATGTGATCGACAGCCGTTCTGGCAGCAGTGCCCCGGAATACACGTTCCACACAGTAGACTTGCGGGCATACCAGGCCGAACTCGCCAACCTCCCGGACCCGGTTTACATTGGGCTAACGAACATCGGAACCGATACGAACTACCTGATCATGGGTGTGTCGGAATATACCGGCAATACCAGTGAAGCGGATGCCGTTTCGTTCCTGACCCTCCCCCCCAACATCGAAGGCTGGGCACCCTTCCACCTCATCACGAGTGATGGTGAATCCATCCTCCTGAACCGCGTCCTGCCCATCCGGGCTTCGTTCCTGGTGTCGGTTGGCACAGACGACGAGGGGGCGGAAGTTCCCCAGGCCATCACGCTGGCGGCGAACTACCCGAACCCGTTCAACCCGACCACCACCATCGGCTACACGCTCAACCAGGCCACCGAGGTCTCCCTGCGCGTGTACGACGTGCTGGGCCGTGCAGTCGCCACGCTGACCCAGGGCTTGCAGCCTGCCGGGCGCTACGAGGTGCCCTTCGACGCCAGCCACCTCTCCAGCGGCGTCTACCTCTACCGCCTCGAAGCCGCCGGGCAGCACCTGACCCGCTCGATGCTGCTGGTGAAGTGAGGCACGGCACCGGAGCACCCCAGCATGGCCCGCATCATTGAAACGGGCGAGACGCCTGCCCGGAAACGCCACGCCCACCTGCGCTCGTGTGCCGAGGTGCTGCGGCTGCTGGCCCAGCGCCCGACGTTCGGGGTGGAAGAACGCGACATGGCTGCGTTCCTGGTGTTCAGCTTGCGGGGCATCTGGCAAACCATCGACGAGAGCGCCAACGCCTGGGACGACCGGAACTACTGGAAGAAGTCCGAAGCCCTGCGGGAGAAGTGGCGCTGGAGCCGCACCGCCGCCGACCAACTGGAAGCCCATCTGCTGGCCGGGCACTGGCACGCCGTCCCGCCCCTGCTGATCAGCCTCATCCCCCATTTCCACGACATCACCATCACCACCCTCACCCGCGACGCCGACTGGTGGTGCGGAGCGTACCAGGCCCTGCAAAAACGCCGGGGATGAGGGTCAGGGTCTCGGAGTGCCGATCTCGGATTGCGGATTGGGGCTTCCATCCCTCTCCATGCGAAGGAGAGGTGGCTTCCCTCACCTGCGTTCGGGACAGGCCCCGGGCCACAGAGGTAGACCAGCGGGAGCCTATCTCCCCTGGCCCCTCCTGTTCTCAGGAGGGGAATTTCGGAGTGCGGATTGCCACCGCCCCTCCCTCTTCCATCACTGTCCGAAGCTGGTCAGGAACCCCGCGAAGCCCATCCAGTGCATCACCAGGTAGCTGGCGGCTACGGCCAGCGTGATCATAAACCCGATCAGCAGTACTTCGATGAAGGCTTGCTGGGGTTTTCGCTGGGGCCGGGCTGCCGCTGCCGGAGCGGGCGGAGGAGCTGGGGTTGTACCTGCGGCAGGACGGCTCGGCTGCGGGGACGATGCCCCGACAGACTCCGGAACAGGCGCAGTGGGGGCTTCAGGGGCCAGGGGAACAGCCGCCGGAGGAGGCGTAGCAGCCGGCAACGCTGGCGGTAACGCACGGGGCGTCACCCGGACGGGGTCATCCAGGTCCAGAATCGCAACGGGCACGGTTGGACCGCGCCGGGGGGGTTTGGGTGCCCGTGCTGTCGGCCTGGACCGGGACAACGCATCCGATCCTGTTTCCGGCCGTACATACCGGCTCAGCACCCGGGCCATGGCCTTCGGGCCAGCAGCTACCACCTGCATAAATTCCTCCGGTGTCAGCCAGATCACTTCATCCCTGCCCCCGGAAGGCGGGGGAGCCACAGGGCGGGTGTCTGTATGCCGCAGCGGCCTATCAGCCTCCCATAAATCCTTCATACTGAACCATGCGCTGAACTTTGTGGCCCTCTACCTGTCTAACAGGCTACTTTGGGGATCGGCCCAAAACCGAAAAACCTAAATCGTGCAGTACAGAGGAGAGGCTCTCCGTTGGGACACAGCGAGGCCGTTGTATTTTTCCCTTTGGCTGCTACTTGTTCCCGGACTCCAGGCTTCATGAACATCCCCGATCCACCGCTGGCCGCAGGTACCCTGCTCATCGCACCGCCGGTGATGCCTGACCCCAACTTCCGCCGCACGGTGGTCTTCCTGTGTGAACACAGCGAGCAGGGCAGCTTTGGCCTGATCCTGAACCGCCCGCTGACCCTGCATGTCCACGAACTGCTGGACGGGCTGGAACGCTATGCCGATCCGGTGGCGATGGGGGGGCCGGTCCAGCCCAACACCTTGCACTTCCTGCACCGGCTGGGCGACCAGATGCCCGATGCGGTCGAGGTGATTCCTGGGGTCTACTGGGGAGGAGACTTCGAAACGCTGAAACACCTCATCGAGGAGAACCCACCCTCGGTAGAAGCCCTGCGGTTCTTTATTGGCTACGCAGGCTGGGCTTCGGGCCAACTGGAAGAGGAAGTCCGGCGCGGCGACTGGATCATGGAGTCGGGCCACGACGCCCTGGTGTTTGACCACCGACCTGACTTGCTCTGGCGTACGCTGCTGCGGCAGAAAGGCGGCGAATTCGCCCTCCTATCCAACTTCCCGGACGACCCCCGGATGAACTGAGTTGGGAGGGGTAAAGAAGGGACACTATTTGTTCCCTGCTATCCAGGCCGGGCGTACCTGGAGTGCTGAGAGCAGAACAGTCGGCATCTCCACCGACACCGGCACCGACTGCCCGGCCTTGCGGCAGACGCCTCTTGCAGTTTCGAGGCGGGGGTCGTTGCCCACTCCGACCAGCGCGTCCAGCGCCGTCGAGAGCGTCCCTTCCAGGATGATATCATTCACCGGCACAGTCAGACGTCCCCGCACGATGCGCCAGCCCTCAATCACCTCCAGCATGAACCGGTCGTGCTCCGGCTCTACACGCCCCCTGCCCGGCATCGTGACGTAGAGGCCGTCCGACACATCCGCCAGCAGGTCGGCGGGAGTGGCGGTGCCGGGTTCGAGGACGAGGTTGGTCATGCGGGGCAAGGGGGCCTGGCGATAGTCCTGACGCCGGGCGTGGCCTGTGCCGGGTAGCTCGTACCGCATCGTGTGGGCACGGTCGGTGAGCAACGCGGTGACCACCCCGGCTTCCACCAGCCGCACCGGGGCGGTGGGGTAGGCCTCGTCATCCCACTGCATGGTGGCACGGCCTTCGGGTCGCCACGGGTCGTCGGAGATGTGGACGTCGGGGCGGGCCAGCCGGGTGCCGGGTCGCACCGGACGCGCGCCAGCCAGGGCATCGGCTTCGAGGCGGTGGCCCACTGCTTCATGAAGCCAGGCTCCCCCCCATCCCGCTCCCAGCACAACAGGATAGCGTCCTTCGAGCAAGGGCCGTGCCTGCGCCTGCACGAGGGCACGGTTCACCGCCTCGCAGGCCAGGTCTTCCGGGCGGTGCAGGAAAAAGTACCCGAAGCCCCCCGTCCCGCCGGAGAGGGCGGTGGCCGTCACCGGGCCGGCGCTGGTCCGCAGGGTCACCACCACGCGCAGCCCCAGCAGGCTGGCCGCCTTGCGCACCACGTGCCCCTCCGAGGTGAGGACCAGTACCTGCCGGACGGCTTCCTGGTAGCTGGCCTCTACTTCGGCCACCGCCTCGTCGAAGGCGAAGGCCGCATCGGCCACCGCTTCGAGCAGCACCTGCTTTTCCGCAGCCCCCACCCGGTGCGGGGCATCCACCGGCAGCATGGGCGGCGCACCCGCCACCGCCAGGGCGGCAGGGGCGGCGGCAGGCCCGGCACCCATCCCCTGCACCTGTGCTGCTGCGGTCGAGGCCGCCGCCAGCAGCGCCGGG
>CAZLRO010000183.1:0-8111 GCA_964561865.1 uncultured Rhodothermaceae bacterium | reverse complement strand
ATGCTCGAGGCGGCCCTGGGCCTCGTCATGGCCTGGGAACCGGCCCGGATCCAGGCGTATACGCAGGCGCTGGCCGCGGCGGTGTGGACGGAGGCACAGGCGCTCGGCTTCGAGGTCGAAGACACGGCCTGGCGCGGGCACCACCTCGTGGGCGTGCGCGTACCTCCGCCGCTGTCGATGGCGGCGCTGCGCCAGGCCCTGGCTGCCCGGCAGGTGGCCGTCTCGGGGCGCGGCAACGCCGTCCGCATCAGCCTCCACGTCTACAACGATGCACGGGACCTGGCAGCCCTGCACGACGCCTTCCAGGCGTGTGTGTATGGAGAATCTGTGACCACCGTGTCTTCTCCCGGCTGAAGGCACAGGCTTTGCCTGGAGGCCCGACAACACGCCCTCCTTCCTCCAAGACCCTTTTCAGAGACCATGAACCGCCTGCGTTTTCTCCTCCCGACATTCGCTGCCGGGCTGATCGTCCTCCTCGCTGGACACCCGGTCGCCCAGGCACAGAACAGTGCCACGCTCCTGCGTCGCCTCCAGACCAAGTACGACGCGCTCCAGTCCCTGCAAGCCAGCTTCACCCAGACCATGACCTCCGAATACATGGACGGGCCACAACGCTTCACCGGGCGGCTGGTGATGCAGCGCGAGAAATACCGCGTCGAAACGGGGGCACAGACCATCGTCACCGACGGGCGGACGATGTGGATTTTCAACAGCGCCGAAAACCAGGTGCTCGTTAACGACTACGTGCAGGACGAGACCAGCTTCTCGATCAACGACTTCTTCCGCAACTTCGACGAGCTGTACAACGTTCGGGCTACCCAGGCGGTGACGCTCTCCGGCAAGAAACATTTCAAGATGGAACTCCGCCCGAAGCGGGCGGACTCGTTCTTCAAGGCCGTCACCCTCTGGATGCGCGACAGCGACGACGTGATCACCCGCGTGGAAGTGCTGGACGCAAACGACGTCAAGATGGTGTTCGAACTGACGAACATCGTGCTCAACCCGGCGGTGAATGGCAGCACATTCCAGTTCACCCCGCCACGCGGTGCCGAGGTCGTGGACCTGCGCTCCTGACCCTGCCTGGTGAAAAACACGCCCCTACGGCCTACTTCACGAGCAGCATCGTCCGGCTCTGCGGGAAGGTGCCTGCCTCCAGCCGGTAGAGGTACACCCCGCTCGGCAACGACGAACCGACGAAGGCCCCCATGCTCCTTTAGCCCAGTTGGTTGCGCAGCGTGGCGGCCTCGCGGGCGGCGGCTTCGGCGAAGTCCATCCCGGTGGAGGCGTAGAGCACCTGGCGGCTGCTGTTGACGAGGATCAGCCCGTCGTCGGTGGCCGCCTGCAATACGTCGGCGAGGGTTCCGCCCTGGGCACCGACGCCGGGGATGAGGAAAGGCAGGGTGGGGCAGGCTTCGCGCAGGGCGCGGAGCGGTGCAGGGTGGGTGGCCCCGACCACGAGGCCCGCCGCCCCGGGCGTGTCGGCCCCCCAGGTATTGACGGCGCGGGCCACGTGCAAGTAGAGCGGCTCGCCCCCACAGGCGCGTTCCTGGAAGTCGGACGCACCGGGGTTGGAGGTCCGGGCCAGCACGAACGTCCCCTTGCCGGGAAATTGCAGGAACGGTGCCACGCTGTCCCGGCCCATGTACGGTGCTACCGTGGCCGCGTCGGCGCCCAGGTGGTCGAACAGGCTGTGCGCGTAAAACCGGGCGGTGTTGCCGATGTCTCCCCGCTTGGCGTCGGCGATGGAGACCACATCCGGCGGCAGGGCGGCGAACACGGCTTCGAGCGCCTGCCAGCCCCGGCTGCCCAGCCCCTCGAAAAACGCGAGGTTGACCTTGAACGCACAGGCCAGCGGGGCCGTCGCGTCGATGATGGCCCGGCAGAAGTGTAAGATCGCCTCCTCCGGCGGATACGAATCGGTGAGGTGGGGCGGGAGCCGGGGCAGGTCCGGGTCCAGGCCAATGCAAAGGCGCGACTGTTTCTGGCGCTGGAGGCGGCGCAGCTTGTCGAGAAAAGAAAAAGGAGAGGGCATGCCAGAGGGCCTTGAAGATTTGTCGGAAAGCGCCGAAACTTACAAAACAGGATACGGAGATACCCCGGTCAACTTTCCAAGAAGTTCGGAATCTGCGCCTGAAACCGGGAACCCCATCCGTTCCTGAGACGATACACCCGTATCTGGAAAAAGCGCTTTTTTCAGGAATTTTCGCTCACCACAGGCCGTCCTGGGACGCCTGATTGCTCGATACAGACATGGCATTGGATCAGTTGAAGTTAAAGAACGTCTCGGCCCGGGACCAGGAGATGATCCGGGAGATCGAGGTGATGATGGGGCCAGAACCGTCGGAGATGGGGTTTGTGAAGAACCTGTTCTGGGGGCGGTTCCTGGAGGAGCGGGTATTCCCCTATCCGCGCGAGACGAAAGAGCAGAAGGCGGCCTGCGATGCCCTGCTGGTGCAACTGGAAGCCTACCTCAAGCACGAACACCCGTCCATCGAGATCGACCAGCAGCAGTACATCCCGGAATGGAGCCTGAAACGGCTGTTCGAGCTGGGGGTGATGGGCCTGACGATCCCGAAGGCGTACAACGGCCTGGGACTGGGCATCACGGGATACAACCGTGTGCTGGAGATGATCGGGCGCTACTGCGGCTCCACCTCGGTGGTGGTCTCGGCGCACCAGTCCATCGGCTGCAAGGCGCTCATGCTCTTTGGCACCGAGGAACAGAAGCAGCGCTTTCTCCCGAAGGTAGCCCGCGAATACCTGTCGGCGTTCTGCCTGTCCGAGCCGAACGTCGGATCGGATGCCGCCGGGCAGGAGACCCGCTGCGAGAAGAGTGCCGACGGCACCTACTTCACCCTCAACGGCGAGAAGAAGTGGTCCACTTCCGGGGCGCTGGCCGGGATGTTCACCGTCATGGCGAAGCAGCGGTTCGTGGACCCGAAGACCGGCAAGGCCGAGGACAAGGTGACGGCCCTCATCGTGACGCCGGACATGGACGGGGTGGAGGTGTTCCAGAAGAACCGCAGCAAGACGGGTATCCGGGGCACCTGGCAGGCCCGCATCCGGTTCACGAACGTGCGCGTCCCGGTCGAGAACCTGCTCCACCAGGAGGGGAAGGGCCTCAACGTGGCGCTGACGTGCCTGAACTACGGGCGGTGTACGCTTTCGGCAGGCATCACCGGGGCGGCCAAACGGGCGTTCGAGCAGAGCACCAAATGGGTGCAGACGCGCCACCAGTTCAACCGTCCGCTGGCCGAGTTCGAGCTGGTCCAGGAACGCATCGCCCGGATGTCCGCCTTCACGTTTGCGATGGACAGCCTGCTCTACATGATGACGGGGATGCTGGACCGCAACGACCGCGACATCATGGTGGAGACGGCCATCACGAAGGTGTTCTGCTCGGCCATCGGCTGGGAGGTCATCGACGACGCGATGCAGATCATGGGCGGCGAGGCGTACATGACCGAGAACGAGCTGGAGCGGCTCTGGCGCGACAACCGCATCCACCGCATCGTCGAAGGTTCGAACGAGGTGATGCAGCCGTTCATCTTCGCCTATGGGGGCAAGCAACTGGCCGAGCAGATGATCGGCATCCAGGAAGCACTGCTCTGGGACCGGGATGAGCCAGTGCAGGACAACCTGCGCCGCCTCTTCCGCAACGGGTTGAACCGCCGGTTGCTCTCGCGGGCGCTGCCCCTGGCGGCACAACTGTTCCTCGGCATCAAGCCGGCGGCCCCGGCCCTCACGCTCGTCCATCCGGCCCTGCGCCCGCAGGCCGACCGCCTGGCGAAGCTGACGCAGGCCCACTCGCACCATTTCAAGCTGGCAAGCAAGTGGTACCGCGAGGAGATCATCACCCGGCAGACCGTGCAGGCCCGCCTGGCCGACAACGCGATGTACCTGTTTGCCCTCTCCGCTATGCTCTCGAAAATGGACCACCTGCTGCGGACCGGGACGCATGGGACGGCGTTTGAGCGGGACCGGACGGCGTTTGAACATGCGTTCGACCTGTTCGAACTGCGCTTCCAGCAGAACCTGCGGGCCTTGCGGCAGAACGCCGACGAGAGCATGCAGGCGGCAGCAGTGTCCGCCCGCCGCCATATCGACACGTTGCCGAGCAGCGACTACTACATCCACGAAGCGTCTCCGTCGGCCAAGGGCACCGGCAAGCCCGTGCCGACGCAACACATTCTTCAGTTCCCCGGCAATCGTCCTACGGCCTCTCGTGGGGATGGGCATGTGGCGATGGCCGAGGTGGGGGCCGCCGGTGCAGGCGTGCCCGCCGGGTCGTGATGGGGATCGTTGGTTTCTTCCTCGTGTAGTCCGGGGGAAAGGCGAAAAGGGGACCTCGTGCCCTCCATTCGACCTTTCCCCTGTCTGTTGTATGGCCGCTCCCGTCACCATCCGCCCCGCCCGCCTCGCCGACCGGATCGCCCTGCTGTCCCTGTGGCAGGCTTTCATCGACGAGCAGTCCGCCTTCGACCCGCGCTTTGCACGGGCAGACGATGCCGGGGAACGCTGGCACAACGACTTCCCGCACTGGCTCGGCGATGCCGGGATGACGTTCCTGGTAGCCGAGGCGGCGGCCTCCCTGGTCGGGTTTGTCTTTGCCCAGCGCTGGTGGCCGCCCCCGATCTATGCCGGGCCGGAGGAGGTGTATCTCAACGAACTCTATGTCGTGCCTGCCGCACGGGGGCACGGCGTGGGCACCCGGCTGGTGGCTGCCGTGCAGGACTGGGCGGCCGCGGTGGGGGCAGCACGCCTGCGCCTGGGCGTACTGGCCCACAATGCCCCCGGACAGGCGTTCTGGGCACGGCAGCAGGCCGAAGCACTGTATACGATCCTCGTCCTGCCTGTCCCGGAAGCACCGCCGACTCCCCCCCGGGCGCGGCTGGGATTCTGACCAGGGACGGAAGTGTGGAAGATCGGTTGAACTTCCAGCCCCTCCCGGCGTGCTACCTTGACAAGCGGCGAAGACGTTCGTATCATCGTCGTCCCTCGCGCAAAAGCAGGTCGCAGAAGCGGGTGTAGCTCAGTGGTAGAGCATCACGTTGCCAACGTGAGGGTCGTGAGTTCAAATCTCATCACCCGCTCCTAAACGCCTCCGGACATCGCTCCGGGGGCTTTTTTTATTGCAGACACTTCATTGGCTTACCCGTGCTTCATCCTGAATCAGATGCTGCAAGGGCCTCTGCGTCCAGTAGGTCCTGTGGGCGACCAGCGGCAAGTTTGGAGACAATCAGATCCTGTTTTGAGATGAAAGGAACAGCAATACCATCAAAGTCAAAAAGTGTACGGTTGGACCATGCTTCATTGAAAGAGACGCCTTTAATCGACATAAGGATGTCAACCCGCACAGGCGGGATACCCATCTGGTAAAAATAGCCTTCGTAAGCAAAGTCGTTGATGGTCATATCGGCCAGGGGTGCACCGAACGCCTTGAGCGCATGAAACACCTTGCTTCCATTCTCCTGATTTGCCCTTATCCATAAATCCAGGTCTTTTGTATAGCGTGGTTCCGTATAGGCCATCACAGCATAGCCGCCTACGACCATATATCAACCTGGAAGTCGTTGAAAAGACTCAACAGATCTTTGAAGTTGGAGTTGACGCTCATCTGTGCCTTTGAGTCGGTGGGCCAGGATAACCATCTCCCAGGCTGCGGCAAATCGAGTCGCAGACGGTTGGGCCTGCCAATAACGCCGGTCGAAAGCGCGGTCCAGCTCGTCCAGCCTGCCTTTGCGTTCCAAGATCATCGGACGTTCTGCGGCCATGTTATCACCCGTCACGTCAGGTCTCTATCAACACAAAGTCTACTGCACGGGTTTCCAGGTTGGCGCGGACGACCTGCACGGTGACGGTCTGCCCGATGCGGTAGCTGCGCCCGGTGTATTGCCCGACGAGCCGGTAGGTGCGCTCATCGTACTCGAAATAGTCATCGCCCATGTCGCGCACATGGACGAGGCCCTCGACGAGGTTGGCCGTCAGTTCCACGAACAGGCCGAAGGTGGCGACGCTGCTGATGATGCCGTCGAACTGCTCGCCCAGGTGCTGCTGGATGTATTCGACCTGCTTGAGCTTGACCGACTCGCGCTCGGCGGTTTCGGCGGCCCGTTCGCGCTCGGAACAATGCTCGCACTGTGCTTGCAGGGCCTCCGGGTCGGGGTCGGCCCCCCCGGCGGCATACTGCTTGAGCAGCCGGTGCGCGATCAGGTCCGGGTACCGGCGAATGGGGCTGGTGAAGTGGGTGTAGTGGGTGAAGCCGAGGCCGTAGTGGCCGGGGTTGGCGGTAGAGTAGCGGGCTTTCGCCATCGATCGGAGGGCGGCTTCCTCGACTACCGGGGCCTGGGGGGTGCCTTTCACCTGCTCCAGCAGGGCGTTCAGGGTCTTGGCGGTGATGTTGCCGCGCTTGTCCAGCTCCAGTTGGTAGCCCAGCGTCCGGACGTACCGGGCGAGCTGGCGGATTTTCTCCGGGTCGGGCGGCTCGTGGATGCGGTAGACGAACGGGCGGGGCTGGCTGTAGGTGGCGATGTGTTCGGTGACGGTGCGGTTCGCCAGCAGCATGAACTCCTCGATGAGCCGGTTGGAGGCTTTGCGCTCCTTCACGTAGATGCGCAGGGGTTTGCCCGCCGCGTCCAGCTCCACGCGCACCTCCGGCAGGTCGAAGTCGATGGAGCCTTCGTCGAACCGCTTACGCGTCAGGGCGGCGGCCAGCCGTCCGGCCCGGTGCAGGTCGGTGGCAAAGGGGTGTTCGGAGCCTGGGTCGTCCAGCAGGGCCTGTGCCTCCTCATAGGTGAAGCGGTGGTGGGAATGGATGACCGTCTCGACGATCTCGTAGCGCCGGAGCCGTCCTTCGGGGGTGACCTCCATCAGGCAGGAGAAGGCCAGCTTGTCTTCGTGCGGGCGCAGGGAACACGCGCCATTCGAGAGCGGCTCCGGCAGCATCGGCAGCACGCGGTCCACCAGGTAGATGCTGGTGGCGCGGGCGAAGGCTTCGCGGTCGAGAGCTGTTTCGGGGCGCACATAGTAGCCCACGTCGGCAATATGCACGCCCACCTCGAAATGTCCGTTCGGTAACAGGTCGATGTGGAGGGCGTCGTCGAAGTCTTTCGCGTCGACGGGGTCGATCGTGAAGACACGCCTGTCCCGCAGGTCGCGTCGCCGGGCTATTTCGGGGGCGGGGATGGTCTGCGGCAGGGCGCTGGCCTCGGCGAGGACGTCGGCGGGGAAGTCGGCGTGGGCGTCGTAGCTCAGGGCGAGGGCGAGGACGCGCGTGGCGGGGTCGCTGGCGGGGCCGAGCACCTGCAACACCCTGCCGATGGGTGTCTCGTGCCGGTCGTCGAAGGCATCGATGCTGGCGACAACCTTGTCGCCGGGGCGGGCACCGCCAAAAGCGTCCTGCTCGATGAGGATGCTGTAGACGAGCCGCTGGTCGTCCGGGGCGACGAACGCCAGCGCCCCCCGCGGCCAGAACGTCCCGACGGCCTGCTTGCGGGTCCGTTCGAGCACGGCCAGCACCTCGGCCTCGCGGCGGCGGTCGCCCCGGCGGGGGGCCAGCATCCCGACCCGCACCCGGTCGCCGTCGAGGGCCGTTCCCACGTTGTGCTCGGAGATGTACAGGTCTTCGTCCTGGCCCTCCACTCTCACGAAGGCAAACCCTTTCGGATGTACCCGGATCGTACCCTCCAGCTGGGCAGGCTTCGGGCGGTACTGCACGCGCCCACCCCTGGTCTCTTGCACCAGCCCTTCGGCCACCAGTTCGGCCAGGGCCTCATGAAACGCCCGGTAGTCGTCGTGGCGCTTGTAGCCCAGCGACTTCGCCAGCTCCTTCGGGCGAAATGCCTTCGAGCCGTGGTTCCGGAGCAGTTTTATCACGGCCAGGCGGATTTCCGGGGGAGCAGGCATGGGGGAATTAGGCGCTTGGTACTTGGTGCTTGGGGCTTGGTACTTGGTGCTTGGGAAGAGAGCTGTTAGCCGTTGGATGTTAGCTGTTGGTGTTTGTACTTGGTGAAGATAATGCAGTACGTTCGCATCGTGTCATCACGAGAAGGTCAAGGCGATCATGATCGCCGTGCCAGAGCCTGCCCCCGCGCAGGTGGGGGGGACGTGAT
>CAZLRO010000182.1:0-8155 GCA_964561865.1 uncultured Rhodothermaceae bacterium | reverse complement strand
GAACCGGCGGTTGTACCTGGTCGAGGGTGATACCACGTGGCAGCTCATCCCCACCCATCCAACTGTCGCACCCTGAGGTTATGCGATGTATCTTTATAGGGTGCCCCGTAACGTCCTGTACGGAAGGCTCCCGGTGCGATGAACAGACCTGTGGCCGGTAGATAATCCCATGAAAAAGCGATTGTGGTGTGCGTGTGGAATGGTGATCTGGGCGGGTGTCGCTGGTGCCGGGTGCCAGCGTACACCCAAGATGACCGTTACCGAAGCCGAGCGCCGAGGGGTAGACCCGAAGGTCGGGCAATTCCTGGTGGAAGGGCAGCAAGCTTATGAACGCGGCTCGTACACGCTGGCGCTGGCCCTGACCGACAGCGTAGAGCGGTATGCTCCCCGACTGGCTGACCTGCATTTCTTGCGGGGCCTGGTCTACACCCAGCTCAACCAGCTTGAGGTAGCCCAGGCAGCCTATGAGACGGTCATCGAGATCGACCCGGCCTACCGGGGGGCGCGCTATAACCTGGGATTAAACGCCTTCCGACGGGGACGCCTCCGCGATGCCATCGACTGGTTTGAAAAGGAGAAAGCCCTGGAGGCTACCTCCAACCTGTTGCTGGAACTGGGGCGTGCCTATGCCAAGTTGGGGGAACCCGACAGTGCCCGCATGGCCTACGAGCAAGCCCTCACGCTCGACAGCACCAACGCCACCGCGCTGATGTGGCTGGGCCAGCTCAACGAAGAGGTGGGAGAGCTGGACGAGGCCCTGGTGGCGTCCCAGGCCGGGTTAAAGCTCCGACCCGACGATCCCGACTACCAGTACATCGTCGGGGCACTGTTGCTGCGGTCTGGCAAGGTGCAGGAGGCCGCCACCTACCTCGAACCCGTCGCGGCCCAGCGGCCCTGGCATCATGGTGCCCAGTTCAACATGGGGCAGGTCCTCATGCGCCTGGGACGGCAAGCCGAGGCCAAGGCCTACTTCGCCCGTGCCGACAGTGCCCAGCAACTCCAGCAGCAGATCAACGAGGCCCAGAACGATATCAACCAGGAGCCGGAGAAGCTCGAACACTGGGTGAACCTGGGGACGCTTCTACGAAAGACCGGTCAGCTCGAAAAAGCGGTCGATGCCTTCAAGGTAGCCTCTTCGATGGACCCCTGGAACATGTACCTCCAGAGCAATACAGCCCTGCTCATCATGGAGACGGGCGACACCGAAGATGCCATCCGGCGGTTTGAAGCCATCCTCGGCGTAGACCCGGCCCTGCCGGACGTATGGCTGAACCTGGGGGTAGCCTATGCCAACGCGGGCCGTACCGAAGAGGCACGGGTGGCCTGGCTCAGCGTGCTCAAGTATCGCCCCAACGACCCCACCGCCCAGTCCTACCTGGCCCGCCTGCCCGAAGGAACCGGCACGCCCTAACCCTCACTCCTTGTACGACTCGTCCCGACGGCGCACCACACCCTGCCCCTGGAACAGGATCCAGTCGAGGTGCAGCAGCGTGCCGTCCGGGCCGTGGAAGACCAGGTAGAGCGTGTGCGTGCCGCCGGGGTCGGTCAGCGGCACGGTGTGTTCCTGCCAGCCCTGGTAGGCCTCGGCCACGTCTTCCGGGATCGCCAGCGCCAGGTCGTGTTCTACCGAGGCTCCTGCATCGGTGCTGACGGTAGTGGCAGCGGCATCAATGGCGAGGTCTGCCAGCATTGGCCCATCCGGCGCGTCGAGGCGCACCTCGATCCGGCCTCCGGCCTGCGGCTTGACACGCAGCGTGAGGCCGTCGATGCCTGCAAGGTTGATCGGCTGGTAGCCCAGGAAGCTGCCATTCCTGACGAGCAGGAAGGTCATATCCGTTTCCGGAAAGTCCCACTCCGCCGGGTGCTTGCCCACCGTCTGTCGCTCGATTTCGTGCTTGAAGCGGGCGTGCTCGGCCTCCTTGCGGCGCGGTTGCAGCACCACGCGGGCGGTGGTGGTAAGGGGCGCGAGGCCCGCCACTCCCGCATCGGTATACGCAGCCTCGACGACGGCGAACCGGTCCTGGAGGTGCAGATCCGCCCGGTGCGTGTGTTCGCGGGTGATGCGCACGGTGCCTTCTATCCCCGTCCGCTCTGGTACCGGGCGCGTCAGCAGGTGGGTGTGGGTGTCGTGCCCGCTCCAGGTCTGTACCGTCACGTGCCGGGGGTCGATGACGGGCGTCTCGGCGTCCGAAACCGACACGGCATATTTGATCGGTGCGTCGTAGTCGAAGATACCCCCCTCCGGTGGCCAGGTGATGTTCACCACCGGTGCCGTATTGCCCACTACCACCGCCACCTGCGTCGAATCCACCAGGCCATGTGCGTCGGTGACGGTCAGATGGGCAGTGTAGGCCCCCGGACGGGCATAGGTGAATGCCGGGGCGGGCGTGCGGGCATCGACGCGGCCATCGCCGTCGAAATCCCAGGCATAGGTGAGGGGTTCAGTGCCGTTCCGGTTTTGGGAAGCGGCCCCGGAAAACTGCACCGGTAGCGGAGCCGGGCCAGAGGCAGGGGTCGCGGCGGCGCGGGCCACCGGCGGTCGTCGTGCGGAGCCGTGGTAGTCGAGCCGCACGACCTGTGCGTTGTCGTTGCTGCCCCAGAAGTCCACCCCCCACTCGATCACGTAAAGCCGCCCGTCGGCTCCCATCTCCATATCCATCGGACGGCTGAAGGTCATCCCCGGCAGGAACGGGCTGATCTTGAGGATACGCCCGTCGGCGTCAAACCGTACTTCCTTGATCCAGTCCCGCATCCATTCGTAGATGAACCACACCCCATCGTAGTAGGCCGGGAGGGCGTAGGGGCTGGCGGTGGTAGGGGTGGGCCGGTAGACCGGTCCGGCCATGGCGGACATCCCGCCGTCGCCCATCTCCGGGAAGTCCTCCAGCGCCCCATAGGTGTACCAGATCAGGGCGGACTGGGCCGGAGGTAGTTCGCGCGCACCCGTGTTGTTCGGCGAGTCGTTGACGGGCTTTTGTGGATCGAAGAATGGCCCCGGCGTGCGGGTGGCATGGTCGAAGTCCCGGTAGGCATCGTTGGGGCCAACGAAGTAAGGCCAGCCGTAGAAGCCCGGCCCCCGCGCCTGGTTGTACTCTTCCCAACCCCAGGGGCCGCGTTCCTCGCTGGGCGGGTTGCCCAGCCCCACGTCGCCCCAGTACAGCCACCCGGTCTTCGCATCGACGGCGATGCGGAAGGGGTTGCGGTGGCCCATCGTGTAGATCTCCGGTCGGTGCCAGGCGTCGGCGGGGAAGAGGTTGCCGGGCGGGATCGCATAGGTGCCGTCGGGCAACGGACGGATACGCAGGATCTTGCCGCGCAGGTCGTTCGTGTTGGCGGAGGTCCGCTGGGCGTCGCCCGCCTTGTGGCCGGGGCGCTCGTCGAGGGGCGAGCCGCCGAGTGGATACGGGTCGGAGTTATCGCCCGTCGAGAGGTAGAGGGTGCCGTCGGGGCCGAAGGTGAGCGAGCCGCCGCTGTGGCAGCACTCCTCCTGCTGGATAGGGATTTCGAGCAGGACCCGCTCGCTGGCCGGGTCGATCTGGCCGTCGTGGAACGTCAGCCGGGCCAGACGCTGCGGGCCGCCGTCGGCGGGGGCATAGTAGACGTAGAGCCAGCCATTGCGCTCGAAGTTCGGGTCGAGCGTCAGGCCCAGCAGCCCGTCCTCGATGGTCATCCGCACCGGGAGGTAGCCCACCATGCGGGCCGTGCCGGTGGCCGGTTCCCAGAGCTTGATGGCCCCCTGGCGCTCGGCGATGAACACCCGCCCGTCACGGGCCACCCCCAGTTCCATCGGGTCGGTGATGTCTTTGGTGAGCACCACCTTCTCGAAGCTGGAGGTCAGCGTGGCCCCGGCATCGCCGGGCCTGGCTCCGGCGGCCCATTCGATCCCGCCGAGCAGGTGCTGGAGGAACAATGGCTCGGTGTAGCTGGCCTCGGTATGCCCCAGCCCCGTGTACCAGGCACGCCCGCCGTCGTAGACATGTGCCCATGTGATGGGGTGGTCGTGGCCCATCGTGCCGCCTTCGTAGGACTTCTCCTGCAAGGCCGCCAGCACGTGGACGTTGCCCCGGGGGCTGGACTTGTAGTTGTACCACTCATCGAACCGTTGCCAGCGTTCTGGCAACCCCTGCGTGGAGGGATGCTGCGGGTCGAGCACCAGCACGCTGGCCTCCTGCTGGGCGGGGTGGCTGTCGAAGTAGGCCCCCACGAGGCCGCCGTACCACGGCCAGTCGTACTCCGTGTCGGCAGCGGCATGGACGCCCACGAACCCTCCTCCCTGGCGGAGGTAGCCCTCGAACGCTTGCTGCTGCGCGTCGTCCAGCACATCGCCGGTCGTGTTCAGGAATACTACGGCGGCGTACTGCCGCAGGTTGGCGGCGGTGAAGGCGGCAGCGTCCTCGGTAGCATCTACCGCGAAGTCGTGCTGGCGCCCCAGTTGCCGCAGGGCAACAACCCCCTGCGGGATCGAGCTGTGGCGGAACCCCGCCGTCTTGGAAAAGACCAGCACGCGGAACCGTGCCGGGGCGGCAAAAGCGTTCGCGCACCAGAGGCCCCCGCAGAGCAGGACGAGGAGTATCCGGGAAAAGCGCAGCGCGGGTGCTTTCATCGGGGGCAGGGACGAGAAGAAAAGGGGTTACCGGGCCGGGATGACCGCGTTTTCCGGGCGGCTCAGTTCAGCATGCGTCCACGGATTCTTGCGGTCTTTCGTGGCAGCCCGCACGGCGGCCACCTCCTGCGGGGTGACGGCATCGGCCCGGTTGCTCCAGGCGGTGCGCACGTAGGTCAGCACGGCTGCGGTCTCCTCATCGTTCAGGAAAGCGCCCCAGGGCGGCATGGCCCCGTTGTAGCGGACGCCCTGCACCGTCGCAGGCCCCATCATGCCGTGCAGGACGATGCGGATGAGCCGCCCCTTCTCCGCCCGCACCCACTCGGTCCCGTCCAGCGGCGGGAACGTCCCGGGAATGCCCTTGCCATTGGCCTGATGGCACGCCATACACCGGGTGGTGTAGACGGTGCGTCCATCCGGTGGCACCTCCTGCGCCGGGGGCAATGTGGAGACGATCAGGCCGATGGGCAACACAAGTACCCCCGCTCCCCATGTAAAAAGAGACTGCCTCATACCCTATATTGCTAGCTTGATGAACCCTCATGACGGGTATATTATACGTATTCCCCGACAGAAAAAGGGGGATTCGTATCAGGAAATCTGGATGGCAAGGACGGCATGAACAGAGAACGACACCTTCGCTTGCCTGCTATACAACGGCGGTGGGTGAGCGTGGTTCTGGGGGGCTACCTGGTGATGATGCTGAACAGCCTGTTGCTGCTGGTATTCAGCTCTTCTACGGCTCTGGTGTACATGAGCCTCATGTTGTTGCACATCGGCCTAGGCATTGCCCTCATGGTTCCAGTGGGGGGGTTTCTGACGATGCATCTTCGAAAGATGCCGATCCGGCTCAACCGGGCGGCCACACGGGCAGGTGTGCTGACGGCGCTAGCGCTGGTGCTGCTCTTTGGCAGCGGGCTGCTGCTGACAGGGGCCGGGGCGACACTGGGGGGCGGGAGCGTCCGATGGCTGCATATCGGGACGACAGTGGCCGCCGTACTGGGCTTTGGCATTCACCTTTCGCTCAAACGCGGTGTCCGCTTTCATTTTCTCGAATGGGGAACACAGTGGCGAGAACATCCAAGGCAAGCACTCCGCCATCCCCTGACGCTCACTCTCCTGACGGGCACTCTGGTCACTATGCTGGTGGTGGTCTTACCTCTCCTTCAGGCCCCTTCCGCCGTCTACGTGGAGGCCACTCCTGAAGCCGGTGCCCATCTTCCCGTACTCGGCGCATCCCAGGCCGTGCTGAACCACAACGGCTTTCTGGAGGAGCAGGACCTGGCCCGTTCGAAGACCTGCGGCCAGCAAGGGTGTCATCCAGATGTCTACGCGCAGTGGGCAGAGTCGGCCCATCGCTTCTCTTCCTTCAACAACCCGTACTACCGCAAATCCATCGAGAACATGGTTTCCCGGAGTGGGGAGCAAGCCACGCGCTGGTGTGCCAGTTGCCATGACCCGGTGGTACTCTTCAGCGGGCGGTTTGGCCACACCCAGCCACTCGACATGAATCACTGGACAGGGCATGAAGGGTTGACCTGCCTCTCGTGCCATGCCATCGAGGGGTTATACGACCTGAAAGGCAATGGGCGATATGTCCTCCGTGCGCCAGACGAATATCCGTTTGCCCGGTCCGAAGAGGGGATTGGGCGGTGGCTCCACAACCAGTTGCTGCGAGCCCATCCGGAACCTCACCGCCGCGCCATGCTTAAGTCGGTACACCGCACGGCGGCCTTCTGTGGCAGTTGCCACAAAGTGGGACTACCGCCGGAGGTGAACAATTATCGCTGGAAGCGCGGACAGAACGAATACGACACCTGGCATGCCAGTGGGGTCAGTGGACATACGGTGCGGTCGTTTTATCTGCCTACCGAAGGGCGCGACTGTTTCAGTTGCCACATGCCGCTTGTGCCCTCACAGGACCAGGGCAGCGATCAGGGCCTCATCCGCAGCCATCGCTTTGCTGCGGCCAATACGGCCCTCCCCTTCCTTAACGGCCACCCATACCAGCTTAAGGCTATCCAACATGCCCTGGCAGATTCCATCGTCACCATCGACCTGTTTCAGGCTATTATTAATGGGAAGGTGTATGGGCCGGAGGCAGCACTGCCCCTGCTGCAACCGGGCGACCAGGTAGCGCTCGACGTGGTGGTGCGCAACCGAAAGGTGGGGCACGCCCTGCCCGGAGGAACCAACGACGCCAACGAAGTCTGGATCGAACTCGTCGGACAAGACGCACGGGGGCAGGTGGTGCTGGCCTCTGGCCTACGCAGCGCCGATGGCCAGCTCGACTCCACTGCCCATGTCTTCGGAGCCGTGGCCGTTGACCGTGACGGTCGGATGATTGACAAGCGTAACGCTCAGGACTGGATCACCAACGTCTACCTCAACGTCATTGGCCCCGGTACCGCCCGCACCGTGCATTACCACTTCACGGTGCCGCCCGGTGCCTCGATCTCCAGGCTTACAGCCCGCCTGCAACACCGCAAGTTCCGCTGGTATTTCAACGAGTGGACGTTCCGTGGACAGGTGGCCCCGGGCGAGCCGGCCAGTGCTGCCCGTCCCGAGGTGGACCGGCGCCGGTGGATACTGGATGAGCGAGAGGCACCCGACCTGCCGGTGACCACCCTGGCAACAGCCCGCCGTACTGCCGATAGGCCGCCGGAAGCCGCCCGCCCGCGGTGGGAACGCTGGAACGACTATGGCATCGGGCTGCTGCTCGAAGGCGACACCCGTGGAGCACTGGCCGCTTTCGAGACGGTTTCGGCCCTCGCCCCTGATAACCCGGAAGGCCCGCTCAACCAGACCCGTGTGTTCCTCGAAGAAGGTCAGCTCGACCGGGCGCGGGCTGCCCTCGACGAAGCTGAGCGCCGCCAACCACGATACCTCAAAATCGCCTGGTTCCGGGGCGAATACCTCAAAGACAGCGGCCATTATCCCGAAGCCCTTGCCGAATGGATGCGCGTCCACGAAGCCTATCCGGAAGACCGGGTACTGCTGCTAGGCATCGGACGATTGCACTACCTCTCCGGTCGCTACGACGAGGCGCTGGCCTGGTTCGACCGCGTGCTTGCTATCGACCCGGAAGATACGGGGGGCCTCTACAACCGGATGCTCGCCCTCGGCGCACTGGGACGGGAGGCTGCCTTTGCCGAGGCACGTAAACAGTATGCCTACTACAAGGAGGATGAAGAGGCCCTGGCCGTTGCTGCTCCCTACAAGCAGCGCCACCCGATGGCGAACCGCGAGGCCCAGCTCATCCACACCCACGAACTTACCCCCCCACCTCCCACCGCGAAGCGGATAATCCAAACCCCGGTCCGAAACACCCAGGGGCGGTGAAAGCAACCCCACTCATACCCGAAGGTCTGACTAGCCAACCGAAGACCCCCTGCAAGAGCTACACGGCGGTCGAGAAACTCCCCCTTCCACCATGACGTTTTCGGCTAGAACCGCTCCCTCCATGTTCTTGAAACAGGGCAGCAACGACTGGGCCAAAACAGCATGCTCCCTCCACATAGACCTCTACGGTCCCCACCCCACCCGCAGCAT
>CAZLRO010000181.1:0-8164 GCA_964561865.1 uncultured Rhodothermaceae bacterium | reverse complement strand
ACTCGACGAGGCATACACGAGGTGCTTCACGCCGTAATGCCGGCAGCCTTCCAAGACATTGATGAAGCCGTCCAGATTGCTGTGCACATAGGCGTGCGGATGGGTCAGCGAGTAGCGCACGCCGGCCTGTGCGGCCAGATTGACGACCACGTCGAACCGCTCGCTGCGGAACAGGTCGGTCATGCCCCCGGCGTCGGCCAGGTCCAATTGCCGGAACGAAAAACCGGGCAGCTTTTGCAACTGGGCCAGCCGGTCGTGCTTCAACCGCACGCTGTAATAATCGTTCATGTTGTCGAGGCCGACGACCGTGTCGCCCCGTTCGATCAGCTTGCGGCTGAGATGAAAGCCGATGAATCCCGCGGCCCCAGTGACGAGCAGCTTGCTCATCCCAGTCAGCAGCAGGTTGTTGAGGACGAACGCCAGGTCGAGGGAGGCGCTGAGGAGCTGGCTGGTTTCGTAAAGCGCCCGCAGGTCGAACCGGTCGGTCCGTTGCGCCGGGGTCTGTTCGATCATACCGTTTCGGGTTCCAGGGGGCTACCGCACATAGCCCAGTTGTCAGCACCAAGTTACAGCAGGGCGCCGTCCAACCCGGGAGGGGAAACGTTGAAGTTTGTGCGTCCCTCCTCCAGGTGGACCACTTCGGCCTGGTGCAGACGCCCGCCGTCGAGGTGCAGGCGCATGCAGGTTTTCACCCGATGGAAGCCCTCGCGCCCGGCGGCGCCGGGGTTGAGAAAGAGCATCCCGCCAAAGTCGGGCACCCGGGTGATCTGGAGGATATGGCTGTGCCCGCAGACGAAGACCTGGGGTGGCGCAGCCCGGAGCTTCGCGCCCATCCCCTGCTGCCATCGCCCAGGGCGTCCGGCGATGTGGGTCATCCAGAAGGAGACGCCTGCCAGCGAGAAGTGCTGGTGTTCAGGCAGGCGGCAGCGCAGGTCGACTCCGTCGATATTACCCCAGACGGCCCGTACCGGTGCGATCTGTTCCAACTGGTCGAGGACCGCCCGCGTGCCGATGTCGCCCGCGTGCAGGATCAGGTCCACCCCGGCCAGCACCTGCGGCAGGGTCGGGTGCAGCCAGCCGTGCGTGTCCGAGAGGATGCCCAGGAGCATGGGGGGTGGCTGGGGTACTTGGTGCTTGGGGCGCTCAGGGCAGGGCATGCCCTGCCCCTACAAAAACGTTCGCTTTGGGACGCTCCGCTTTGGTTGAAGAAGGATCACACCAAAGGCCTTCTCGAGTGCCCCTCCTGGACAGGAGGGGTCAGGGGTGGTCGATCTTTCCTCCCTCCTGGACAGGAGGAGTCAGGGGTGGTCGATGGCAACGGAGCATTCCAACCACCCCGGCCCACCAAACAAATTGGTGGGTCACCCCTCCCGTCATTCCCGCCTACGCGGGAATGACGGGAGGGGTACTCGCATACACCAAAGACCGCAGGCCGTCCCAAAGGCTGTAGGCCGTAGCAGGCAAATTACCGCAGCATGAGTTGCACGCCGGCGTGGAAGCGGGCGCGGGGGCCGTCCTCTGCGGGTGCCCATTGTTGCACGGGCAGTGCGGCGTAGGGGGCAAGGCGGTAGCTGGGACGCTGGAGTTCCAGCCCGAAGCGTGCCCAGATGACCCCGCCCCGGTAGCTGGTGGTGGTGCGGGCTGCGGTGTCGGAGGTGGTGGCGGTTCCCGGCCCCCATTCGAGCAGGGTATAGTCCCCGCTCTCACCCAGGAGGGCTACAAACATGTTGCTGCCAGCCGGATCGAAGAGCATGTTGTACCGCATCAGGGCATGGACCTCCCAGCCCACTGCGCGGGCGTAGGTGGCCTCGAACCGGGTGAGCGGGGTGACGAGCGGGTCGCCCTCGCCGGGTGGCTCCACCTCTACTGGCACCAGTTCCTGGAAGCCGATCCGCACGCGGCGCATGCCCAGGGCGAAGTCGGAGGTGAAGGCAGGGCCGAGCGGAGAGGTGTAGAGGAAGGCCAGGTCGGCCTGGGGGAAGCCGGAGCGGCTGTCGGCGGAGGGGTCTACGGCCAGGCGCAGGGCGTAATCCGAGGTCTCGGCGGTGCCGTAATACTTGAGCACGATCCAGTTCAGGGCCAGGGTGCGCCCGTTGTTGCTGCCGGAGGCATCCACCAGCGCGCCGAGGTCGAAGCGGGGGCCGAGCTGGTAGTCGAACCGGAAGCTCACCCCCAGGTCGCCGCTGGTGGCGGGCAGCCCGTCGCCCTGCACCGTCCCGGCGGGACGGTAGGACACGTCGGCGGTGAAGGCATAGCGGTCGTAGAAGGTCCGGCGGGCGATCTCGTCGCGGTAGAACGGGTCGAAGAGCCGGACCGGGCGCTGGGCCATGCTCGCCATCGGACACAGCAGCAACCCCAGCAGCAGTCCTGCTACAGGCCACACGGCCCGGCTCCGGCGATCAGCAGTCATGGCGACCTCAGCGGTTCAGGGCAGCCCGGCGGCACTGCCCATGTAGACGATGCGCTGCATTCCCCTTGCAGGGGTGCAAGATACATCATTTTAGGGGGCGGAAGTCACTATAGTTCCATCGTCTCGCCCGCCTTGAGCACCTGCGCTTCCATCCCCGCCGCAGCCATCATCTGAACCCAGGCGGCGGCGTCCACCCGGATCAGCGGGAACGTGTTGTAATGGATCGGGACGCTGCGCTTTGGGCGGACCATGCGGGCAGCCCGGACGGCCTCGTTCGGCCCCATCGTGAAGTCGTCTCCTATTGGAATCAGGGCCAGGTCGATGGCATGTTCCTCGCCGATCCAGGCCATCTCGGCAAAGGCGCAGGTGTCGCCCATGTTGTAGATCGTCCGGCCGTCGAGGTGCAGCAGGTACCCGTTCGGGTTGCCGCCGTAGGTGCCATCGGGAAACGACGACGAGTGGCGGGCATAGGTCTGCCTCACCCGGCCCCAGGGGAAGTCCCACGACCCTCCGGCGTTCATTGGATGGACGTTCGTGTAGCCGTGTACCCGGATGAGGTACTGGGTGATCTCGTAGTTGGCGATGACCAGGGCACCGGTGCGTTGGGCGAGGACGGCGGTATCGCCCCAGTGGTCTCCGTGCGCATGGGTGAGCAGGATCACCGACGGGTGCAGTTCCTCCGCCGTGACGACGCCTTCGGCCAGCGGGTTACCGGTGATGAACGGGTCAAAGAGCAGCGTCTCGGTGGCTGTCTTGAGCTGGAAGGCCGAATGGCCGTAGTAGGTGAGCTTCATGAGGCAGACGCAGGGTTGGGCCGCCCTCCTCCCTTCACCGCGTCCGCACGATCTGGCGGGACAGCACCCCGGTGGCGGTGTACAGGCGGACGAAGTAGGGGCCGCTGGGCAGGTCGTCGGCCTGGAACGGCACCTGGTACGTCCCCGGCGCCTGCACCTGATCCACGAGCAGGGCCACCTGGTGTCCTTCCAGGTTCCATACCGAGAGGCGGATGTGCTGGGCCTCGGCGACGGAATAGGTGAGGAGAGTGGTGGTGGTGAACGGGTTCGGGAAGTTGCCCAGGAGCTGGGTGGTGGCTTCCGGCGGCCCGGCATCCGCCCCGATCTTGAGGGGGGCCGAGACCCGCTCGATGCCCGACTCGAACCGCTGTCGGACGCGGTAGTAGACCACCTGGTCGGGGGCTGCCGGGTCGCGGAAATGGAAGGTCTGCGTCCCATCGGTGCCGAGGGGGGCGGCCTCCCGGGCCTCGACCCGCCCGACGGGGGTGAACGTGCGGCCATCGGTGGCACGCTCGACGACAAAGGCCGCCGTCTGCCGTTCGCGGGCCTCCCAGGTGAGCAGGATCGCCGTGCCCTCCCGCGCCACGCGCAGGTTCCGGAGCGGGGTATAGAACTCCAGGTCCGAGGCCACGCGCCGCACCCGTTGCGGGCGGCGCTCCAGCAGTGCCGGGGGCAGGGCCTCGTCGAAGGAGAGCACCACGAGCGCACCCTGCGAACGCATGGGCTGGCGCATGGACTGCCGGAGGGTGGCCGCAGGCCGGGCCGAAGGCCAGAACCGCACCTCGTCCAGGGCCCCAGAATAGCCCCGGATGCGGGCTACCCCTGCCTGCGGCACCCGCCCCCCCACGGCCAGCGTCGTGTGCAGGTCTGTTGCCACCCGCAAGGTGCGCGCAAGGGAATCGACGGTGACGCCATCGACAAGGAGGCGCGTCCAGCCGGAGGCTGCGTCGTGGGTGAGGGCCAGATGGTGCCAGCTTCCGTCGGCCACCGGATACGGGGTGATCATGCCTTCGTGCTGCCCCGGCTGCCCCCGGTAGTAGAGCAGCCGTCCTTCGGCGTTGACCATGAGTTCGAGGGGGTAGGCCTCGTCTTCGCGCCCGGTCCAGGCCGAGAGCAACACCTCGTTCAGCCCGGTGGTCTTCATCCAGAACTCGACGGTGTAGGAATCCTGGAGGCTGAGGTCGGGCAGGGCGCTGGCCCGCAGCAGCAGTGGCTCAGTCCCGTCGAAGGTCAGCAACTGGTTGGTGGAAGGGAGGGCCTCGGCCTCCACGCGGGCCGTCCGGTCCAGACGCAAGCCCTCGCGGCGCTCCAGCACGGCCTTGCCCTGGCGGTTGGTCGTCCGCACGAGCGGCGTCAGCGACCAGGTGCGCTGCCCCGGTGCCCCTGCCACCGCCACGCGCAGGATGAAGGTGTACGCCCCACTCAGGGGCTGGGCAAGGGTCACCACCTGCACGTTGTCTGGCTCCTGCCGCCGCAGCACTGGCACCGAACGCCGTCCCCGCTGCGTCACGGTCACGTCTTCGAGGGCCCATCCGGTGGGCAAGGCCACTACCAGCCCGTCGCACCGTTCCCGCCCCTCCCACTGCACAAACAGGTTCACCACGTCGCCGGCATGCACCCGCTCGCTGGCGTTCTGCACCGTCCACTGCGCCTGCGCGAGGCCCACCCCCCCTAGGCACAACCATGCCATGAGCGCAAGCAGACGTCTGTTCGGCAAACCGTTCATAAACGTCGAATTCTTAATCAGATAAGACCAGCCCGGGACGGAGCATATCAGCCAGGGCTGTCGATGGGGGCACCTATTATAAACTTAATCCACAGCAGAATCAATGCCCCTTCCCCCTCGTTGTTACAGACAGGCGCTCCTCCCCCTGCACACGTAAAAAGGCCGTAACGAAACGGCGAGCCGTGCCGGGAAAAGGTTAGATTGGACGGGGAAGCAAGGGGCGATCAACGCCGTCCTTCCTCGTAGACCTTGGATAAATTATAGTCAATTTGACTATAATTCCTACCTTCCCAATCCGCAATCGAAGATCCGCAAACGAATTATCTCTCCACCCGCCCTGTCATTCCGAACGGAGTGAGAAATCGACCAATGGGAGATTGCGCTCCAGCGAAACCGCAGGTTGCCGGAACGGAAATCTCATACACATGGTCGGCGTGAGATTCCTCACGCGCACCCGCACGGCGTGCTGAAGCGGTTCGGCATGACAGTGTGGAGGGGGAAGCTGTGCGCACATCCTGAGTGGTCATCCGCCTACCTCAATCTGCCCGCCCCAATCCCTCCTCCGAGATCCGCCATCCGAGATCTACAATCCTCGATCCCCAATCCGTCATGCCCCATCGGCTTGCCGACCGTCTGCACGACACCCGACAGCGTCTGTTTGTAGGGCGCTCGACGGAGCTGGCCCTGTTCGCCGAGGCGGTGGCGGCGGCGGTGCTGCCGTACTTCGTGCTGTACGTGCATGGGCCTGGGGGGATCGGCAAGACGACGCTGTTGCAGGCGTTTCTGCGGCACTGTGCCCAGCAGGGGGTGGCGGCCTGGTATGTAGATGCCCGGCTGCTGGACCCGTTGCCCGAAGCGCTGCTGGCGGCGCTGCGCCGTACCCTGGGCCTCGCTGGAGACGCTGACCCGATGGCGGCCCTGGCCGACCGCCCCGCCCGGCAGGTGCTGTTGATCGACACCTGCGAGGCCATTGCGGGCCTGGACGGCTGGCTCCGCGAGACGTTCTTGCCCCAGTTGCCGGATCAGGTGCTGGTAGTGCTGGCCGGGCGGCACGCCCCCGAGGCCGCCTGGACGACCGACCCTGGCTGGCAGGCCCTGATGCGGGTCGTGCCCCTGCGCAACCTCGCCCCGCCCGACAGCCGCGCCTACCTGACGCGGCGCGCCATCCCGGACGACTACCATGCGGCCTGCCTCACGCTCAGCTATGGCCATCCCCTGGCGATCTCGCTCCTGGCCGACGTGCTCGAACAGCGCCCCGACCGTGCCCTGTCCCTGGAAGCTTCGCCCGACCTGATCCGGGTGTTGCTGCAACGGTTCCTGCAAGAGGTGGCCCTGCCTGTCCACCGGGCGGCCCTGGAGGTCTGCGCCCTCGTCCACTACACCACCGAGGATGTGCTGGCGGCGCTGCTGGAGGAGGCTGAGGCCCCGGCGGTGTTTGCCTGGCTGCGCGACCGCTCGTTCATCGAGGCCGGGCGGATGGGACTGTTTCCGCACGACCTGGCGCGGGAGGTGCTGCTCTCCGACCTGCGCTGGCGCAACCCGGAGGGCTACACCGCGCTGCACCAGCGGGCACGGCGCTACTACACGGAACGGCTCAAGCAGGCCCAGGGCCACGCTGCCCGTACCCTGCTGGCGGACTACACCTGGCTCCACCGCGACAGCCCGCTCCTGCGTCCGTTCTTCGCGCAACTCCGCACCGGCTGGCAGCAGAGCACGGCGTACTTCACCGACGCGCTGCACCCGGACGACCCACCCCGGCTGGCGGCGATGGTGGACCGGCATGAAGGCCCGGCCTCAGCCCGGTGGGCGCAACACTGGTGTACCCGGCAGCCGCAGGGCGTGCTCGTCTTCCGCAACCCCCAGGGCCAGCCGGTTGGCTTCCTGCTCACCCTGGCGCTGGAGCACCTGCCCGAAGCCGACCGTGCCGCCGACCCGGCTACCGAGGCTGCCTGGCAGTACCTGGCCCGCCATGCCCCGCTCCGCCCCGGCGAAACGGCGCTCATGGCCCGGTTCTGGATGGATGCCGAGGTGCACCAGGCCGTCTCGCCTGTGCAGAACCTCATCTCGGTGCAGCGCGTGCGCCAGTACCTCGGCACGCCGGGTCTGGCCTGCTCCTTCATCGCCTGCCACCAGCCGGACTTCTGGCAGTTCATCTTCGCCTTCGCCGACCTCCACCGCCTCCCGGAAGCGGATTTCACGCTCGACGGCCACCGCTACGGCGTCTTCGGCCACGACTGGCGGGCGGTGCCGCCGCTGGCCTGGCTGGACCGCCTAGCCGAACGCACCGGGGCGGTGGTGCCCGAACCGCAGACGAGCCTCTCGGAAGCCCCGCTCCTGGTGCTGAGCCGTGCCGACTTCGAGGCGGCCCTCCGCCAGGCGTTCCGCCACTACGACCGCCCGTCCGACCTGCGCGGCAACCCGCTCTTGCGGGCACGCCTGGTGCTGGACCGCACCGGTCCGGACGCCGATGAGGCCGACCGTATCGAGGCGCTGCGGGGCCTGCTGGCCGAGGCGGCGGCGGCCCTGCAAGCCAGCCCCCGTGCCGAGAAGCTCTACCGCGCCCTCTACCGTGCCTACCTGCACCCGGCCCCTTCCCAGGAACTAGCCGCCGAACGGCTCGGCCTCCCCTTCAGCACCTACCGCCGCCACCTCAAGGCCGGACTCGACCACGTCACTGAAATGCTCTGGCAACAGGAACTATCGGTGAAAGGGTAGGGGGCGCGGAGGAGAGAACACCCCCCGGCTTGCGCCGAGCGGGCCATCTTATCCCAGGCGTGGAAATGGGCCTAAGATTGAAATATAGTCAGTTTGACTATATCACTGGTTCAATTTCTCATTGTCCGCCGCTGCGCCCTGCATCATTTTTCACCCAGGGCCGGTGCAGGAACCGTTCCCCAGGGGGGCGTATCTTGGCGGTGTTGTACCCACCTGTCCGTTTCCGGCCTTGTCCCTCCCCGTTCACCGCCCGCGGACCCTCGTCATCATCCCCACCTACAACGAGGCCCGGAACATCCGAACCGTGCTGACGATGGTATTCGCCCTGCCGGAGGACCTGTCGGTGCTGGTGGTGGACGACGGCTCACCCGACGGCACGGCGGATCAGGTGGTGGCCCTGCAAGCCGAATATCCCGACCGCCTGTTCCTGTTGCAACGCCCCGGCAAGCTGGGGCTGGGCACCGCCTATATCGCCGGGTTCCGGTTTGCCCTGGCGCACGGGTTCGTGCAGGTGTGCGA
>CAZLRO010000180.1:0-8167 GCA_964561865.1 uncultured Rhodothermaceae bacterium | reverse complement strand
CCGACCACCTCAACGCCCGCCTGGCCGAGCGCGGCGTCCTCGGCGGATTGGCGCTCGGACCGTGGTACCCGGGCCTGCCGGACGGCTGGCTGGTCTGCGTCACCGAGGCGCGCAGCAGGGCCCAGATCGCGCCCACCGGGTCGGCCACGTCTGCCTGCCGACGGTGGGCAGCCTGAAGGAGCGGACGGTGCTGCTCGGCGGCTTCTCGAAGGGCCATGCCATGACGGGCTGGCGCATCGGCTATGTGTGTGCGCCCCGGCCCATCTACGACGCGATGTACAAGCTGCACCAGTACATCATCATGAGCGCCCCCTCCATGGCGCAGTATGGCGCGCTGGCGGCGCTGCGCCACTGCGAGGCAGACGTAGAACGCATGCGCCTCGCCTACGACGAACGCCGCCGCGTGATCGTGGACGGCCTCCGCGCTGCTGCACTGCCCACCTTCGAGCCGGAGGGGGCGTTCTACTGCTTCCCGGACATCCGTTCGACCGGCCTCTCCTCCGAGGACTTCGCCCAGCAACTGCTCCAGGAAGAACACATCGCCGTCGTGCCCGGTGATGCCTTCGGGCCGAGCGGCGCGGGCTACGTCCGCTGCTCCTACGCCAATTCGCTCGAAAACGTGCAGGAGGCTGTCCGCCGCATCACCCGCTTCGCCCACCGGCACCAGGGGTAAGCGGGCTATATGTTCGGGCAATCTTTAGCGGGGGGTCTTGACAAAATGCTAATGATGATTAAATATAACCCTGACAAACTTCTTACCCTTACCCTTATACCCATGCCGATATGAAACCTTTGCCCCAGGATATTCTCTAGCCGATGGGAAATGACAGCGTCCTATTTCGTGTTTATACTAATCTATTTTTAGGTGAAATGCAATGATGAAGCTTGGAAAGTATGATGTTATATTCTGGCATTCCTACTTGTAGGAGTAAATATAACTGGGTGAACTGATTATATGGCAAAGAGGTTGATAATAGGAGAATGGTGCCTGATTGGTGTAAATACTGCATTGAGAAATTGTTTTTGGTTGAAAGTGATGCTATCTCTGTCAATGATGATAGCCTGAGTGAAGGTTATGGATATAGTTATGCTATAATCTACAAGGTAATAGAATTATTATCTGGGATTTTTCTTCAGGTGAAAGAATGGTTGATATCACTAAAGTTACCCCGGACACACTTATTTGATCAAACTTTATGTCTAAAGGAAAGGTAGAAGTCTATTATAGAATAAAGTAAAGTGAGGCGTTACAATGAACTCCTCCCAACAAGTAATGCTCGATGGGGATCGGCTGCTGGCTGTCTTCGGCCCGAACGGGGGCGCACCGTACTCCTGGTATGTCTACGGGCAGGGCCTGGAGGGCCGCCAGCCCTACAAGGCGAGCCGGGAGTACCTGCACCGCGACCCGCTGGGCAGCACATGCACGGTGGTGACCTCGAACACGGGGGCGGGGAGTAGTATCTACTTGCCCGGAAATGGTCTTAACTTCCGCAACATAAAGCCCCGAACGCTTTCCCTCGCCCCATGCCTCCGTACCCCGCCACTTTCCTCACTGCTGTCGTCTCGCTGCTCCTGCATCTGGCCCTCGGCTGGCCGTGGACGCTCGTGGCAGGCATGGTCGGCGGTTTCCTCGCAAACCGGCACAATGGCCTGGTCGGCATGGCTGGTGTCGGAGTGGCGTGGCTGGGGCTGGTCGGGTGGAACTACGCCGTCGCGCCGGGGCCGGTGGCCGAGATGACGCGGGTGATGGGCGCGCTCTTCGGAAACCTGCCGGGGGCTGTCGTCGTTGGGGGAACCCTGCTCATCGGGCTGCTGCTCGGCCTCCTCGGCGGGCGCATCGGGGGGCAGGTGAAAGCCCTTCTTCCCACACGGAAACCTGAACTGCAATCACCATGACCGAACAAGTCAGCACACTGCTGGAGCGGGTGAACACGCTCGGGAGGTTCCTTTGACGTCGAAGGCAAATCGCAGCAACTGGCCGCGCTGAACGAGCGCCGCCTCGACCCCGCCTTCTGGAACAACCCCGCCGAGGCCAAGGAGGTCGAAAAGCAGATCGCCGCGCTGGGCGCGGTGCTCGACGAGTGGAAACAGCTCCGCCGCCGCGCCGACGACGTGGAGACACTCGCCCTGATGATGGAAGAGACGGGCGAGGACCTCACCGCCGACATCGACGCCGAAATCGCGCCGCTGGCCCGGCTCGTCGAAAACCTCGAACTCAAGCGCATGCTCAGCGGCCCGGACGACCTCCGCAACGCCATCCTCACCATCCACCCCGGCGCAGGGGGCACGGAGAGCCAGGACTGGGCCGAGATGCTGCTGCGCATGTACACCCGCTGGGGTGAACGCCATGGCTACCAGGTCTCGATGCTCGAATACCAGCCCGGCGATGTGGCGGGCATCAAAAGCGCCACGCTGGAGTTCATCGGCCCCTATGCCTACGGCTACCTCAAGGCCGAATCCGGCGTCCACCGGCTCGTGCGCATCTCCCCATTCGACAGCAGCGGGCGGCGGCACACCTCCTTCACCAGCGTGTTCGTCTACCCCGAGATCGACGACAACATCGAGATCGAGATCCGCTCGGACCAGCTCGAATTCCAGACGTTCCGCTCCGGCGGCAAGGGCGGGCAGAACGTGAACAAGGTGGAGACGGGCGTGCGGCTCATCTGGACGGGCACGCTCTCCAACGGCAAGGCCGAGCGTGTCGTGGCCGAATGCACCGAGGAACGCAGCCAGCTCCAGAACCGCGAGCGCGCCCTGACGATGCTCAAGAGCCGCATCTACCAGCTCGAACAGGAAATCCAGGAGGCGGCCAAGAACGCCGTCGAGGGCACGAAGAAGAAGATCGAGTGGGGCAGCCAGATCCGCTCCTACGTCTTCCAGCCCTACACCATGGTGAACGACCACCGCACCGAGACCAAGGAGGCCGACGTCCACACCGTCATGGACGGCGACCTCGACGCCTTCATCAAGGCCTACCTCCTCGCCGAAGCGGACTAGACTGCGCTGCTTCCGGCTTGGTACCGGAGTGGCTAGCCGTTAACTTCGGGGTGTCTTCACGGAGTGCGTCTATGGTAGAACGGGTCGATTTTCTGGTGCTCGGCAGCGGGGTGGCCGGGCTGTCGTTTGCCCTGAACGTGGCCGAGCATGGCACCGTCGCCATCATCACGAAGAAGGAGTCCGCCGAGTCCAATACCAACTACGCCCAGGGTGGCATCGCCGCGGTGATGGACGCGGTCGATTCCTATGAACGGCACATCGAGGACACGCTGGTGGCCGGGGCGGGCCTCTGCGACCCGGCAACGGTGGAGATCGTCGTGCGGGAAGGGCCGCAGCGGGTGAAGGAGCTGATGGCGCTCGGTGCGGCGTTCTCGCAGGAGCAAGGCCACCTGCACCTGGGGCGCGAAGGCGGGCACTCGCACCACCGCATCGTCCACGCCGCCGATGCCACCGGGCGCGAGGTCGAACGGGCGCTGCTGGAGAAGGTCCGCAGCCACCCCAACATCCGCATCCTCGAATATCACTTCGCCGTCGAACTCATCACCGAGCACCACCTCGGCCAGCACGTCACCCGGCTGCGGCCGGACATCCACTGCTTCGGGGCGTATGTGCTGGACGAGCGGGCAGACAAGGTGAAGACGTTCCTGGCGAAGTGTACGTTGCTGGCGACCGGCGGCTCCGGGCAGGTGTATCTGCACACCACCAACCCCGCCGTCGCCACCGGCGACGGGCTGGCGATGGCCTACCGGGCCAAGGCCCACATCGCCAACATGGAGTTCTTCCAGTTCCATCCCACCTCGCTTTTTCACCCGAAAGCCAACTCGTTCCTCATCACCGAGGCCGTGCGCGGCGAGGGCGGGCTGCTCTACAACCAGGCCGGCGAGCGGTTCATGCCCCGCTACGACCCCCGCGCCGAACTGGCCCCGCGCGACATCGTGGCCCGCGCCATCGACGACCAGCTCAAGCAACGCGGCGACGAGTACGTCCTACTCGACATCGCCCACAAACCTGCGTCGTTCGTCCAGGAGCATTTCCCCAACATCTACCAGACCTGCCTTCGGTACGGCCTCGACATCACCCGGCAGCCGATCCCGGTCGTCCCGGCGGCACACTACCAGTGCGGCGGCGTCATCACCGATCCCGCAGGACGCACCTCCATCCAGGGCCTCTTCGCCTGCGGGGAGGTCAGTTGCACCGGCCTGCACGGAGCCAACCGGCTTGCCAGCAACTCGCTGCTCGAAGCCCTCGTCTTCAGCCACCGGGCCGTGCAGGCCGCCGTAGAGACCGCCCGGGCAGGCTCCTGGCGGGAAGAGGTGCCCGCCTGGGACGACAGCGGCACCGAACGCCCGCAGGAATGGGTGCTCATCTCCCACGACCGCGAGGAGTTGCGCCGGGTGATGTGGGACTACGTGGGCATCGTCCGCTCCAACCTGCGCCTCGACCGCGCCCTGCGCCGGACGCGGATGCTGCACGAGGAGGTGGAGGACTTCTACCGCCGCACCCGCGTCTCCGTTGGGCTGTGTGAGCTGCGTAACCTCATCCATACTGGCTATGTCATCATCCGCAGCGCCCGGATGCGCCACGAAAGCCGCGGCCTGCACTATTCGCTCGACTACCCCGATGCCGTAGCGTCCGAACGCCGCCCCACGCTGGTGTGAAGGCAGGGGAAAGCATGGAGAAAACGTTGATAAAAGTATCGTCAATTTGACTATATTGTGGCCGTTTGTTCCCCATCGGAAGGAATTTTCTCCAGCAGCGTGGCATCCCGGAGAAGCCGGTAAGACGGGTGGAGTCTCCTCCCTGGTGGCTTGTTCGTTTGATGAGGAATGTGGAAATTATAGTCAAATTGACGATAATATAGTCAAATTGACTATAATTTACGATATGGCACATCGGTGTAATCATGGGGTTGCGACTCGGCTATAGGAACCATACGAAGAATAGATGTGTTAGTGCGTCGCGGAAAGACCCGGATTGCGGCGACACTCCGTAAATTCCTATATTGCGGGCCGCAAGGAAGGGGGGCTGGTTCCACGCCGCCCTTTTTTGTTAGGGTACAGGAATGCCGGCCGTGCCGCCGGCGGGATCGCGCCCGTCCATCCGGAACGGGCTGTTTTTTTCCATAAACCTGCTGCCTTCGCTGAAAATGACCACCGCCCTCCATAGTGTTGCGGACCGCCTCCAGGGCCTCGTGGACGAGCTGCTGGCTGGGACGCCTCTGTTTGTAGTGGAACTGGCCGTACGGGGGCGTCGCGGGGCGCAGGTAGTAGACCTGTTCCTCGACAGTGAGGTCCCGCTGGGTGTCGATGAACTGGCCCGCCTCAGCCGCGAGCTGGGCTTCCTGATCGACACCGCCGGGCTGATGCCCGATGGCTATGACCTGAACGTGTCCTCGCCAGGGGCCGACCGTCCGCTCGTGCAGCCGCGCCAGTACCGTAAACACGTGGGCCGCCCGTTGCAGGTGCAGTACCGCTTGCCGGAGGGGACCACTGCCACCGTTCGGGGCCGGCTGGAAGCGGCCAACGAGGAAGGCTTTGTGCTCGACCTTCCGGGCCAGGGCACTCGGTCGTTCCTGTATCCCGATGTCGTCGAAGTCAAAGTTCAACTACCCTGGTGAGCCGTTCCCCCGGAACGTGAACCGATATTGCCCGACACGCATGCAGAATTCTGACTTGGTTTCCTCCTTTGCGGAAATCGCACGGGAGAAAGGCATTGACCGCGACACCCTGCAGTTGATCATGGAAGATGTGTTCCGCGCCATGATCCGGAAGCGGTATGGCTCGGATGAGTCGTTTGAGATCATCCTGAACCCGGACCATGGCGACATCCAGATCCTGCACATCCGCGAGGTCGTGCCCGACCTGGACCTGGAAGACCCGGTGACCCAGATCGAGCGTACCGACGCCTTAAAGATCGACGACTCGTTCGACATCGGGGACGAGGTGGCCGAGGAACTCGACATCAAGGACTTCGGGCGGCGTGCGGTGCTCACGGCCCGACAGACGTTCAGCCAGCGCATCCGGGATATCGAGAAAGATAACATTTTCAAGCAGTACGAAGAGCTGGTTGACGAGATTGTAGTCGGGGAAGTTTACCAGATTCGCCGACGGGAAGTGCTCGTCATCCACAACAAGGTGGAGCTGATCCTGCCCCGCGAGGAGCAGATCTACAAGGACCGCTACCGCAAGGGGGACATGATCCGCGCCGTGGTCAAGGAAGTGACGCGCGACCTTTCCAACAACCCGCAGGTGATCATCAGCCGGGCCTCACCCAAGTTCATGGAGCGGCTCTTTGAATTGGAGGTGCCCGAGATCGACGAGGCCATTGTCGAGATCAAGAAGATCGTCCGCGAGCCGGGCGAACGGGCGAAAGTGGCGGTGATCAGCCATGATGAGCGGATCGACCCGGTGGGGGCCTGTGTGGGGATGAAGGGTGCCCGCATCCACGCCGTCGTCCGCGAGCTAGGCAATGAGAACATCGATGTGCTGCAATGGACGCCCAAACCGGAGGAAATGATCAAGAAAGCCCTTGCTCCGGCCAAGCCCCTGTCGGTGATCCTGAACAACGACCTGACGCCCCCGCGTGCCAAGGTGGTTGTCCGGGCCGATGAAGTGAGCCAGGCCATTGGCAAAGGTGGGATCAACATTCGCCTGGCTGCTGCCCTCGTTGGGTACGAGATCGACGTCTTTCGGGAGATCGCCGAGGAAGAAGAAGACATCGAGATCAACGAGTTCGAGGATGAACTGGAGGCAGCCACGCTGCAACGCCTGCGAGACATCGGCTGCGACACTGCCCGGGCCGTGCTGGAACTGTCGCCGGACGAACTCGTTCGCCGTGCTGGGCTGACCCCGCAGGAGGCGAAGCACGTCCTGACGGTTATCCGTGCCGAGTTTGAAGAGGAGAGCGAGGAAGAAGAGCAGGAAGGGTGAGTGGCAGGCCTTCCGCCGCGCACCCTGGTTAATCGAGCAATCCATCCTACATGGCGACCGACACCACCTTCAAGAAAGTCAGACTCTTCAGCCTCTCGAAGGAGCTGAACCTGTCTATCGACACCCTGGTTCTGCACCTGAAAGAGAAAGGATACGCCCATGCCATCGTGGGGGTTGGGCCGAATGCGGCCGTGACCGAAGAGGATGCCTATCTGGAACTGATGGCGGCCTACTCGACCGACAAGGTCGCCGCCGCCCGGCTACAAGCGAAGCGGGTAGTACGCCAGGCCGAGGTAGTGGAGGTGCCGCGTCCGGCCCCGAAGCTGGTGGTGGAAGAGAAGCCGGAGAAGGCTGGGAAGACGGCCCCGCCGGTGGAACCGGAGGAGATGTTACCGCCCCTGCCGAGTGAAGTGCCTGCCCCGCCCCCGCCTGTGGAGGAAACGCTGCCCCCGCCTGTCGAGGCTGTGGAGGTGGTAGCCGAGGCGGAGGTTGCCCCGCCAGTGCCAGAAATGCCTGCCAGCGAGGAGGTGGCCCCTGAACCGCCCCCACCGCCGCCCCTGGCACAGGTGGCCGAGGTTGTGCCGCCGTCCGCCGAAGAGATCGTCGAGGAGGCAACGTCGGTCATCCCGGATCAGCCGGTCGAACCGGCACCGGTGGTGCTCCCCGCCGTAGAGCCGTCCCCACTGGCCGACGAGGCGGCGCTCATCACGGCAGACCGCTACAAGCTCACCGGCCCCAAGGTCGTGGGCAAGGTGGACATTGCAACGCTGGACGAGAGCAGTGCCCACAAGAAACGCAAGCGGAAGCGGAAGAAGAAGGATGAGCCGGATGAAGCCGCTGCGCCAGCCAAAGACGCCAGGAGCAGTCCGGGAGAGAAACCCACCGAGAAGTCCCGTACCGGGGCTGTTGCCAGCGTCAGCAGCAAGAAGAAAAAGAAACGGAAAGGCCCGGTCGTGGACGAGGCCGAGGTTGCCCAGACGCTCCAGGACACGTTGCGCGAGATGGGGCAGGGCACCAGCCGGGTGCGGCAACGCCGCCGCCGCGAACGCCGCGAGGAACGGGCCGCCGACCGCCAGCGCGAACTCGAATACCAGATCGAGCAGGAGTCGGTGCTGCGCGTGACCGAGTTCATCTCCACCGGCGAGCTGGCGAACCTGATGTCCGTCCCGGTCAACGAGGTGATCAGCAAGCTGTTCTCGATGGGCATGATGGTCACCGTGAACCAGACCATCGACTTCGAC
>CAZLRO010000179.1:4204-8207 GCA_964561865.1 uncultured Rhodothermaceae bacterium | reverse complement strand
GCTAACCCCGAACCAACCATGCACCCAACAGCTCTCAACGGCAAGAAGGTGACCATCATCGGCGGCGGGCGGAGCGGACTGGCCGTGTCGCGGCTGCTGGTGGAGGCGGGCGGACGGGTGTTCCTGACCGAGAAGAACCCGCCCACCCATCAACTCATCGAGGCCCTGGACCGGATCGGGGCCACCTATGAGTTCGAGGGCCACACGGCACGGGCGCTCGAAGCCGACTTTCTGGTCATCAGCCCCGGCGTCCCCTCTACGCTGACGCTGGTGCAGCAGGCGCTGCGGCTGGGCCTGCCGGTCTACTCCGAGATCGAAGTGGCCTCGTGGTTTTGCAAGGCCCCGATGGTAGCCATCACCGGCTCCAACGGCAAGACCACCACCACCAGCCTCATCGGCCACGTCTTCCGGCAGTCCGGGCGGCGGACCATCGTGGCGGGCAACATCGGCTTCCCGTTCTCGGACTACCTCCACGACCTGACCCCCGACGATGTGGTGGTGCTGGAAGTCTCCAGCTTCCAGCTCGACCACATCGCCACGTTCCGGCCCCGGGTGAGCGTCTTGCTCAACATCACCCCGGATCACCTGGACCGCTACAACCACGATTTCAACCTGTACGCCCAGAGCAAATTCCGGGTCTTTGAAAACCAGACGGGCCAGGATGTGCTGGTCTACAACCACGATGATGCGCTCATCCGCGACTATGTGGCGGTGGTGCAGAAACGGCGCGACCTGAAGGCGATGGGCTTCAGCCTGGAGACCGAACCTGAGACGGGGGCCTTTGTGCGCAACGGGGCACTCGTACTCCGCATCCATCAAGACGAAGAGGTGCTCATGCAAGCGGAACAGCTCGCCCTTCGGGGGCGGCACAACCTGTACAACTCGCTGGCGGCGGCGATTGCAGCGCGGGTGATGGAAGTTCGCAGCAACGTCGTCCGCGAAAGCCTGGCGAGCTTCGAGGGCGTGCCGCACCGCCTCGAGTTCGTCCGCGAGATCGACCATGTGCGGTATGTCAACGACTCGAAGGCTACCAACGTCAACGCCGTCTGGTATGCGCTGGAGAGCTTCGACGAGCCGATCTTGCTGCTGGCGGGCGGGCGCGACAAGGGCAACGACTATACCCCGCTCAAGCCACTTGTCCGCCAGAAGGTGCGGGCCGTGATCGCCCTGGGCGAGAGTGCCGAGAAGGTGATGCAGGAACTGGGCACGCAGGCCGAGCACAGCCTTCGGGCGCAGACGATGGAGGAGGCGGTGAAGATGGCCCACATGCTGGCCCTGCCCGGCGATGTAGTGCTGCTCAGCCCGGCCTGCGCCTCGTTCGACATGTTCCAGAACTACGAAGACCGGGGCGACACCTTCAAGCGCCTCGTCGAGAACCTGCTGTGAGGTCGGGTACCTCCAGTTCCACCCCATGAATCCATGACGGCTGCTGCTACTGCTGCCCGGGGCCTGAAAAGGCTCGTTGCAACCCCCGGCGACAAGTATGTGGTCTGGACGGTGATCGGGCTGGCCTTCTTCGGGATCGTGGCCGTCTACAGCGCGGTCTCGTTCCTGGCAGATACCGGCTACGGGACCACCGAGACCCTGCTGATGAAGCATGTGCTGCGCGTAGGGCTGGCCCTGGGCGCGATGTTCGTCTTCAGCCTCATCGACTACCGCTGGCTGGCAAAGATGGGCCAGACCCTGGTGGTGGTTGCCATCGGGCTGTTGCTCCTGGTACAGGTGGCCGGACGGGTAGCAGGTGGGGCCGAACGCTGGCTGGACCTGGGGCTGTTCGGCTTCCAGCCCTCGGACGTTGCCAAGCTGGCCCTGGTGGTACAGGTAGCTGCTCTCCTCTCGAAGAAACAGAAAGAGATCAAGACTTTCTGGAACGGGTTTCTGCCCATCCTGTGCTGGATCATGGCGGTGGTGGTGCTCATCGGGCTGGAAAATCTCTCGACAGCGGCGCTGCTGCTGGCGGCCATGCTCATCGTGTGTTTCGTGGGGCGCGTCAACGTATTGCACCTGGCGGCCCTGGGGCTGGTGGGGCTGACCCTGGCAGGCGGGATGTTGTTCAAGTACCCGGAACGGGCCGCACGGGTCGAGTCCTACCTCGGCCTCCACCTGTTCTCCCACACCGACGAGGCTGTGCTCGACGTCCAGGGCGAAGGGTACCAGGCACACCAGGCCCGCATCGCCTTTGCACGGGGCGGCTGGACGGGCGTCGGCCCCGGCAAGAGCCAGCAACGGGACTTCCTGCCCGCCCCCTACAACGACTTCATCTTCGCCATCATCGCCGAAGAGTACGGCCTGGTCGGGGCGGTGGGGCTGCTGGCGGTGTTCGTGGTCCTGCTGTTTCGGGGCTTCCTGCGGGTGGCCCGCCATGCCCCCGACGACCTGGGCCTGCTGCTGAGTACCGGGGTGGTAGTCACCCTCACCCTCTACGCCTTCATCCATGCCGGCGTCTCCTGCGGGCTGCTGCCCGTTACCGGGCTGCCCCTGCCGTTCGTCTCCTACGGCGGCTCTTCGATGGTGGTCAACGGCGCGATGGTGGGCATCCTGCTCAACGTTTCCCGACACCTTCGCCCCTGACCCTACGACCCGGAGGCCGACCCTTGCCAGACCCGATGGAACGCGCCCCCCGCATCCTGTTTGCCGGTGGTGGGACAGGCGGACACGTCTATCCCGCCATCGCCATCGCCGACGCGATCCGGTCCCTCCAGCCGGAGGCCGTGATCGCGTTTGCCGGGACGCAGGAGCGCATCGAGTGGCGGGTGGTACCCAGGGCGGGCTATCCGATCTACCCGATCACGGTCAGCGGCTTCCACCGGGGGCAACCGGCCCGCAACCTCGCGTTTCCGTTCAAGCTGGCGAAGGGCCTGGCAGAGAGCTGGGGGCTGGTGCGCGACTTCGACGCCGACGTGGCCGTAGGGACGGGAGGCTATGTGTCCGGGCCGGTGCTGCTGGCAGCCAGCCTGCGCCGCCGCCCCATCGTCGTGCAGGAGCAAAACGCCTATGCCGGGGTGACCAACCGACTGCTGGGGCGCCGCGCGGCGCGCATCCACCTGGCGTTTACCGAGGCGATGAAGGCGTTCCCGGCAGACCGGTGCGTGCTCAGCGGCAACCCGACCCGCCCGGAGTTGTGTACGGCAGACCGGGCCGAGGCCCGACGGTTCTTCGACCTGCCTGAGACGGCGGCGGTGCTGCTCGTATTCGGCGGCTCGCTCGGCAGCCTGGCGCTGAACGCGGCGATGGAAGCCCACCATGCAGCGCTGCTGGCCGACGAGCACCGGTATGTGCTCTGGCAGACGGGCATCCAATACTTCGAGCGGCTCCAGGCCCGCCTCCCGGCCCACCCCCGGCTGCGGCTGCTGCCCTACGTGGACCGGATGGACCTGGCCTACGCTGCCGCCGACCTCGTGCTGTGCCGCGCCGGGGCCATCACCTGCAGCGAGCTGATGGTGACCGGCACCCCGGCCGTGCTGGTACCTTCGCCCAACGTGGCCGAAGACCACCAGACCCGAAACGCCGAGAGCATGGCCGCTGCCGGTGCCGCCGTCCTGCTGCCAGAAAAACACCTGGATGCGACCCTCGTTGGCGAAGTGAACACGCTGATGCAGCAGCCAGCGCGCCGACAGGCCATGCGGGCCGCCACCCTGCGCCTGGCCCGCCCTGGCGCTGCCCTCGACATCGCCCGCGACATCCTCTCGCTGACGCCTTCCCACACCGCCAGCCCTACCGCATCCCCATGATCCAGCGCCGCCGACAACCCTTTCTGGGCCGGATTCGCCAGATACACATGATCGGTATTGGCGGTATCGGCATGAGTTCCATCGCCGAGGTGCTCCTCCACCGGGGCTATCGGGTGACCGGCTCGGATGCGAAGAAGAGCGAGATCACCGCCCAACTGGAGGTGCTCGGGGCCACCATCTACGAAGGCCACCTGGCCGAACAGGTGCAGGGCGCCGACGTGGTGGTCTATTCCTCGGCCATCCATCCGGAGGAGAACCCCGAAACACGCGAA
>CAZLRO010000179.1:0-4194 GCA_964561865.1 uncultured Rhodothermaceae bacterium | reverse complement strand
CGCGAAGCCAAACGCCTCCACATCCCCCTCATCTCCCGCGCGGTGATGCTGGGCGAGCTGATGCGGATGAAGTTTGGCATCGGCATCGCCGGGACGCACGGCAAGACGACGACGACCTCCATGACGGGCCTGGTGGTGACCGAAGGGGGCTTCGATCCCACCATCATCGTTGGGGGCAAGGTGGCGGCCTTCGGCTCCAACGCCGTCGCTGGAGAGGGCGACATCATCGTGATTGAGGCCGATGAGTACGACCGGACCTTCCTCCGCCTCACCCCCTCGCTGGCGGTCATCACCAATATCGAGGAGGAGCACCTGGACATCTACAGTGACCTGGAAGACATCAAGAATGCCTTCGTCCAGTTCGCCCGCGCCGTGCCGTTCTTCGGGGCGACGATCCTGTGTCTGGATGCTCCGAATGTGCAGGCCATCGTCGGTCGCATCGACCGCCGCGTGATCACCTATGGCACAACACGCCAGGCCCACATCCGCGCCGAGAACATCGAGGCCGACGGCCCGACAACCCGGTTCGACGTGCTGGCCTATGGCGAGCGGATCGGAAGGCTCGCCCTGCCCGTGCCGGGCCTACACAACGTCCGCAACGCACTCGCAGCGGTAGCCGTCGGACTGGAACTGGACATTCCGTTCGACCGGATTGAAGCGGCCCTGAAAAAGTTTACCGGGGTGCAACGGCGTTTTCAGCAGGTCGGAGAGGCTGCCGGGGTGCTGGTCATCGACGACTACGCCCACCATCCCACCGAGGTGTCCGTCACGCTTGAGGCGGCCAGCAGCGGCTATCCGGACCGGCGGCTGGTGGCGGTCTTCCAGCCCCACCTGTTCACCCGGACGCGGGACTTCCAGGAGGGCTTCGCCCGGGCCTTCTTCAACGCCGATGTGCTGGTGCTGACCGACATCTACCCGGCCCGCGAGGAGCCGATTCCGGGCATCAACGGGCAGTTGCTGGCCGACCTGGCCAAGCGCTACGGCCACCGTGATGTCCACTACGTCCCCGACAAGGAAGCCTTGCCGGACTACCTCGCCGGCCTCGTCCACGCTGGCGATATCGTCCTCACGATGGGCGCCGGGGATGTGTACAAGTACGGACGCACCCTACTGGAAAAGCTTCGGGCGTATTGAGGATTGCGGATTTTTCCAGACACCAAGTACCCAATAGCCAATAGCTAACAGCTATCTCCCCATGCGCAAACCTGCTACCAGATCGCGGCTGCTTGTGGTGACGGGGTTGCTGCTTGTGGTCGTAGCCGGGCTGGGACTGGTCGGCTGGCGCTGGTACCGCGCGTTGCGGTGTACGCGCATCGTCGTCACGGGCACGCAATATGCCGAGACGGAAGCGTTGATCGCTCTGACCCGTGTCGATACCGGTACGGTACTGTTCGACGTCGACCCGGCACTGGTGGCAGACCGGGTGCGCCGCCACCCCTGGGTGGCAAAGGCCGAAGTCACCCGCCAGCCGTGGCCCGTCGGCACGTTGCGCATCCACGTGACGGAGCGTACCCCGGCCGCCCTGGTGCTGGATGTGGCCGGTCGCCCGGCCCACTACCTCGACCAGGCAGGCTACCTGATGCCGCTGAAGCCGGAGGCGGTGTACGATGTGCCGCTGGTACACGGGCTGACCGGGCGGTACAGCCTGGCCCGTCCGGTGCCATCCCCTGCCCTGGTGGACTGCATCCTCGCCCTCGGACAGGCCCCGGCTGCCGTCGATGCGCTGGTAGCGTCCCTGGAAGTGCGGCAGGGCGGGGAGGTCTGGGTGCATACGGCCCCGGCAGGTGCCCGTGGTGCGATCCCCGTCCGCCTCGGCCACGACGGGTTCGCCGAGAAGCTGGCGCGCCTGCACGCCTTCTGGCACCAGACCGTCCTGCAACGCCCCGACAAGACCTTTACCCTGATCGACCTCCGTTTTGACCGCCAGATCGTCGCCCGCGAAACCGGCACGGAAGCGTCGGCTTCCGTCGCTGCCGGGGCGCTGTAACCGTGTCCCGGACGCGGCCCTCTCCCAAAGATAAATGAAGCCCTCCCTTTTACACTGCTAACTGCCAGGAGCAACGTGCCATGAATGATCGCATTGTGGTTGGACTGGACATTGGCACCACCAAGGTGTGCGCCATTATTGCCTCTACCGATGACCTGGACCGGATCAACATCCTCGGCGTGGGGGTGGCCGAGTCCGAGGGCCTGAACCGGGGTGTGGTCGTCAACATCGACAAGACCGTCATGGCGGTGCAGGAAGCCATGAATGAGGCCCAGCGCATGGCCGGAGTCAAGGCGCGCAGCGTCATTGTCGGTATCGCCGGCGACCACGTCCAGAGCGTGCAGAGCCGGGGGGTCGTCACCATCCGCGGCGGCGAGATCACCGAAAAGGACGTGCAGCGCCTGCTGGAGGACACCATGCACGTGGTCATGCCGGCAGACCGGGAAATCCTGCACGTCATCCCACAGGAATTCATTGTGGATGGGCAGGACGGGGTAAAAGATCCGGTGGGCATGTGCGGCGTACGCCTCGAAGCCAACGTCCACATCATCACCGGTCTCGTCTCGGCGGCCAAGAACATCTATCGTTGCGTCGAGAAGGCCGGGTATGAGGTGGACGACATCGTGCTCGAGCCGCTGGCGTCCTCTTTCGCCGTGCTGCATCCGGAGGAGAAAGAGGTGGGGGTGGCCCTGATCGACATTGGCGGGGGCACCACCGACATTGCTGTGTTCGAGGACAACACCATCCGCCACACCGCCGTCATTGCCATCGCGGGCAACAAGGTGACGGACGATATCCGCAAGGGCCTGGGGGTGATGCGGGAGCAGGCCGAGCGGCTCAAGTGTGAATATGGGGCCGCCCTGGCCGACCTGGTCCCGGTCAACGAGGAAATCCAGATCGCGGGTATCGGCGGGCGTTCGGACAAGAGCATCGGGCGCAGCACCCTGGCCCAGATCATCCAGCCGCGCCTGGAAGAGATTCTGGAGATCGTCGCCATAGAGATCAAGCGCAGTGGCTATGCCCGCCACCTGGGGGCCGGGGTAGTCCTCACGGGGGGCGGCTCCCTCATCCCTGGCACCGCAGAGCTGGCTACCGAAGTGCTGGAATTGGACGTGCGGCTGGGCAAGCCGATGGGTCTGGGCGGCGGCCTCGTCGCCGAGGTCAGCGACCCCAAGTTCGCCACCGGCGTGGGCCTGGTACTCTACGGGCTACGCCCGGAAATGATCGGCGGGACGCCGTTTCGGGGGGATGCCGCCGAACACGCCGCGCTTCAGGAAGAGTTCGCCGGCGAGAAACTGGTCAACCGGATTGCCGGGCGCATGAAGGCCTGGTTTGATGGATTGTAACCCGTATCGACCAAGAAAATCGAATCCCTGTGCCGGACTTGCTCACGCCGGCTATGCAGGGAACAGCAGCCAACACCGTTAAAGACTGGAGGATCGTATGGAAAACCGGTTCAGCACGAAGTTCATGTTCGATGATACCTCGGAGGAGGTCGCCCGGATTTGCGTGGTGGGCGTCGGAGGAGGGGGTGGCAATGCCATCAACAACATGATTGCCAAAGGCATTCAGGGGGTGGAGTTCATTGCCATCAACACCGATGCCCAGGCCCTGGCCGAGAACAAGGCCAACATCAAGGTTCAGGCCGGGCGTGCCCTGACGAAGGGGCTGGGGGCTGGGGCACGTCCTGGTGTGGGGGCTGAGGCGGTGGAAGAGAGCCAGGCCGAGATCGAGGATGTGCTGCGCGGCTACAACATGGCCTTCATCACCGCCGGCATGGGTGGGGGTACCGGGACCGGGGGGGCGCCGGTGGTCGCTGCCATTGCCAAGCGGCTGGGCATCCTCACCGTCTCCATCGTCACGAAGCCGTTCGTGTGCGAAGGCCGCAAGCGCCTCCAGTGGGCTGAAGGGGGCATCCAGCTCCTGCGGGAGAACGTGGACACGCTCATCCTCATCCCGAACGAACGCCTGCTGGACATCTCCGACGCCAGCACCACCCTCATCGACGCCTTTGTGAAGGCCGACGATGTGCTCTACAACGCCACGCGGGGCATCAGCGACCTGATCACCGTGCATGGCCTGATCAACCTCGACTTCGCCGATGTGCGGACGACCATCAAGGATGGTGGGACGGCCCTGATGGGGTCGGCAGTGGCTTCGGGCGATAATCGGGCGGAGAATGCGGCCATCGAGGCCATCTCCAGCCC
>CAZLRO010000178.1:0-8238 GCA_964561865.1 uncultured Rhodothermaceae bacterium | reverse complement strand
GAGGATGTCGGTCTCGCCCGCCTTGAAGCGCTGCATCGCTTCGTCCTTCTCGTAGGAGAACAGCCGTCCGTGGACCAGGTCCACGCGGTAGGGGCGAAATTCCTGCTGGAGGTGTGCGAAACCGTTCTCGGCATCTTTCAGGTCCAGCTTTTCGCTCTCCTCAACGAGGGGGTAGACGACGTAGCATTGCCGCCCCTCCCGCAGTTGCTCGCGAAGGAAGGCGTAGACCTCACCGCGCCGTTTCTCCGAACGCAGCATCGTCTGGATGGGCTTGCGGCCTGCCGGGCGCTCGCGCATGAGCGTCACGTCGAGGTCGCCGTAGAGGGTCATCGCCAGCGAGCGAGGGATGGGCGTGGCGGTCATGAGCAGCATGTGCGGGTTGAGGCCCTTTTCGAAGAGGTGGGCGCGCTGCATCACCCCGAAGCGGTGCTGCTCGTCGACAATAGCCAGGCCCAGGTTCCGGAAGGCGATGTTGTCCTCGATGACGGCGTGGGTGCCGACGGCCACCGGGACGCGTCCCTCGGCGAGGTCGGCCAGGATTTCCTGCCGCAGCAGCTTGCGTTGCCCGCCGATGAGCAGGTGGACGCCCACGCCGAGGGGTTCGAGGTAGCGTTTCAGGTTGGCGTAGTGCTGCTCGGCCAGGATTTCCGTCGGGGCCATGAAGGCGCTCTGGAAGCCGTTGTCCAGCGCCTGCATCATGGCCGCCACGGCCACCACCGTCTTGCCGCTGCCCACGTCGCCCTGGATGAGTCGGTTCATCTGAACGCCGCTGGCGGTGTCGCGGGCCACGTCGGCCAGGGCCTGCTCCTGGGCGCGGGTGAGCTGGAACGGCAGCACCTCGTGGAGGAACCGCCGCGTATAGTCGCCCGGTGGTCCGAACCGGGGGCCAGCGACGGCCTGCCGTTTCTGCCGCGTCCGACCCAGCATGAGCTGGAGGAAGAACAGCTCCTCGAACTTGAGCCGCTCGCGGGCACGGGCCAGTTCGGACTGTGACTTCGGGAAATGCACGGCCCGGAGGGCCACCCGCCCGTCGATCAGGTCGAACTGCTGCTGCATCCAGGCCGGTAGCAGTTCCGGGATCTCCAGGCCATACTCCTTGAACAGGCTGTAGACGAGGTGGCGAAAGGTGCGGCTCGTTAGCCCTGCCTTCTCGAAGGCGGCACTGCCGGGGTAGAGGGCAATGATCCGGCCCGTGTCGAGGGTTGGGCCGTCGTCGTCGAGCTTGTCGAAGTCCGGGTGGGTCATGGAGAACTGCCGCCCGAAAGCCTGGGGCTTGCCATGAAAGGCCACACGCTCGTTGTTGCGGAAGACCCGGCTGACCCAGTGGACGCCCTGGAACCAGACGCACTTGAGCTTGCCGCCGCCCTCGTCCTCGACGATGAGTTCAAAGCGTTTGCGTGCCCCGCCGGGCACCAGCCCTGCCGCCCGCACATAGCCCACGACCGTCACCGCACCCATCCCTTCTGCAAGGCGGCGGATGGGCACGATGGTGGAGCGGTCGAGGTAGCGGCGGGGAAAGTACTGGAGCAGGTCGCGGAAGGTATGCAGGCCCGCCTGCGCCAGCACCTCGGCCCGGCGCGCCCCTACCCCTTTCAGGAATTGCAGTGATGTGTCGAAAACCGTGTCGGACATGGCGGGCAGGGCACAAGCAGCAAGGGATAAAATACACCATCTCGTCCCCTGCTCCTTGCGCCCTGCCCCGTAGCCTCACGGGAAAATCCCCAGGTCGAGGTAGGAGACGGCCACCTTGTTGATGGCGTTGACGAAGGCCGCCGTGCGCAGGTCGGTATGCTGTTTCTGGGCAATGTCCCGGATTTCGGCGTAGGCGGTGATCATCGTCTCTTCCAGCCCGGAGTTGACCAGGTCTTCCTCGTCGGCCCCGTGTACATAGTCCCGCACCAGTTCCGGGCTGAGGGGCTTGCCGGTAGCCAGTTCGATGGCCTTGAGCATCTTTTCGTGCGTTTTCTCTTCAAACCGCTTGCTCATGCGTCCGAAGCGCACGTGCGAGAGGTTGCGCAGCCACTCGAAGTAGGAGACCGTCACCCCCCCGGCATTGGCGTACATGTCTGGCAGGATGAGCACGCCTTTCTGGAGCAGGATTTCGTCGGCGTCGGCGGTGACGGGGCCGTTGGCACCTTCGGCGATGATCTTGGCCTGGATGCGTGGGGCGTTCTCGGCGGTGATCTGGGCTTCGAGGGCTGCCGGGACGAGGATATCGCACGGTAGCTCGAGGGCGTCGAGGGAGCGAGCCAGGTTCTGTGCACCGGGGAAGTTCAGGATGGAGCCGGTAGCGGCCCGGTGCTGCATCACGAATTCGAGGTCCAGCCCGTTGGGGTTGTAGATGGCTCCCTCATACTCGGCCAGGGCCACGAGCCGCCCGCCACCTTCCTGGATAAACTTCGCCGCGTAATAGCCTACATTGCCGAGGCCCTGCACGATCACGGTCTTGCCGTCCAGCCCCGACGACAGCCCCAGCTTGTGCATATCGTCCTCGAAGCGGCAGGCTTCCCGCACGGCGAAATAGACGCCGCGCCCGGTGGCTTCCTTGCGTCCCCGCACCCCGCCCTGGCCCACCGGCTTGCCCGTGACGCAGGCGATGGCGTCGAGCGGGTTGTCGGAGAAGGAGCTGTAGGTGTCCACCATCCAGGCCATCTCGCGGGGGCCGGTGCCATAGTCCGGCGCAGGCACATCCACGCCGGGACCGATGAAGTTCTTCTTGATGAGTTCGAAGGTATACCGCCGGGTGATGCGCTCCACCTCGGCATCGGAGAACTGGCGTTTGTCGATACGGATACCGCCTTTTCCGCCTCCAAATGGCACATTCACGATAGCGCATTTGTACGTCATGAGCGAGGCCAGGGCCATTACCTCGTCTTCGGTGACGTTGCTGGCATAGCGGATGCCCCCCTTGACCGGCAATTTGTGATGGCTGTGCTCGGCCCGCCACGCCTTGATCACCTCGATAGAACCATCGTCCCGCTTGAGCGGAAACTCCATGTGGTAGACGCTGTTGCAGATCTTGATCTGGGCCAGCAGGCCCGGCGGATGCTTGGTGTAGGCCGCGGCCTTGTCGAACATCCGGTTTACCTGATCGAGAAAACTGACTTCGGACATAGGATAGCCCTCGGTTGGTCGGTAGGGAACACAGACAGGGTGAGACGGTCCGCCGCCGGAAGCGCTTTCGGGACGGGTCGTGCAGTTTACGGAAAAAGGCTACGACATGCCACGCGGTTTTTCAAGAGCACCCACGAAAAGCATGTGGCCTGTGGGCATCCTGGGGCGGCTTTCCTCGTAAGCATCCCTGTGTTTCGCCCCTAGCTCCTGCTGCCATGCCAATGCCACTGCTGCGTTGCGGCGTTCTGTTCCTGCTGCTGGTCGGATGCGCCACCGCCGTGCAGGCCCAGGTGCCCGACAGCATCCGCACCCCTGCCCCCGACACGCTGGCAGCCGACACGCTGGCCCTATTCCCCAAGGCCCGCCCCCGCATCGGCGTGGCCCTGAGTGGCGGGGGAGCCAAAGGCTTTGCCCATATCGGCGTGCTCAAGGTGCTCGAAGAAGTAGGCGTGCCCATCGACGTGATCACGGGCACCAGCATGGGCAGTGTCGTCGGGGCGCTCTATGCCATTGGGTATGCCCCCCGCCACCTCGATTCGATTGCCACACACCTGGATTGGAACAAAATCTTCGAGGATGTCAGTGTGCGGCAGCCTCCCCCTGACAACCGCCTCTTCCCCCAGGAACGTTTCCTGCTGACCCTGCCGGTGTCGGGCAGACGGGTGACGGTGCCAACAGGCGTTGTCAGCGGGCATGAAGCCCTGGCCCTGCTCAACCAGTTGTTGCTGCCCGCCTATCAACAGACCAACTTTCGGGAACTGCCTGTCCCCTTCGCCAGTGTGGCAACGAACCTCGAAACTGGGGAGGTCGTCCGGCTCGACCGGGGGTATCTGCCGGAAGCCGTCCGTGCCAGCGCCAGCATCCCCACCTTTTTTGTGCCTTTCCAGATCAAGGACACAACCTACACGGACGGTAGCCCGGAACGCCCCATCTCACCGGAGGATACCCGCGCCCTCGGTGCCGACAAAGTGATTTGCGTCGATGTCAAGGATGAACTGCGGTCCGCCGACAGCCTGCATACCGCCCTGGATGTATTCGAGCAGGTCATCAACATTGCAGTTGCGCGAAACTCCCGCGATCAAATTGAGCGGTTCTGCGACCTGACGCTGCAACCGGACATCGAGGACTTCGACACGTTCGATTTCAAAGATGCGGATACCCTCATCCACAGGGGGGAAGCAGAGGCCTGGGCCAAGCTTCCGTTGCTGGAAGCCCTGGCAGATTCGGCAGGGCGGCGCACCTATGACCAGCACCGCCCCCCTCCGCATCCACCCGAAAAGTTGTTCATCAACACGGTGGAGGTTGTTTCGGATGATGAGGCGTTGAAGCCGCTGATCCGTCAGTTGCTGGACCTGGACGTACCCCGGCTTGTCAGCCCCCAGCAGCTCCAGGAAGCCATTGAGCACGTCTACCAGTCCCAGTTCTTCGACCTGGTGACCTATCGGCTGGAACCACAACCCGAACGGGGTGGGGTGGTACTGGTCGTTCAGGCCATTGCCCGTCCCCAGGAAAACCTCGGCGTGAGCCTGCACTATGAAAGCCACTACAAGGCGTCCATCCTGCTGGGGGCTACGCTGGTGAACCGCATCGGGACTGGCTCTCGCCTCGGCGGGCGGCTGCGGTTGGGGGAGGTGTTTCAGGTGCAGGTGCGTTACCTCTACCCGTTGCATCCCCGCTTCGACCTGCGGATCACTTCCCGGCTCACCGATGCGCCCCTGGACCTGTTCCTGAACGAACAGCGCATCCGTAGCTTCCGGCTGGGTGTCCAGGAGTTGGCTGCGGCCCTGACCACCACACGGGCGGATGCCCTGCTGGGCCTGGGGCTGCGCTCGGAGTCGTACAACGTCCAGCTCGAAGTGGGGGCACAGGAACAGCCCATCGACGAGCGGGGGCTGCTCATGGGGGAGGCCTTCTTCCTGCGGGATGCCTTCGACCGTCCGGACTTCCCCACCCGGGGTGTGCGGCTGCTCATGCAGGGCACGGCCAGCACCGCAACCTTGAACAGCGACATCTCCTTCCTCCACGCCGTGCTGCACCTCCAGACGCGGGCGGCGCTCCACCCGCGCTGGACGCTGGCGATGCGGGCGGGCCTGGGCTATACCTGGGGCCGCAGCCTGCCCCTGCACTACCACTTCTATCTGGGCGGGGCCACCGCCGCCGCCACCACCGCCTTTGGGTTCTGGCAGGAACGGCAGCTCCCCTTTATGGGCTACGAGACCCAGGAACTGAGCGGCAACAACCTCCAGCTGTTCGGCCTGGGGCTTCAGTATGAATTCCGGCCCACCTGGTTCACCACGCTGGAGGCCAACGCCGCCCGGATGCCCGCTGTGTTCGACCTGGCCCTGGAAGACCTCAACGTGGGGTTCGGCCTCTCCTTGGGTACGACCCGGCTCGTCGGCCCGATCCGCCTCACCCTCATGGGCCGCAACCTCTCCGATCCCGTCCGCCTCAAAATTGACCTCGGCTACCTGTTCTAAGCCCCTCCAACCACAGCAGGAAGACCGTCTTGCTCTTGCCGCTACGAGGCGTCTTCCAGCGACTGTGCTTATTCTACACTTTCATTCCTCCTTTCACGGGCAACGACCTTATCTTGGGCCATCCCTGAATGCCTTGTAACCGGAAACCGGCATCGCCATGGAATTCCTTCTAAATGCAGGCGGCGTGTTACTCATCGCCCTGATCCTGCTGGGCCTCATCCTCTTCCTGTACTTCATCCCGCTCAACCTCTGGGTGACGGCTTTCTTCTCCGGGGTGCGGGTGCGCCTGTTCAGCGACCTGGTCGGGATGCGCCTGCGCAAGGTGCCCCCGCCCACCATCGTCCGCTCCCTCATCACCGCCCACAAGGCGGGCATCCCGCTGGGAACGCCGGAGCTGGAGGCCCATTACCTGGCCGGTGGCAACGTGCAGAAGGTGGTGGCTTCGCTCATCTCAGCCGACAAGGCGAACATCGACCTGACGTTCGAGCGGGCGGCGGCCATCGACCTGGCCGGGCGGGATGTGTTCGAGGCCGTGCAGGTCTCGGTCAACCCGAAGGTCATCGAGACGCCGGCCATCTCGGCGGTGGCGAAAGATGGCATCCAGGTGCGGGCTGTGGCACGGGTGACGGTGCGCGCCAACATCGAACGGCTGGTGGGCGGTGCCGGGGAGGAAACCATCATCGCCCGCGTCGGCGAAGGGATCGTCTCTACCATCGGCTCCTCCAACTCGCACAAGGAGGTGCTGGAGAACCCGGACTCCATCTCGAAGGTCGTCCTCTCGAAGGGCCTCGACTCCGGCACCGCGTTTGAAATCCTCTCCATCGACATCGCAGATGTGGACGTGGGCGAGAACATCGGCGCAAAGCTGCAAACAGACCAGGCTGAGGCCGACCTCAAGATCGCACGGGCCAAGGCCGAGGAGCGCCGGGCCGCGGCCGTGGCACGCGAGCAGGAGATGAAAGCCTCGGTACAGGAACAGCGGGCGAAGGTAGTGGCCGCCGAAGCCGAGGTGCCCCTCGCCATCGCCGAGGCCTTCCGCAAGGGCAACCTGGGCATCACGGACTACTACAACCTCCGCAACGTCCAGGCGGACACGGCCATGCGCGAATCCATCAGCAATACGCCCGCGGCAGGGGACGCGCCCAAGCCGGAGTGAGGCATTGAAACACAGTCCAACTCCTGCGCTCCATGTCCTGCGAAACGACGGCCCGGTTCATGGCCTTTGCCACCCTTGGGGTGATGAGTACCACCCAGGAACTGGCGGGCACGCTCCTGTCTGAGGTTGTGGGAGCCGAGCCAGCACTGGTGGTCGAGGAGACGCTGTGCCTGGTGGCAACGGCTACGGCACGCGCCGCCGAGGTCGCACTCCGCGCCCAGCCTGCCCTCGCCCAGGCGGTGGTGCCCCCCCTGCTGCACCTGCCCTACCTGTGGCGCGACTATCTGCTGGGGACGGCCCTGCTCGAACAGCCGGAAGCCCCGGCATCGGATGCGTCGGAGGTGGGCGAACCCTCCTACCAGCGGCTTCAGCGGAAGCTGGACTTCTACAGTGTCCACCTACCGCCTCAGCAGTTTCCTGGCCCCCAGGCCCTGGCGGACAAGATGGGGTTGTGGATGGGCCGTGTGAGCCCGCCCCGGCTGCCAGAGATGCCGACGGCCCGGCTGGAACGCCTCGGCCTGACCGACGTACTGCTGACCCACCTGCGCCTCATCCTGGCCTATGGCCGGAAGGACATATCACCTTCATCCGCTCTTCCAGAACAGCCGGGGTAAATCCGCATCGGTGGGCCGTCCTTGCCTTCTGTGTTCGCCAGGACGTCTACAAACCTGTTGCCCGTCGATGAAACCTCGCCCGTTTCGTCCCTTTCGCACGTGGGTACGTTTCCCTCGCTCCCTCCGCCACAAACTGATCCTGGGGATCATCGGGCTGATCTCGGTGATTGCTCTGTTTGTCTTGCTCTATTTTCCCCATGTGTTCCAGGAGCGGGCGGTGGCGGCGGTGGCAGCCAAGGCCCACACCATCGGGCAGATGACCGCCTTCAGCATGGCACCGGGGTTGGAAGCCGGGGACCTGGCGCAGGTGCATGAAGCGATGGTGGCGGCCCGCCAGCACGAGGAGGTCGCCTATCTGGTGCTGACCGACACGATGGGTACGGCTCTGTTGGCGTTCAACCGGCTGCGCGCTCGGCGTGCTGCGTATCAAACCGGGCAGGACGGCCCCTCTCCGGACGGCCTGGTCTACCGGGCTTCTACCCCGGTGCTGCTCAACGGCAGCCGCATCGGCCATCTCCACCTCGGTATCTCCCTTGCCGCCATCCGGGCAGCGGTGGCCCGCAGCCGGATCACCATTGCCTGGATCAGTGGGCTGCTATTCCTGCTGGGGGCTGGCGGAGGGGCCTACCTCAGCCTCCGGGTGACGCGGCCCCTGCGCCAGGTCACTGAAGCCGCCGAGCAGATCGCACGGGGCGATTTCGGGCAACGCGCCGCCGTCCCCACCGACGACGAGGTGGCCGCCATGGCCCGCGCCTTCAACCACATGGTGTCCCAACTGGTCTCGGCCAAGGAAGAGGCCGAAGAGATGGCCCGGCTGAAAGACACGTTCCTGACCAACCTCAGCCACGAAATCCGCACCCCCCTCACCGGCATCATC
>CAZLRO010000177.1:0-8331 GCA_964561865.1 uncultured Rhodothermaceae bacterium | reverse complement strand
CCGGAACAGGGTCAACGGGTGGAGCAGCAGGTCGTCGAAGTCCATCGCGTTGGCCCGGCGCAGGGCGTCCAGGTAGGGCTGGTAGAGCAGCGCGGCCTTCTCCTGCAACGGCGTAGCGGCCAGCCGGGCGTACTCGGCAGGGTAGACGAGTCGGTTCTTGGCGCTGGAGATCATCGCCTGGAGGCCACGTGCGGGGAACTGCTTCGGGTCGATGTGGTAGCGCGGCATCAGTTCTGTGAGGATGCGCTGGGCGTCGTCGGGGTCATAGATCGTGAAGTCCGACGTGAAACCGAGCTTGTCGGCCTCCCGGCGCAGCAGACGGGCAAAGACGGCGTGGAAAGTGCCCATCCAGATGCCCCGCACCTGCTCCGGCCCCACGATCCGGGCCACCCGGTCGGCCATCTCGCGGGCGGCCTTGTTGGTGAAGGTCAGGGCCAGGAGGTCGGCGGGACGGGCCTTGCCGCTGGCAAGCAGGTGGGCAATCCGGTGCGTGAGCGTGCGCGTCTTGCCAGAGCCGGGGCCGGCGATGATGAGCACCGGGCCGTCGGTAGCGACGATGGCGGCCTGCTGGTCCGGGTTCAGCCCCTCGGCAAGGGCTGTTGTATCGAGGGACGGCACCGCTGCCCCCACCGATGGCGCATCGAACGAAAGATGAAACTGTTTCAAGGATGGAGCGACAAGGTTGGTGCCGGGTGTGGCTGAGGTTTTGCAGTATAGTCAATTTGACTATAATTTTTTGTAGACGATATCTGGCTTTCGCCCGCTCATGCGCCCTCTTCTTCGGGTTTGCCGAGCGGCACCTCCGGGGCGAAGGTGACGAGGGCATAGACCTCGTCCATCGGCAGGGCCAGGTCAAGGTGGTGGCTCTGCACGGTGTTGTCGAGGCCGCGCACGATCTGGATCAGCCAGGCCTCCCCATGCCGGTAGTAGCGGACGACGAGCGGCTTGGTCGGTTCGACGATCCAGTATTCCCGCAGGCTCTCGATCTGCTGGTAGGCGGCCAGCTTGTCGGTGTAGTCCTGCTCGGCAGTAGACTCCGAGGTCACCTCCACGATCAGGTGCGGGTTGAGCAGGCTCATCGGACGCGGCCCGGCGTACTGCGGCGTCTCGCACGTCACCACCAGGTCGGGGTAGACATAGCGGGAGTGGCCCAGTTTCAGCCGTTGGTCAGAGCCGAACACGTTGCAGTTGCGAGGCCGCAGGCGTTGGTGCAGTCCGGCCCCTACATTCATGGCGAGTCGGTTATGTACCGGGTCGGCCCCGGCCATGTCCACGATATAGCCGTCCCAGAACGTATGGCGGGTGTCGGCATCGGCTTCAAAGGCCAGGTATTCCTCGACCGAGCGGGCGAGCACACGTGCTTGCATGACGGGGTAGCGATTGGGGGGGTTGCGTTGTAGATTGCACCGCGAAGTTACGCACGGAAGCCCCTGGACGCCCCGTGTCTGCTGCTATTCGCACAAGCCCTGTCAAACGTTCCCGGCGGATGCCTGCCCTGCCTCCTGTATGGATATCACCTCACTCCTGCGCGGCCTGCTGGGGGTCGCTTCGATCCTCGGCATCGTGTTCCTGGTTTCGAACAACCGCCGCCTGGCGCTGGAACGCTGGCGCATCGTCGGGATGGGGCTGCTCATCCAGGTGGTGCTGGCGGTGTTCATCCTCAAGGGCACCGAGATGGGGGCCGTGTTTGCGCCGCTGGGCTGGCCGCTGAAGTTCTTCGAGGCCTTCAGCAGCCTGTTCGTGACGATCCTTTCGTTCGTGGAGAACGGGGCGACGTTCATCTTCGGCAACCTGGCCCTGGGTCCGGGCAAAGGCGGATCCCTGGGGTTCTTTTTCGCCTTCCAGGTGCTGCCTACCCTCATCGTGTTCAGTGCGCTCATGTCGTTGCTCTACCACCTGGGCATCATGCAGGTGGTGGTGCGGGGTATGGCGTGGGTGATGGCGAAGCTGCTGGGCACCAGCGGGGCCGAGTCGCTCTCGAACACGGCCAACATCTTCGTCGGGCAGACCGAGGCCCCGCTCGTCATCAAGCCGTTCATCCAGCAGATGACCCGGTCGGAGTTGCTCACGATCATGGTGGGGGGGATGGCGACCATTGCGGGGGGGGTGATGGCCTCCTACATCCAGATCCTCGGGGATGCCTTTGCCCAGGCGAACCAGATCCCGCTGGAGGTGGCCCGGCTCCAGTTTGCGAAGCAGCTCCTCGGTGCCAGTGTGATGGCGGCCCCTGCCGGGCTGGTGCTGGCGAAGATCATGTACCCGGAGACGGAGGAGTCCCAGACCAAAGGCACGGTCCGGCTCAAGGTGGAGAAGGCGGGCGCCAATGTGATCGACGCGGCCGCTATCGGGGCCGCCGATGGCATCAAGCTGGCCGCCAACGTGGGGGGGATGCTCATCGCCTTCATCGCCCTCATCGCCATGGTCAATGCCTTGCTGGGCTGGGGCACGGGCCTCTTCGGCCTGTCCCTGACGCTGGAACAACTGCTGGGCTGGGCGCTCGCGCCGGTGGCCTGGCTCATCGGCGTGCCCTGGGCAGATGCGACGGATTTCGGGGCACTCCTCGGCACCAAGCTGATCCTGAACGAGTTCGTGGCCTACACCCAACTGGTGACCTCCATCCAGACGGGGGCGATGGAGACGAAAGCGGTGACGATGGCGGCCTTCGCCCTCTGCGGGTTCGCCAACTTCTCATCCATCGCCATCCAGATCGGCGGTATCGGCCCGCTGGCGCCCCACCGGACCTCCGAGATCGCCCAGTTGGGGCTGCGGGCCGTCCTCGGTGGCACCCTCGCCAATATGATGACCGCCACCATCGCTGGCGCCATGCTGGGGTAAGGGTTGGGGTGCTTGGTACTTGGGGCTTGGGAAAATCCGAAACCCAAGACCCCCAATCCCAAATCTGCTCCACCGGGCAGCAGCGTCGCAGTGATCCCAGCGTGGGGATTGCCACGTCGCTGCGCTCCTCGCAATGACACGCTCGGGGTGGGTAGCAACCCAATCCGAAATCCACAATCCGAAATCTGAATGGAGCCCTGGCAATACCCCGACCCAGCGGGTCTGACTGACACGCGGCGGCACGACCTGGAGACAAGCTTCCGGCAGGCCCTCTGGAGCGTAGAGACGACGCTGGCCGACCTGCCCGCGGCGGCGCTCTGGTGGCAACCTGCACCGTCGATCCCGTCCATTGGGGCGCGGATGCAGCATATCATCGGCTCGGCCCGGCGGCTGGCGGCCTATGCGTTCGATCCACCCGAAGACCCTGCCGTCTTCATCCCGCAGGCCGAGGTCGAATGGCAACCCGGCGAGGCGACTGGTGCCGAACTGCTGGACACGTTGCGCGGCGTGCTGGAGGCCGTGCAGGCCCGGCTGGATGAGGCCGACCTGGATGCGATCTGCCCCGTCGGGCGCAAGAAGCTGCCGGTGCGACGGGCGGCGCTGCTGCATCATATCGCCGAGCACACCACCCTGCACGCCGGGCAACTGGTGCTGTTGTGGCGACTCTGGCAAGCCGGACAGGTCGAACAGGGTGCCTGAAACCGCCCGGCAGTGAACCTGTACGCCCTCACCACGTTTCACCCCTGCATTGCACCACCAACGCGCCCGCTGCTGTATGTTCGCCCTGAAAACCCGTCCGGCTCTGCGCATCTCCTTGCGGTCCGTCACCGTGGAAGTCCCCGACCTCGGCCCGGTCCGCCTTTTGCTCACCCCGGACGACCCGCTCCTGCGCGGCGGGCTGTTGCATCGCTTCCCGGTGCGCATCCAGGCCCAGGCGGGGGCGTATGGCGACCCGATGCTGCCGGTGGTGGCACTCGTAGCCGATGAAATGGGGGCCGTGGAAGCCTGGCAGGCCGGGGCACGGGTGGTGCTGCGGCGTGAGGCAACACCCACCCAACTCACCACTGCCCTGCTGGCTGCCCGCCAGGGACTGGTCGTGATCGATCCGGACCTGCTGGCCGCCCTGCTGCCCTTGCGAGAGCCTCCGGCCCCGGACGAAGAACTGACCCCGCGCGAACGGGAGGTGCTGCACCTGATGGCTGAAGGGTTGCCCAACAAGCTCATCGCCGACCGGCTGGGCGTGAGCGAGAACACCGTCAAGTTTCACGTCAACGCCATCCTGTCCAAGCTCGATGCCCACAGCCGCACCGAGGCCGTCACCCGTGCCGCACGGAAAGGGCTGCTGACCCTCTGAGGCGGGAAAGTTGGGACTTGGGGACGGCCTGCCGACTTGGGGACAGGGGGGTTGGATTACCCGTGCCATCGACCTCCCCATGACCGATCGCATGAGATCGGTCATCCTCCTGTTCTCAGAACGGCTAACAGCTATCCGCACCTGTCCTCCCCCATCCCCTTCGCTCATCCCGCCTCATCCTGGACAATGCGCACGAGGTCGATGCGGTTGGCGGTGCCTTGCAGGATGGTGAAGCGGAAGCCGTCGAGCAGGAACTCTTCTTTCGGGCGCGGGATGCTGCCGGTGCGGTCCATGAGGTAGCCCGCCACCGTGCCATAGTCGCCGGTGGGCAGCTGGAGCTGGAACCGCTCGGCGAGCCGTTCGAGGTCCACCCGCCCGCTGACGACAAACGTGTGCTCGTTGACCTGGCGCAAGACCTCCTCTTCGGTGTCGTACTCGTCCTGGATATCGCCGAAGAGTTCTTCGAGCAGGTCTTCGAGCGTCACCAGGCCAGCGGTGCCCCCATATTCGTCGAGCACGATGGCGATGGCGGCGTTGGTCTTGAGGAACTCCTGGAGCAGGTCTTTTGAGAGCTTGGTTTCCGGGACGAACAGGATGGGCCGTAGAATCTCGTCCAGAGAGGTCGGTTGCCGGAACAGGTCGTAGGCGAAGACCACGCCGACGATCTGGTCGATGTGGTCGCGGTAGACGGGCAGCTTGGCGTGGGCCGTTTCGATGAACCGCTGGCGCACGTCTTCGAGGGAGATGCTTTTCTCGACCGCCGCGATGTCGGTCCGGGGCACCATCGAGTCCTTCACCCGGATGGAGCCGAGGGCGAAGACGTTGGAGAGGAGTTCGCTTTCTTCGGCGTCGAGGTCCAGCTCGCCACTTTCCTGGGTTTCCTCGATCATCAGTTCGAAGTCGCGGCGCATGAACTGGGTGAAGGTGTCGGTTTCCAGCCCGGCCATCCGAACGAGGGCACGCGAGGCGCCACTGGCGAGCGTGATCAGGGGCAGGAGCATGAAATAGGCCAGGCGCAGGGGCAGGGCCAGGGCGAACACGGCCCGGTTGGCTGTTTCGCGGAGGATGGACTTAGGCAGAATCTCGCCAAAGACCAGCACGACGACAGAGGCCAGCAGGGTCTGGGTGAGGAGGACAAGGATGTTGAGGATGGGTTCTTCGGGCTGGAGGGCATAGGTGAACAGGGATCGCAGCGGGAGGTCCAGGTAGAAGGCGGCGAGGGTGGAATAGATCACCAGGGCGAGGTTATTGCCCACCAGAGTAGTGGTGAGCAGCCGGGCCGGGTCGTTGAGGAAGTCCTGGACGACCGGGGCCATCACGTCGCCACGCCGCGCCACCACCTCCACCCGCAACCGGTTGGCCGTCACGAAGGCCGTCTCCGAGCCGGAGAAAAATGCAATCAGCAGCAACAGCAGCAGCAGGATGAAGGGTTCCATGGCGGGGGCTGTTAGCTGTTAGCTTTGGGTGCTTGGGATTTGGAGGGCGAAGAGGGCCTTCACCCCTACCTACAGGGGCTTGGAAAAATCCGCAAGAGATTGCCACGTCATAGTCGATCTCATGAGATCGATCATACTCCTCGCAATGACATGATCCGCAATCCCACCTACCGCCCCTTGAACACCGCAGGGCGTTTTTCGAGGAAGGCGGTAGCCCCTTCCAGGAAGTCCTCGGTCCCGCAGGCTTGTCCGAACAGGGCGGCCTCGAAGGCCAGTCCTTCCGCCAGGGGCAGGTCGCTGGCGTAGACGGCTTGCAGCGACAGGGCGACGGCCACCGGAGCCTTGGTGAGGATCGTGGTGAGCATCGTGCGGGCGGCGTCGAGCAACTGGTCGGCAGGCACCACCTGGTTGACGAGGCCGATGGCGAAGGCCCGCTGGGCGGAGATGCGGTTGCCGGTGAGGATCAGTTCCAGCGCCAGGCCACGCCCTACCAGCCGGGGCAGGCGTTGGGTGCCACCATAGCCGGGTAGGATGCCGAGGGCTACCTCCGGCTGGCCGAACTGCGCGTGCTCGGCGGCGACCCGCAGGTGGCAGGCCAGGGCCAGCTCGCAGCCCCCGCCGAGGGCAAACCCGTTCACCGCCGCGACGACCGGCTTGGGGAGTTGCTCGATACGACGGAAGACCGCCTGGCCGCGCAAGGCGAAGGCATGGCCCGTTGCCGCGTCGAGCCGGGTGAACTGGGCAATGTCAGCCCCGGCCACGAAGCTCTTTGGGCCTGCCCCGGTGAGCATGACACCCCGGACGGTCGGATCATCCGCGATCCAGGCAAAACACCGGTCAAGGTCTTCGATGACCTCGGCGTTGAGGGCGTTCAGCTTGTCCGGGCGGTTGAGGGTCACAGTGGCGATGCCGGTCTCGTCCACCGAAACGAGGAGGGTCTCGAACGTCATGGCAAAAGGAAGGCCGTGGATCCTGCGCTGTCCGGGCCAAGATACGGACAATGGGGCGGAACAGCGGAACGGGTCAGTTCTTCTGCCGGGTCGAAGTGGGCTGGGAAGGCGTCGTGCCGGGATCCTCGTAGGTATCGATGCTCCCCAACAGGTCGCTCGCAGGGCTGAACACATCTTCGATCTCTTCGATGGCGGCCTGTGTCTCTTCGACTTCGCTGAGGAGGGTGTCGAGCTGGAAGGTGATCTCTTCCGGGTTGCGGAGCGTGAGCGACTGTTCGTGGATGTATTTGGTCACATCCTCGATGGTTTCGAGCTGGGCATCGATGATCTCCATGTTTTCCAGCCCTTTCTTCGAGCGTTCGAGCCGCTGTTCGAGGATGCGGAGGCGGCGTTCCTTGATGGCGCGCACCTTGGGCGGGTCGCTGGTCATCTCCTGGCGCAGTTCGGCGATGGTCCGCACCACCTCCTGCTCGGTGGAGTTGCGCAGGGCCACTCGCAGCCGCTCCTGCTGGTGCAGCAGGTTCAGGTACGAGTCCAGCAGCCCGTCGATCTTCTTGAGGTGGCTCTCCAGCAGTCCCTGCGAGGTGTAGCTGAGCTTGAGGTAGTTTTCCCGGATGCCCTTCTCCAGCTTGCGCATGGCCGTGTAGCGGCGCTGGTTGGGGGCGTTCAACTCATAATAGAGGTCTTTCTGCGACTTGGGCTTGTTCAGTTCGGCGGCCTGCCGCGCCTTGACCGCCCGCTGGAACCGGGGCTGCTTGGGCATGACGCCGAGGTAGAGCAACTCCACCGCCGCCGAGAAGAGCATGACGGTGTTGAACCCCCATTCCGCCACCGCCCCGCCCGTCATACTGACCGAGAAGGCGGTGAGCATGGCGGCAATCAGGAACGTGAGGTTCCATGGGTGCAGGAATGCTTCCTTGGTGTAGTTCAGGTCAGCCTCGTTCATGCGGGGGTCGGGGCAACGGGCAAAAGGGTCATCCCATGATCAAAAATTCGCTTTCAGATACGACAACCGCCCCTGTCAAGGTTTCATCCGTCCGATGGTTTTCTCCGGCAGCGGGGCCTCGGTAGCCGGGGGGGGGGCAGACGCCTCGGTCGGGGGTTTCATCGGGCCGATGGTCTTTTCCGGCAGGGCGGTGGTTCCCGATGGTGCGGGGGTCTCCAGGGCGGCCTCCCTGGCCCCCATCTCCAGCTTCATCTGCCGGATCAACGCCTGCGCCCGCAGGTTCTCCAGGTCAGCGTCTGCATCCGGAGCGGCCTCCGGGCGCTGGGCGGCGGCCTCAAGGGCCATGTCCAGCCGGGCTTCCCCAAGGGCAGTGCCCATCGCGAGCTTTTCCGTAAACTCGTCGTGGGTCTCGCCCAGGCGCTGCATATTGCCCGCCATGTCGATGAGCGCATGCTGGACCCGCTGCTGGCGTTGCAGGCTGCGCGCCGTCTCCTTGATCTTGCGGAGCTGCCGCAGGTGTTCCTTCTCGGCTTCTTTCAGCCGTTCGTATTCTTCGGGCGACATAAGGACGATGGCGGATTGGGCTGTTGGCTGAAAAGAGCGAACCGCTATCGGTTGACAACACACGCGCTCAGGTATCAGGCTCCCAATAGCTAATAGCCAATGGCTAACAGCTACGCGCCCTGTGGTTATTCGGTTTGTGACCGTTGCTTGCCGATGGTCTTGGCTTCGGGGGCGAGTTCGTCGGGCACTTCGAGGCGGGGGGCGGCCTGCTGGCTGGCGGTGGCGGTGTCGCCCAGGCCCATCTCC
>CAZLRO010000176.1:0-8411 GCA_964561865.1 uncultured Rhodothermaceae bacterium | reverse complement strand
CCACCGCAACGGCACGCTGCTGCGCACCGTCGCACCCGCTGACGCAAACGAGCTGCGCTGGGATGGCCGCGACGACCGGGGCCGACTGCTGGCCGGGGGCCTCTACCTGCTCCACCTCCGCACCCTCGATGCCGCCGGAACCCCGCGTTCCACCCAGGTGCTGTCTCTGGCGCTGGTTCGGCGGTGAGAGCAGGGTCGCATCCGGTAAATTATAGCCAAATTGACTATAATTTTCAGTGCGAAGGGTCCCTTATGCTCCCTACCTGGAACACCTTTGTTTGGTGGGCCGCTGTTGTTTGTGCGAGAAAGGGTCTTCCGGGACGTGCCGGGCTGCTGGCATGGCCTTGCCGGAGGTGTGTATACCTTGTCCCTAGCCCCGACCAACAACCCGGATGCTCCCGATGGCAGCCACGTTGCCCCGCACGCTCTGTCGCAGTACGACGGCAGGTAGCGTGAGGGTCAGGCCACGGTCAGCGGAGCGATTGGTGTGGGGGCGGCCAGGCCCAGCGTTTGTGCGAGCGCTTCATAGCTGCGGAGTCGGTCCTGGACTGAAGGCTGCACGTCGAAGAACATGCATGACCGGGTACCATATCGTTCACATAGCGTTTCGAGTTGTTCTCGGCATTGCTCGGCGGTACCCCACAGGTTGATCTGTATGAAGTCGTTTGCATAATGGGCTTTCAGCCGCAGGGCCTTGGCTTCGGTGTCGGCGCACAGGCCCGCCACTGCGAGGCTGGCGGAGGGTGCCGCCCCAGCTTGACCATGTGTGAAATGGTCGTAATAGTTGCGGAGGATGTGCGTGTCTGGGGAGGCGGTGCTCAGGAAGCGTGCCAGGCAGAACGCTGTACCGTGCTGGGCGGCCAGCAGGGCGTTGGTGTGGCCCGAACCGAGGAGCCAGAGCGGTGGAGCCAGGCCCTCGGCAGGTGTCGTACAGACAGACGCCAGCGGGTGCCCTGGCGGGAATTGGTGGTAGAGGTGCTGGCGCAGGCGCATCACCTTGTCGGCGTAAGCGGCCTCGTCCAGGGGTATGTCGTAGCCATCGCACAGGGCTTTCGCCATCGGCTGGAACACCTTGCCGCGCCCCACGCCGAGTTCGATGCGGTGAGGGAAGAGGGTGGCGAGGAGCCGGAAGTTCTCTGCTACCTTCAGCGGGCTGTAGTAATGCAGCAGCACGCAGGCAGTGCCTAGGCGTACCTGTCGGGTGTGGCAGGCCAGCAGTGGGAGCAGCAGTTCCGGACTGGCCCAGGCGGCGTCCCGTGTGTGATGCTCACCGATCCAGAAGCGGGCGAAGCCCCATCGGTCGCTGCAACGGGCCACGGCCAGGCAAGCCCGCAGGGCGTCGTGTACGGACTGGCCGGTTTGCAACAGGCCCAGGTCTAGCAGGCCCACCTCCAGCGGCGAAGTCGTCGGGGCAGGCGGGGGAGGGGTGCTCATCGGTATACCGGTGCAACTGGGGAGAAGGCGTAACCCGGTCGGGCAGGTGCGTCGAACGGGGTATACAGCCACCGGTGGTCTGCAGAAAGCGTACCGGATTGTCCCAGCGTCAGAAGCGCAGGGTGCAGATCGTCTGTTGGTCGGGGGTGGAGAGCAGGCTGAGTGAGCCGCCGTGCAGGTGCATGATCTGCCGCGAGAGGCTCAGGCCGATGCCGCTACCTTGGGCCTTGGTCGTGAAGAACGGGATGAATATGAGCGGCAGTACATCCGGCGCGAGGCCCGGCCCGTTGTCGATCACCTGGATGACGGGGTGCCCAAAGGAGTCGATCCGGGCGTTAAGCGTGATTTCCGGGTCGGGCTGCCCCTGGACGGCCTCCAATGCGTTCAGCAGCAAGTTGATGAGCACCTGTTCGATGAGATGGGGGTCAGCCTGGAGGGTGAGTGCGGGCGGCTCGATGCCCGTGGCGATGCGGATCTGATGCTCCTCGATCTGCACCCGGAAGAGTGGGAGCACGCGGTTGAATAGGGCCTCCACCACCAGCGGCTGGAGTATTGGCGAGGGGATCTGGGTGAGGCTATGATAGGAATCCACAAAATGCAGGAGGCCCTTGCTGCGCTGGATGATGATCTGGAGGGCCTCCTGGGTGTCTCGCATGGTGGCATCGGTCTCGGCCAGGGCCTGGAGGGCTGCGTTGCTGGAGAGACGGTGTTCGATGGTGCTGGCCAGCGAGGAGATGGGCGCCACCGAATTCATGACCTCATGCTTGAGGATACGCGTCAGGGCGCGCCATGCCGCCAGTTCCTTCGCTTCGAGCACATGGTGGATGTCCTGGAGCGAGATCAACGTATAGGGTTCGGAGAACAGGTTGAAGTGCGTGATGCGGAATGCCATCTGGATGACCTCGGTGCCCCGCCGCATACTGATCACCGAGGCATTGTCGGAAGGAGGGGTGCGAAAAGCGGAGACCAGTTCGCTGCTGAACGGGGCCAGGTCTTCAATCCGGTCGAGCTTGCGGATGCCGAAGAGGGAGCGGGCCTCCCGGTTGGCGAGTTCAACCGTGCCGTCTCCCTTAAAGCAGATCAGGGCCAGGTCCAGGTGGTGGATGAGTTGTTCGAGGTAATGAAACTGACGCTCGCGTTCCGCACGCATCGACCGGAATTGCAAGGCGATGTCGGACATGGTGTCGTGCAGGGCCTGGAAGCAGGCGTCGCCGGGTGGCTGTCCCCACCGCTGCGAGAAGTCGGATTGGCGGAGGGCCTCCAGAAAGAACGTAACCTCGCGCGTGGTGCGCTCGACGTACCGGGCTAGCGTAACGCTCTGCACCAAGGCGAGCATGCCGACGCCAAGAGCAGTGGCGTAGAAGGTGGTGGCGACCAGCAGCCAGCACATCCCCAATAGGGAGAGGGCCAGCACGAGCACGCGCAGCCCCAGGTAGAACCGGAAGTGGTTGTAGAAGTACGTCTTAGAGGCCGTACTTCTCGATCCGGCGGTAGAGGGCCGTGCGGGTGAGGCCCAGTTCCGCTGCGGCGCGTGTGATGTTGCCTCCATGTTTGCTCAGCGCCTTTCGGATGACCGCCTGCTCCAGTTCGCTGAGGGTGAGGTTCCGGAGGGCCTCTTCTGCGGGGGTGCGGGTAGCCGCCGTCCCCTCATGGGAGGCCTCCTCCCGCAGACGGGGCAGGGAGAGGGTGTTGGGTTCGAGTACCGGGCTGTCGGCCAGGATCACGGCCCGTTCGAGGGTGTGCCGGAGTTCGCGCACGTTGCCAGGCCAGGCATATTGCTGTAGTACCGCCACGAAGTCGGCGGACATTCGCTCTATGGGCTTGTCGTACTTGCGGGCGTAGACCTGCAAAAAGTGCTCCGCAAGGAGCGGGATATCCTCGATGCGCTCCCGCAGCGGCGGCAGGTGGAGCTCCACCGTGTTGATCCGGTAGAGCAGGTCTTCGCGGAACTGGCCCGCTGCCACCAGGGCGGGCAGTGACTTGTTGGTCGCGCAGATGAGGCGGATGTCGATGGGGATCGGGCGTTCGGCTCCCACCGGCGTCACCTCACGGCGTTCGAGTACGGTGAGCAGCTTTACCTGGAGCGCCAGCGGGATGTTGCCAATCTCGTCAAGGAACAAGGTGCCGCCCGAAGCTATCTCGAAGCGTCCTGTACGCTGCCGGTTGGCTCCGGTGAAGGCCCCTTTGGTGTGACCAAAGAGTTCGCTCTCGAACAGCGATTCGGTCAAGGCGCCCAGGTCCACACCCACAAACGGCTCGGCAGCACGGGCCGAGCGGCAGTGCAACGCGTGGGCGAGCAACTCCTTGCCGGTGCCGCTCTCGCCCAGGATGAGCACATCGGCCTCCGTCTGTGCCACCTTGTTGGCAAGAGCCAACACGTTCTGCATGGCAGGGCTGTGGCCCAGCATCGACTGCATCGGTGGGTCGCCCTTCGCGTGTGCCCGTTCGAGGTGTGGCGCGGTGGCCCGCAGGGAACGACTGACGCGGATAGCCGCCTGGATGTTGCTGACCAGACGGTCGTTGTCCCAGGGCTTGAGAATAAAGTCACTAGCACCCATCTTGAGCGCGCGCACCGCCTGGTCGATATCGCCATAGGCCGTGATCATGATCACAGCCAGGTGCGGATCGATCTGATGGATCTGTTCCAGCAGCATGAACCCTTCCTGACCCTCTACGGTGTGACGACGGAAATTCATGTCCAGCAGTACTACGTCGTAGCGCGTCTGCTGAAGCAGGGCCGGGATGGAGGCCGGGCTGGTGGTGGTATGCACGGTGCCGACATATTCGGACAACAGCATCTGGAGTGCCCGCAGCACGTCGCTGTTGTCATCGACTACCAGAACTGCGCTCGATGGATCTACCATAAACACATCGAACAAGGGCTGAAGGAGCATCCGCCGACGGGACTGCCACCCCAGGGGCTGCCACCCGGCGATAAGGGGTGTACGATATCGTACAATCGGTTGCGATGCTGTACGAATTCGAACGCATCGACGGGTGAAATCGCTCGGGGCGGTGCCCGTGACACCGGACACACGGACCGACGCACCGCCTTCTGGTTCAGTACGGGCGCTTCCGGACGAGGTGGGCACACTCCTTGCGTGAAGACGGGGTGAACACCGGCGTGCCGGACGCCCCGTCGCCAGCGGACGCCTGCGCCAGCGTCTGCGCCAGAAGGTACGTGGGGCTGGGCGAGGCCAGGGGCATCTGGTGATTCTGGCCTTCAGGATAGGCGCAAGATAGGCAATGAACCATATGATCCGAATCCGTGGCCTCCAGAAAACCTATCGCACCGAGGAGGTGGAGACAGTCGCGTTGCAGAACGTGGACCTCGAGATCAAAGCCGGCGAGTTCCTTGTCGTTATGGGGCCGAGTGGCTGCGGAAAGTCCACGCTGCTCAACCTTCTGGGCCTGCTCGACCAGCCCACCGCAGGCACGTTCCACTTCCTCGGCCAGGAAGTTTCCCGTTGCTCCGAAGGCCAGCGGGCGGCGCTGCGGCGCGGCCAAATCGGGTTCATCTTTCAGAGCTTTAACCTGATCGATGACCTGACCATCGAAGAGAATGTAGCCCTGCCCCTGCGCTACCTCCGGATGTCACCGTCGGACCGCCGCCGTCGGGTAGACGCCGTGCTCGAACGGGTGCAAATCGCCCACCGGCGCGGGCACTTCCCGTCCCATCTTTCCGGCGGGCAGCAGCAGCGGGCTGCCATCGCGCGTGCCATCGTAGCCGGGCCGCCCCTCCTCCTGGCCGACGAACCCACTGGCAACCTCGATTCGGGCAACGGGCGGCAGGTGATGGCGTTGCTGGCCCAGCTGAACGAAGCGGGCACCACCATCGTCATGGTGACGCACTCGCCTGCCGATGCCGAGTACGGCCACCGCACCCTGCATCTTTTTGATGGGGCCGTCATGAGCGAACACTCCGTGCCTTCCCGCATGAGACTCCATCTGGTCTGACTGGTAGGACCAAATTCCCTGTCGTCCCTGCATCATGACACATCCCTTTGTTTTCTCAGCCCTGCGCCATCTGCGCAAGTACAAGGGCTATACCCTGGTCAACATCGTTGGGCTGGCGATGGGCATCGCGTGTTGCCTGGTCATCCTGCTCTTCGTGCGCGAGGAATGGCGCTTCGACCGTTTTCACGCCGATGCCGACCGTATCTACCGTGTCTACCAGGACCTGCGCGGCAGCACCCTAGGCGAGGGCAACCTCACCTATACCGCCGCTATCATGGGGCCGCTGCTGAAGGAAGACTTCCGGGAGATAGAGCAAGTTGTGCGCCTTTCGCAGGCCAGTGTCTACGTCGGCTACCAGGGGGGGGGGCAGCCGCTCGTCTTCAAGGAGGAGGATTTCTACTACGTCGATTCCACCTTCTTCGACCTGTTCAGCTTTCCGTTCCTGTACGGAGACCCTGCCACGGCGTTGCGTCAGCCACGCTCGGTGGTGCTTACCGCTTCGACGGCGCGCAAATACTTCGGCAGCGAGGATCCGCTCGGTAAGGAACTGGTACTCGACCAGCAACTGGGCCTTCAGGTGACGGGTGTGTTGCAGGATCTGCCCTCGGCCTCCACGCTTCAGTTCGACCTGATTGCACCGATGGGGGCGTTCCTCCAGAGTATGGGCATGGCCGACTTCCCGCCCACCTGGTGGTGGCCGCCGGTCGACACCTACGTGCGCCTCGCCCCGGGTGCCGATGTGGCCGCGCTCAACGCGACGGGCCTACCTGCCTTCGTGGCAAAATACCGCGAGCCAGAGATTGCCGCCACCATCATCCCGCAGGTAACCCCCCTGACCCGGCTGCGCCTCTACGGCCTCAACGACGATGGCACACGCACGTATGTCTACATCTTCTCGGCCATCGGGGCGCTCATCCTGCTCATCGCCTGCATCAACTTCGTGAACCTCTCCACGGCCAGGGCGGCACGGCGAACGCTGGAGATCGGGGTGCGCAAGGCCATCGGAGCCGACCGCAGGCAGCTCGTGGGGCAGTTTCTGGGCGAGTCGCTGGCGGTGACGGGCGTGGCGCTGTTCCTGGGCCTGGTCTTCGCTGAACTGATGTTGCCAGTGGTGAACGAGCTGGCTGGCGGCACGCTGGCGCTCCGGTACAGCGATCCGTGGTTCTGGCTGAGCCTGTTGATCCTCCTCCTGGTCACGGGGCTGCTGGCAGGAGGATACCCTGCCTTCTTCATGGCCCGTTTCTCGCCCATCGAGGCCCTCCGCAAGGGCGCGCGCACCCTGGCGGGAGGGCGCGGGCTGCGGCAGGTGCTCGTCGTCTTCCAGTTCAGCATCTCTATCGTGTTGCTCGTAGCCACGCTTGTGGTGTATTACCAGTTGGACTACGTGCGCAGCCAGGCCCTCGGTTTTCAGGATGCCCGACAGGTGGCGTTGCCTCTGGAGGGCGACCGCGAGGTGCTCCAGCGGCTGGAGGCATTCCAGGCGGCACTCCGGCAGCAGGCCCCCGTCGGCCACGTGGCGGCCAGCAGCTGGCTGCCCGGTATTGCCGGGGGTACCAAGATGCCCGCCTCCTACGAAGGCATGGCGCCCGATGTGTCCCTGACGCCTTGGGTATTGTATGTGGATGCCCACTTCTTTGAAACCGTGCCGATGGATGCGCTTGTCGGCCGTGTGTTCACGCCGTCCTACACGGGCGATGCCGCCGGGGCCTTCATCGTCAATGAGACGCTGGCCCGACAGGCGGCATCGGGCATCGTCGGGCGCCCTTTCCGCATCTCCTACGGCGAAAATGGGCAGACCGTCTATGAGAAGACCGGCCCCGTGGTCGGTGTCGTCCGGGACTTTCACCACCACGACCTGCGCACGGCCATCGAGCCGGTGGTGATCACCCTGGCCGAGCGCCCGGAGCAGCTCCAGTACATCCTCGTCGACCTGCGCCCCGGCGACCTGCGCACGGCCCGAGCGGCTATCGAGTCGGTCTGGAACGGCATGTTCTCGCACCGGCCGGTAGAACTGCGCTTCCTCGACGAGGAACTGGACCGCGTCTACCGGCAAGACCTCCACTTCGGGTTCCTTGTCACCCTCTTCGCGCTGCTCTCCATTGCGATAGCCTGCATGGGGTTGCTGGGGCTGGCTGCCTACACTGCCGAGCAGCGAACCAAGGAGATCGGCATTCGCAAGGTGATGGGTGCGTCGGCGGTACAGATCCTGGTGCTGCTCTCGCGAGACGTGGTGCGCCTGGTGCTGGTGGCGGTGGTCGTGGCCCTGCCGGTCGCATGGATCGTCATGGGCCGCTGGCTGGCCCAGTTCGTCTACCATATTGAGGTGCCACCACTGGCACTGGTCGTGGCGGTGACCGCCGTGCTAGCCATCGCGCTGGCGACCGTCGGCTTCCAGTCGCTGAAGGTGGCCCGCCTCGACCCGGCCCGCTCCATGCGCTACGAATAGCGCTTTCCCCTGGCGTGTCAGCGCGAAGCCCTCACTTCCACAGGCCGATGGCCTTGTGTGTGATGTCCACTCACCCTTTCGCCGCACGTGGCTCCGACCGCCCACCCCGCTTCAGAGAGGGGAACCCACCGTATGGGATTCCTCACAACTTCCTAACGAGAAAGACCATGAACACCATGACGCTCGAACTCGACCTGTATCTGAACGACCTGGACCTCCAGGAAATCGACCTGTTCCTCCAGGACGGCAGCAAGGGCATGCCGGAATACGCCGCTTCCTGCTGCGGCACAAAGACGGGCAGCCTCGTCGGTGTGACTGATTCCTATTCCTGCACCTGCGGGTGCAACTCGTGTACGACGAAGGAGGTGCCACCCTCGGACGACACTACCAACTGATGTGCCACCAACGCGGGGTGGTAGGCCCGCGCCCGCCGCCCCCACGTGCTAACAGGAACATGCTATGCAAGACATGACGCTCGGACTCGACCTGCGTTTCGATGACCTGGACCTCCAGGAAGTCGACCTGTTCCTCCAGGATGGCAGCAAGGGTATGCCGGAATACGCCGCTTCCTGCG
>CAZLRO010000175.1:2806-8486 GCA_964561865.1 uncultured Rhodothermaceae bacterium | reverse complement strand
CTGGAGCATGTCCATGATGTTGTTGAAGGCCGTCGCCAGGTAGGCCGTGCCCACCGAGAGGGCGATGCCGAACACCGTCGCCATGCGCCCCATCCACAGGTAGTGGGCATCGCTGGCCTCCTTCTTGATGTACGACTGGTAGATGTCGTAGGTCCAGACGGTGTTGAAGGCCGTGACGTTGCCCGCCATGCCGGACATGAACGAGGCCATGAGCGCCGTCAGGCCCAACCCCAGCATCCCGGAGGGGAAATAGGTGATGAGCAGGAGCGGGATGGACAGGTCGTAGTTGTAGGTGCCGTCGGGCTTGCGGGGCAGGTGGAAGCCCTCGGTGCCGCCGGCTTCCACCTGGGTGGTCAGCGCGATGGCGATCATACCGGGCAGGATCACCAGGAACGGGAACAGCATCTTGGGGACGGCCGCGATGAGGGGTGTCCGCCGGGCAGCGGACATCGAGTTGGCGGCCATCGCCCGTTGCACCACAAGGAAGTCGGTACACCAGTAGCCGAAGGAGAGGACGAACCCCAGGCCCATCGCCAGCCCGAACCACTCCACCCCCATCGGGTTCTGCGAGGGCGCGCCCATGTACCGCCACGAGTCGGTAAAAGCCCCGGCCTCGAAGCCCCGGGCGGTGGCCGTCTCGGCGAGGCGGGCCGTCAGGCCAGACCAGCCGCCTACATCCTGCAACCCCAGCCAGACCAGCGGTGCGAATCCGGCGACGATCAGGAAGAACTGCAACACCTCGTTGTAGATGGCCGAAGTGAGGCCGCCGAGGAAGATGTAGACCAGCACGATGAGGGCCGAGACGAGCACGCTGAAGCTGAAGTCCCAGCCCAGCAGCACCCCCAGCAGCAGCCCCATCGCGTACATCGAGATGCCGGAGGAGAAGACCGTCATGGTGGCGAAGGAGAGGGCGTTGAACCCGCGCGTCTTCTCGTCGAACCGCAGCTTCAGGTATTCGGGCACCGAGCGGGCACGGGAGCCGTAGTAGAACGGCATCATGAACACCCCGACGAAGACCATCGCCGGGATGGCCCCGACCCAGTAGAAATGGCTGGTGGCGATGCCGTACTTGGCCCCGGAGGCAGCCATTCCGATCACCTCCTGCGCCCCGATGTTGGCCGAGAGAAATGCCAGCCCCGCCACCCACGCCGGGATCGACCGCCCGGAGAGGAAGAAGTCCGTGCTGGTGTGCATGTACCGCTTCAGGGCCACACCGATGCCGAGGACAAAGGCGAAGTAGAGCAGCAGGATGGCGTAGTCGATGAAGGCCAGTTCGACCTGGGGCACGCCGTTCATAGGGCAGGCTCCGCCGGGTAGGGTGGGAAAGGCAGGCGCGGCCAATCTAATACATACGCCGCAAAAAAACAGGGGGCGTCGGACTAGGGCTGCACGGCCCGTTCGAGGCGGGCATCACGCCCGGCCAGCCAGTCGGCCAGGGTTTCTGGCACCTCGATATCGGGGGCGACGCCGAAGCCCGGCGTGAACCGGGTGATGTCCATGCGGCTGCGGAGCAGGGGGATGCGGACCTCGATGCCGCTGTGCGGGAGGGTCAGAAACACCAGTTGGCCGCCGGTGGGGCCTTCGGCGCTGCCGCCGGTGGCCGTGCCGACGGTGCGCACCCGGCCTGCATCCACCAGCCTGGCGGTGAGGAGGGTTGCAGCCGAGGAGTTCTCCGGGCCGATGAGCACGGTCACGGGGCCACGCCAGCCCCAGGCATGGGGTTGCCAGCGGCGGCTGGCCTCCGGGTCGCGGAGTTCGTACCACCCGTCGCCCACCGCCTCGAACCACGATGCCGGGGGATCGAGGATTTGCTGATCCCAGGTGTACAGGTAGGGCCGGAGGTCGGCAGGTACGCCCCGGGCGCGCACCAGCGGCGGACGGCCCAGCCGGAACGGTTCGGGGAGCATGGCGCGCAGCAGTTCGACCATCGCGGCGGTCGAACCACCTCCGCCGAGGGCGAGTACCAGATGCCGTGTCCCCTGGCGCCGGGCATCGTCTAGCAAGCCCCGATAGCGTTCAGCCGGGTCTACAGGCGTGCGGTAGTTCACAAAGGTGGGGATGTCCAGCAGCGCCGTCGTGTCGTTGAGCATCCGCAGCGTGGTGGCCTCGGAGAAGTCGCGGCGGTAGCTGCCGGGGCGCAGGGCCTTCCACGCTGCGAACGTGAGGCCCTGCACGCGCAAGGTCTGCTCCGTGCCGTCCGGCTGCCGCACCGACAGTTCGAAGTGCTCGTGCAAGCCGGTGAAGGCAGGAGCAAAGGTGTCGAAGTCGCTACCCAGGAGGTCGTCATCGCCTGCGAGCTTGGCGTCGCGGACGTGGTCGGTAAAGCCATCGACTGAGACCAGCGGTCGCAGGGTTGCCAGCAGGCGTGCCACCGTCGTGCCGTTGAGGGCGAGCACCTCGGTCCCACGAACGAGGCCCTGGCCTGCCGCCGCGACGTCCACGTACATCCGTCCGTCGAACAGCCGGAACTGGAACGGCAGGTGGGTGGGATGGGTGTTGCGCCAGGCGACCAGGGCTTCGCGGGGGGTAGCCTTGGTGTGGTCGCAGCGGAGGATAGCCAGCAGAGCGGATACTTCGCCGTAGAAGCGCAGTTCGTCCGGGCCGGTGCGTGCCAGGGCGTACAGCCGTGCCCAGGCCGTGTCGCGTTCGGCAGCGGTCGCGTACCGGTCGTAGCCGGGGTGAAGTGCCAGCAATGCCCGGCGGAGCAGGGCCACGTCGGCCTCGGCTCCGTCGGCAGGGAGGCGCTGGGGTGGCGCAGGTTGTACCTCCGGCTGGGCAAGGACGGTGGGGATGCAGGCCAGGCAGCACAGGAGAATAGGCAGGATGCGCATCGGAACCTCGCAGGATGGTGATGCGCCAGGGTACGAACAGCCGACCCGCCCATCGCCGCAAATCGTGATTTGCACCCTCCCGGTCAGGATTCGCGCCGTAGCGATGCCGGGGTCAGATGCGGCAGCCGGGCAAGTTCCTCGCGGGGGGTATGCCCGGTGGCCTTGCGAAACGCCCGGTTGAAGGTGCTCTTGGTGCTGAACCCGCAGTCGAGGGCAACCGCCAGCAGGGTGCGCGTGGTGGCTTCCCCCGCCGCCAGCCGTGCCTGTACCGCCCGGATACGGTAGCCGTTGATGAAGTCGTTGAAGTTGCTGCCATACCCGGCATTGACCACACGGGACACCACGCCGGTGTTCGTGCCCAGGCGTTGGGCCACCTCCTGCACGCTGAGGCGTGGGTTGAGCCAGAGCGGGTCGTGGGCGAGCAGGGACTCCAGCCGGGGCTTCCAGCGGGCCACCTCGTCCGGATCGGAGGCGACCGGCTCAGGCGGGCCTGGACGGACGGGTGGGGCCGGCGCATCGGCGGGTGCCGGGGCCAGGTATCCCATCAGGCTGAGCCACCAGATGGCGATCCCGTTCAGGCTGTGCAACACAAACCACTGGTCATAGCCGAGCGGGGTGAAAAAGCTCGTCCCTGCGAAAACGGTCGAAAGGGCCGTCAAGCCACCGATGACCCCCAGAAAACGTCCCAGCCATTCTATCTGCAACCCTGCGTCCGACTGCTCATCCCCCACCCATCGCCGATAGGCGCGGTAGTGACGGTAGGCAGCCAGCAAGTAGGCCAGCAGCACCAGCGTGCCCGTCAGCCGCTCGGCAGGGACGATGAATGGGTCGTGGATGGTCGCCACAAACTGGTCCTTCCAGTCCAGGTCGTGCAGCCAGGCCCAGCTGTAGTAGCCTTTCTCGAAGAACACCGGAAGGGCATGCAGCCCGTGTGACCACCTAAGGCGGAAGCGGGGGTTCGTCCGGGCCGCCAGATAGCCGAGGATCAAAGGCCCCGTGGCGAAAGTCGTCTCGAAAGGGAAGAAAGAGAGGTTCGGCCAGGCGTCGTACAGACCGCCGAAGCCGAGGATATCGGGGATGAGTTCTCCGGTGAGGAGGAGCAGCAAGGTGGCGAGAAAGGCATCGTCCCACCGCCTCCGTGTCCCGGAGCGGTACACCAGCAGGGCCGTCATCGCCAGTGCCTGCCCGGCGGCGACAATCAGCAGGGCACTGCGCCAGTTCCAGAAGAACGTCACCGGGAGGGGAAAGGAAAAGGGCGCGGCCAACGATGGAAACAGGATCGCCCCTTTCATCCTGGAATGGGCATTTCAACCGGTAGGGCTTCGGGCGTGGGCTGGCCGATCCCGGACGGTTCAGGGATGGCGGGGGCGATGGTGCCCACCATGACTGAATCCACGCGCATGATCAGGCGGGCGCTGCGGTCGTAGGTAAAGTAATTCCAAGCCCAGTTCACCAGCACGTTGAGCCGGTTGCGGAAGCCGACGAGCATCAGCAGGTGCAGGAACAGCCACATCACCCAGGCCGGGAAGCCTGCGCTGCGCAGGCCGAAGCCCAGCTCGGCCACGGCGGCGTTGCGCCCGATGGTAGCCATGATGCCCTTGTCACGGTAGGTGAACGGCTCGGCAGGTTTGCCGCTGATCCGGTTGCGGAGTTGCCGGGCCACATGGTGTGCCCCCTGCATCGCCACCGGGGCAAGCTGGGGGTGCAACGCTCCGTCCGCATCCCGGCTCCCCGCCAGGTCGCCTATGACGAACACGCGCGGGTCGCCGGGCAGGCTTAGGTCGGGCTGGACAACCAGGCGGCCCCCCTGCGTCTGCTCCAGCCCCAGCCGGTCGGCCAGGGGGTGCGCCCGGACCCCGGCCGCCCAGATGACCGTCCGGGTCGGGATCACGGCCCCGCTCCGGAGGGTCACGGCGGTAGCGGTGAGGCGTTCCACCGGGTCTCCGAGGCGGATTTCCACGCCGCGCCGCAGCAGCGTGTCGCGGGCATGGCGGCGCGCGTCGTCGTGGAAGCCGTTGAGCAGGCTGCCGGTGGCCTCAACCAGGTAGACCAGGGCCTTGTGAAGGGGCAGGTGGGGGAAGTCCTTGCGGAGCACATGCTGGAACAGTTCGACGAGCGCCCCAGCCATCTCCACCCCCGTTGGCCCGCCGCCGATGATCACGAAGTTCAGCCCCCCTTCGGCGATCCAGGCCGGGTCCTGGTCGGCGTGCTCGAACTGCTGGATGAGGTGTGCCCGCAGGTTCACCGCCTCATCGACACTTTTGAGCGGGAAGCTGTGTGCAGCAGCCCCCTCCACGCCGAAGTAGTGGGTTGTGGCGCCGGCTGCCAGCACCAGGTAGTCGTAGGCCACCTCCGCACCGTCGGCCAGGCGCAGCGTGCGGGCAGCACGGTCGAGGCCGACGACTTCGCCGAGGCGGAAGCGGACGTTCTGCTGGCGGTGAAAGATGCCGCGCACGGCGTGGGCGATCTCTTCCGGCTCCAGCCCTGCCGTTGCCACCTGGTAGAGTAGTGGCTGGAACGTGTGGTAGTTGTGCCGGTCGATCAGCAGCACTTCCACGGGGGCATGGCGCAGGGCACGGGCCAGCGTCAGTCCGCCAAAACCCGCCCCCACGACCACGACGCGGGGCGTTCGGTTCTCGGTCACAGGCATGGGCAAGGGAGGTCGTAGATGGTCAGCTATCGGCCCGGCGTTCACACCCGCAGCCGCTGGGCCAGTTGCGCAGCCCGTTCGGCATCCGTCTGCGCAGCAACCAGCACCCGGAGGTCATCGCCGACGACCTCGATCATTTTGCGGTCATCGCGCTGGAGTTCCCCGTGTTCAAGGACGGGCGCGCCTACACCTACGCGCG
>CAZLRO010000175.1:0-2796 GCA_964561865.1 uncultured Rhodothermaceae bacterium | reverse complement strand
GCTTCAGGAACGGCTGGGCCTCAGCAACCGCCTGGGCACGTTCGGGTCCCTGGTGGGCCGGGTCGTGTACCACACATCCCACACCTGGCTGGTCACAATGGCTTCCAGGTGCTCGATGCGCCGCAGCAGCGTGTTGCGGTCTCGCTGCTCCGCTTCGAGTTCGGCTTTGAGCAGGGTGATGGTATGTTCTATCTCCTTGGTCGTCGTGCCGAGGGTCCGCTGCCGGGCCTGAAACCGCACCCACGTCTGAAAAACTGCCAGGCCGATGGCTGCCAGCGGGACGAGCACCCAGCTCATTGGTAACAAGTATTCCATGGCGATCAGGAGAAGACAGGAAACAGGGGATGGATGCGGATACGGCCCGTGTGGGGCGTGGTTACGGCGGGGTCAGCCGATCCACACGGTCTTGATGTTTACAAATTCCCGGATGCCGAAGGCGGCCAGTTCGCGCCCGTAGCCGCTGTCCTTCACCCCGCCGAAGGGCAGGCGTGGGTCGCTCTTGACCAGGCCGTTGACAAAGGCACAGCCCGCCTCCAGCCGCCGGGCCAGGGCTTCGCCTTTACGCCGGTCTTCGGTGAAGATGGCGCCGCCGAGGCCAAAGCGGGTCTGGTTGGCGAGGGCGAGCGCGTGTTCGGCATCGTCGGCCACGGTGAAGGCCGCCACCGGGCCGAAGAGTTCTTCCTCGAACGCCACCGTGCCGGGCTGGACGTCCACCAGCACGGTGGGGGCGTAGAACCAGCCGGGACGGTCGAGGGCGTGGCCGCCGGTGCGGAGGCGTGCCCCCTGCGCCCGCGCCCGCTGCACCTGCTGGGCGATCTCCTCCCGCAGGTCGGCACGGGCCAGCGGGCCGACGTCGGTGGCCGGGTCCATCGGGTCGCCCACCCGCAGGGCCTCTACCTGCTGCACGTAGCGGGTAATGTACGCCTCGGCGATGGGCTTCTCGACGATGAACCGCTTGGCGGCGATGCAGCTCTGGCCGTTATTCTGCATCCGCGCCTGCACTCCCACGGCCACCGCCCGGTCGAGGTCGGCATCGGCCAGGACGATGAACGGGTCGGCGCCGCCCAGTTCGAGCACGGTCTTCTTCAGCATCGCCCCGGCCCGACCGCCCACTGCGCGCCCGGCCCCCTCGCTGCCGGTGAGGGTGGCGGCTTTCAGGCGCGGGTCTTCGAGCAGCCGGGCCACCGCCGCCGCCGGGATCACCAGGGCGTGAAAGGCGTCCCCGAACCCGGCCTCGCGCAGCACCTGCTCGATCCGCAACGCACAGCCGGTGACGTTGGCGGCGTGCTTGAGCAGCCCCACGTTGCCCGCCATCAGGGCCGGGGCGGCGAAGCGGAAGACCTGCCAGAACGGGAAGTTCCACGGCATCACGGCCAGCACCGGCCCCAGCGGCTCAAAGGCCACGTAGCTCCGCATCGCCTCCGTCTCGACGACCTCGTCGCGCAGCATCACCTCGGCCTGGTCGGCATAGTAGCGGCACACCCAGGCGCACTTCCGGGCCTCGGCCTCGGCCTGGCCGATGGGTTTGCCCATCTCCTGCGTCATCAGCACGGCCAGGTCGTGGGCCTGCGCCTCCAGCAACGCCGCCGCCCGGCGCATCCGCTCGGCCCGCACTGCAAACGACAACGCCCGGTGTCGGGAAAACGCAGCGGTGGCCCGCGCCAGCCGGTCCTCCACCTCGGCCGCCGTCATCGGAGGGTAGCGGGCGATCTCCTCGCCAGTGGCCGGGTTGACCGAGGTGAACATGGGGCGCGGATAGACCGGTCTCGGAAAGCACCTAATTAACCAAAAACGACCCCGCCTGCCAAGATGTGCCCGGTGGTGATTTCGTATCTTTCGCCCGTCCCGTCCTTGCTTCTCCTCCCGTCTGTGTTGTGTCAAATTCGTTGATCCGGTGGTGGAATACGCTCTGGGCTGGCCGTCGGGCAGCACCAGTGGAGGCGAGAGTAGACCGGGCGGCGGTCGAAGCGTTCGTGGGCATGAAGGTGCATACCCTGGCACTGTACGAGCAGGCGCTGCGGCACCGCTCGCTGGTGCGGGGACGACAGGAAGGGCACCTGGCCTCGAATGAACGGCTGGAGTTCCTGGGCGATGCCGTGCTGGGGTTCATCACCGCCGAACACCTGTATGGCCGCTTTCCGGACAAGGACGAGGGGTTCCTCACCCGGCTGCGGGCGAAGCTGGTCAACGGCGTAGCCCTGGCCGAGTGCGCCAGCCAGGCAGGACTGGGCCACCTCATCCTGATGAGCGACACGATGGCCCAGACGGCCGGCCACGGCCACCAGACCATCCGCGCCGACGCCTTCGAGGCCATCATAGGGGCGCTGTACCTGGACCTGGGGATGCCCGCCGCCCGCCAGTTCATCCACCGCACCGTGTTGCAGCCAATCGACCTCGAAACGCTGGCACACCAGGACGATAACCACAAGAGCCTGCTGCTGGAGTACGTGCAGGCACGGGGCTGGCCGCAACCCGTCTACCGCGTGGCCGCCGAGGAAGGCCCCAGCCACAACCGCCACTTCACCGTCGAGGTGCTGCTGCAAAAAACCGCCTACGGCGTCGGCCAGGCCCGCAGCAAGAAGCTGGCCGAGCAGGAAGCCGCCCGCCAGGCACTGGCTCGGGTGGCACAGTCCAGGGGGGCCGAAAGCCCCGAACGACCCTGACCCCCCGTGGCCTGCTTGTATATCGAACATGGAGAAGTATGGAAAAAGGAAATTATAGTCAATTTGACTATATTATAGTCAAATTGACTATATATTGATAACCCCGTGGCCGGCGTTTCGTACCTGGGCTGGT
>CAZLRO010000174.1:3445-8497 GCA_964561865.1 uncultured Rhodothermaceae bacterium | reverse complement strand
GATTGCCACGTCTGATCGATCTCATGAGATCGATCAAGCTCCTCGCAATGACACGTTTGGGAAGGTAGTGACATTCTCAATCCGTAATCCGGGAACCGCCCCCCCCATCCCCTCCTGTTCTCAGAAGGGGGAGAAGGCCCCCAATCCGAAATCCAAAATCCCCCTACCTTTCCTGCTTTGGGATCAACACCTGGCACAGTTCGTCCCAATCGTCGAAGCACAGCACGTCTGGCGGGGCGGTGGCGCCATCGGCGGTATACCAGGCGCTTTGCCAGCCAGCCGCCTGTGCGCCCTGCACATCGGCGTGGTAGGAGTCGCCCACGTACAGGATGGTTTCGGGCGGGACGTCGGCGGCGCGGGTGGCCCAGGCAAACAGGGCGGGATGGGGCTTCATCGCCCCCACCTCTTCGCTGATGACGGTGACGGCGAGCCGGTCGCGCAGGTCGGGGAAGCGTTCCAGCTTCGCCCGCTGCTGCTCGCGGAAGCCGTTGGTTAGCACGCCCACCGGGTAGTGGTCGGCAATGGCATGAAACGCCTGCCGGGCAGCGGGCGGGAAGTGCCAGTGTTCCCCGTAGCGGTCGAGGTACACCTCCCCCAGATGGTGCGGGTCGAGCGTAGTGATCTCCAGCGCCTCCAGCGTCCGGGCGAAGCGGAGCCATCGGGTCTGTGCCTTGCTGATCGTCCCGGCGCTGTAGGCTTGCCAGACGGCCACGTTGTGCGCGTGGTAGGTCTGCTGCAGCTGGGCCAGCGTCCAGGTCCCCCAGTGACTGGCAAACAGGGTATAGAGTTCGGCCAGGGCCTGCTGTTCGGCCTGACGGTGGTCGAGCAACGTATCGTCGAGGTCGAAATAGACGAAGCGAATCGCTGGCATGGTTCTGGTCGTGTGCAGCACGTGCGCAAAGCTATCATCTGGTAGCAACCATCGAGAGGCTATTCCGGCAAAAAATTGGGCAAGATTTGCCTGGTGGCTGCACTGGCGTTCCACTATATTTTGATGCTTTGTACACACCCTCTCCATATATAGAGGCCCTGTAAGGGGCTGAATACGGGGCTGCTATCCGTCATTTCCCCTACAGAGTTGTCCAGAAATCCTGATCCTACACCGTTCCGGCGCGATTTTCTCGTGTAGCCTCTCCATCTTGACTGCCTGCTCCCATATTGCCCGTTTCCTCCTGTTGTCCCTTTGGCTGGGGCTGCTCGCGTACCCATGCCGGGCGCAGCAGGAGACGAACGTCATGACGACGGTGCAGACGGTGATGCTGGAGACGCTGCGCATCTCGGATATCGACCCGATCAGCCCAGAAACGGCCCCCCTAGTGCTGACGATCACGGTGTTCAACGACGACGTGTCGCGGGACCTGAGTGTGCGGGTGAATGTGACGGGTGAACGGTTTGGCTCGCTGGGGTTTGCCCGCAAACGGCTGGGGCCAGTGGCACCCCACGCGGTGGTCACCTTCACCAACCGTGACTTCGACAGCTACAACATCTCGATGGGGGCCGACCCGTTGATCGACCTGGCCCTCGAACGCGGGGTGCTGCCGGCCGACGTGTACCAGTTCGACGTCGAGGTGCTGGACCACACTACGCTCCAGCGCGGGGTGCCGGTGGGGACAGGCGAAGGTTTTCTGGAGACGACCAACCCCGGTGCCCAGTTCGACCTGCTTGGCCCCGGCACGCCGTTCGGGCAGGAGCCGGAACTGATCGCCAACCCGGCTCCGCTCTTCCAGTGGACCTCGGAGGCCCGGATGTTCGACTTCGCCTTATACGAAGTGCGGCCGGGCCAGACCTCGCCGGAGGATGTGGTGACGGGCCGCCCCGTGTTTTCCCAGGACGAGCTTACCGGCAACTCGTTCACTTATCCGAACTTTGCCGAAGCGCTCCAGCCTGGCATGACCTATGCCTGGCAGTTGCACGCCCGCGTCCTCACCAGTGGCGGCATCGAGCGCCTGCCCAGCCCGGTCTACTGGTTTGCGATGGAAGCGGTCGCAGCCCCCACCACCCGTGCGACCGACGGCACGCTGCTCCCCCCTGCCCCGCCGCCCGTCACTACGTTCCAGACCACCCCCGGCGTCGCCCCCCGCCTTGCCCGCATCGAGATCGAGCCGCAGGAAGTGACGCTGGCCCCTGGCGACCTGTTCCAGTTCCGCGTGACGGCCTACGATACCGACAACCAGGTGGTGGTTAACTTCCGCCCGATCTGGCGGCTCACCCCTGGCTTCGGCGGCAGCATGGACGACAGCGGCCTGTTCATCGCCGGCGAACGTCCGGGGGTTGTCGCCGTTCAGGTACGGCAGGAAGATGTATCCGATTTTGCCACCGTATACATCGAAGCCCCGGAACGCCCGGTGCTCCTCTCGGAAGAGGCAGAAGACGAGGGCCTCCTGCCGACTGTGGACGCCCCTGCCCCTGTCGATACCGCCGCAATGGCCCGTGCCGACAGCCTGGCGTCGCCCCCCGACACGACCGGGGCGAAGGGGTCGCCGTCGGACGCGGCGGAAGGGGTGCAGGTGTATCTGCTGCTGCCGACACCCGACCAGCAGGTCTTCGAACCCAGTCCGACGTTTGTCTGGAACACTGCCGGGGCCGACTCCTCGAAGGTGAGCCGCTACCGGGTGTCGCTCTGGCGCACCAGCCTGGAGCAGAATCCCGATGTGGTGCCTGCCGAGCCACCGCTCTGGCAAGGCATCGTTCAGGAAAGCACGATCCTGCCTTACGCCTCCGAGACGCAGGTGCTGGCACCGAGCCAGTATTACGTGGCCCTGGTGGAGGCGCTGGATGCCGACGGCGAAACCCTGGCCCGTTCAGAACCCGTCCGCTTCTTCCTCTCGCCCCAGGGCAAGATGGGCTGGGAACTGCTGCAAGCCTGGGACGAGGCCGTCCGGCAAGGCCAGGCCGATCTGAGCGTGACACTGCTGAGCGAGTTGCAGACGGCCACGCTGGGCAATGCCGACCGGCAACGACTGCTGGCCCTGGAGGTGCAACTGGAGATTGAGGATGGTCCCTGGCTGCAATTTTCCGTCCCGTTCCGCCGCCTCGAAGAGGTGGCAGCACTGGAGTTCATCCGCATCCTCGACCTGCCCGCCGAACCGCTGCTCACCGACGCAGGCGAGGCCGTGTCCTTCCCGGAGGCCGTGGCGGAACCCCCGGTAGAACCCGCAGCCTTGCCAGACCCGAAGGCCACCGTCCGGGTTGCCGTGATGGAGTTTGGCTTTGACGAGGCAGCGGCCCGGGCGATGGTCACCACGCAGTCACTCCAGTTTCGTTCGTTCCGGACCAACCGGCAGATCGGCGGCAGCACACCGGAACAGGCACGGCACGGTGCGGCCACCCTCCGTGCCTTGCTCGACTACCTGCCCCCCAATGCCGAGTTGTACCTGCTCAACTTCAGCACGGAACTCGAATTCCGGCAGGCCCTGCGCTATGCCCTCGACTCCCTGGGGGTGCGCGTCATCACCTGCTCGGTGTCGTGGATGAACGCCTACGACCACTACGACGGCTCCGCCTCTCTGTTCAACCTGGATAGCTGGCTGGGTGAACGGGCCGTGCTCACCACCGCTGCCGGGAACTTTGCCCACAGCCATTGGGAAGGCCCCTTCAACGACGCCAATGGCAACCAGCGACACAACTTTACGCCCCAGCAGGACTACCTCGAACTCCGCCTGCGCAACGGCGTCCCCTACACCTTCCTTCTGAGCTGGAATGACTGGCAGGCCCCGCCCCGGCACGACTTCGACCTGTCGGTACTCGATGGGCAAGGGCGTGCCCTCCGCTTTGCCCAGAGTGGCAAGCCCGTCCGTTCGGCCAATCGCCAGGTGGCGGGCGAATACATGCTGCCAGTAGAGCGCATCCGCAACTTCCTGCCGCCCTATCCCGGCACCCAGCCGTACCGGCTCCAGATCGAGTCTCCACGGCTGCCCAACGGCCTGACCCCCCACCTGGAACTGTACATCTACCCGGCACCGGAGGCGGCCCTGCCTGCCCCCATGCCCGGCAGCAGCCTGTCCAGCGGCCTGGCAACGGCCCGCAGCCGCAGCGTCATCCCGGTGACGGCCACCAGCTTTGCCGCCGCCTCACAAGGTCCGACGAATGACAACCGGGAGCGTCCCGACTTCGCTGCCAGTGGCACTGTGCAGTTGGGCGCTACCCGGCTTGAAGGCACCTCCTTCGCCACCCCCCGCGTGGCCGCTGCCTACGCCCTCATCTTCTCCCAGCACCCGGACTGGACGGCCACCCAGGCCACCACGTTCCTGCGGCGCTTCGCCCGCCCCGGCAACCGGCAAGACCCCCAGATGGGCTGGGGCGCCATCGCCTTCGATGACCTGATCGCCGCCCTCTAGGCCCGCACCGAACAAAAAGCCCCTATCCGGCTTTAAGCACCTCCCTTCGCTCCGATCCTCTTCAGAGCGGGCGTAAATTTTTTTGCGCCTTCTTTCCCTAAAACCGGCAGGGGCGCTGAAACATGCTTCGGCGGTCGTCCTCATACGAACAAGCGTTGCGCTGGCGCCCCTGCCTTCCCATGTGAGGAAGTACAACAGCTTCAATGAATGAATCGAAGGAGACCTCGTACCAGGAAGACCTTTCCTGGGTGAAACGCATCTTCGATGGCGATGCTGAAGCGTGGAACAGCTTTGTGAACCGCTTCTCCGATCGGGTCTGGCGGCGGTCCTGGCAACTGTGCTACGAAGCCTGCCCCTTCAAGCAAGGGGGCGTCTTCTGCGTGTTTCACGCCCTCAACGCCGGCGGGGTGCAACCCGTCGATGACGAGCGCCCCAGTTGCGACGAAGGGCTTGAAATCTACGCCTTCATCTTTGACTATCTGTACAAGCGCGAGCAGGAATCCGGCAAGCTCAGGTACTACGACGGGCGTTCGAAGCTCGACACGTTCGTCTCGGCGGTGCTCCACGGACACCTGCGCACCGACTGGATTCGCCACCGGCGGCGGCTTCGGGTGGACCAGATCACCCTCCCGGCCGAAATCCAGCGCCTGCCCAGGATCGAACAACAGGTCTTTGAGCAGATGGTGATGCAGCGGCCCACCGAGACCATTGCGCG
>CAZLRO010000174.1:0-3435 GCA_964561865.1 uncultured Rhodothermaceae bacterium | reverse complement strand
CGCGCAACCTGAACCTGTCGGTGGAAGAGACCGAACGGGCGCAGGAGCGGGTCACCCACGCCCTGATAGCGAACGGGAACCTGCACCTGATCCTGCGCAACCCGGAAGGCTCCCTGGAGGACTTCGACCAGGAAGCCCCCGAAACGGCCCCCCGGATCATCCCGATGCAGCGGTCCATCGACCGCATCTGGGAAACGGTGTGCCAGTTGATCAGCGGGTTGCCCGAACCGCACAAGGTCCTGCTCGACATGGTGTTCGAAAAGGAACTGGATGCCCGGACCATGCTCGAACGCACGCAGCAACTGCAACTGGTGCTGCCCGTCGTGCCGGTCAGTGGCAACATGACGATTCACACCATCTATCAATCCATCGATCATATTCTCCGGGAAGTGGGCCGGCAGTTGGCTGTCCGCTACCCGGAATTGCTCGAAGAAGCCTATACCTGGCTCGATGATGATACCCTGCAATCTGGCGCTGTTTCGATTCAAGGTTTGAAAGCGCTGTTGAAGAACATGGGCCTGACGCGACCCGACACCCCGTCGTTGCAGGCCGCCAATGAGTAACCCCCATGATTGCCTCACACCCCGACACCCCTGGCAACAATGCCTCGCATTGCCCCATCCCCCAAATGACGTTTGGGGAAGTCCTGCGCTATCTGCAGGGCGGGTATGAAACCCCAGTCCACCGGGCGCTTACCACCCATCTGATGTATTGCAATGCCTGCTCCGAGCAACTCGAACGGATCAAGGCGGCCCGTCGCCTGGGCCACCATGCGATGACCGTCCACATGGAGGCGGAGACGCTGGCGCATGAGGTAGTGGCCGATGACGGTCCGGCCATTGCCCGGATGGCGGCCTATCTGGAGGGCAACCTCCCTACCGAAGAAGCTGCCGCCATGGAGACCCACCTCCGCACGTCACACCAGCTCTACCGGCATTTTGCCGCCGTGCAGCAGGAACTGGCCATCCCTGTGGCCGCCCGCTTCAAGACCCCGGCAGCGGCCCTGGCTGCTGTCCGCTGGCCTGTGGCTGCCCCGGCCCAACCCGGCCTGCTGGCACGCTTGCAGCAACGGATGCGGGCCTGGCTGGAGGCAGAACGCACCCGCTGGCTCGTGCCCGCCTTTGCCGTCGCCACCTGCGTGCTGCTCGTCCTCACGCTGCTGCCGACCCAACCGGAGGCCACCATCCTGCCGCTGACCGCCCTGAATATCGAGGAAGGAGCCAGCGAACAGGTGACCAGCGGGACGAGTTCGGACCCAGCTGCTGAAATGCCCATCGTCACGCTGCTCATCCCCAAAACGGCTGGAGAACAGGTGCGTTTCACCTGGCCGACCCTCTCGGATGCCGATGTGATCCGGTATCGCGTGGGCGTGTACGAAACGGCTTCCGCAACGCTGCTCTTTCCGGAAGTTCATACCACAGAAAACCAGTGGGAAGTTAAAACGGACCGGCTTCCGGCCGATACTCCGCTGACCATGCTCGTCATGGCGGAGTATGAAGATGGTGGGGTTCGAGCCGTAGTGCAGCAGCAAGTGCAGCGGGCCAGGTAGTCTCCAGGCGGGATCCCGGTTGTCTTCGACAGTCCCTGATCCCCTTCGAGACCCTATGTGCTCTTATGAACCGCCGGCTTTCTCTGGTTGAACATCCCATGCTTTCTACCCGTTGTCGTCTGCACGATGCCTCCCTGTGGTTTGCCTCTGCACGACTGTATCGCCATCATATTGAACTGACCGGCTGGCACTGGAACGGGCGCATCCGGCGCGTCATCTCCCTGGAAGACCTGGCCCAGGTGATCTGGTGGACGGGGGACACGGCCTGCAACCTGGAACTCCAGTTGCAAAACGAGGAGCGCATCGGCCTGTGGATTCGCAATGCAGGCTGGTGGAAATACCTGCTGGACCGGGATGCACGGGTCGGAGCAGCCCCGCCCCTGCCCATGGCCTACGCCCCGGCGCGGGCGGCCTGATATCGGCCTATTGCCCCTTTTTGCCAACAGCCTTCGGCGTCTTCTGCCGAGGGCTGTTTGTTTGAACGGAGGCCGTTCTTATTATGGAGGTCCATCATCCAGGGCCTCTCTGGCATCATGAGAACGGCACGTCTTTTTTTGCTTCTACTCCCACTGTTGCTCTGGTCGGTTCGCCTGTGTCCGCTGGCGCAGGCCCAGGCTGTAGCACCCTGGGTTCTCTACAGTCCTTTGCCCGACACCCTGGTTTCGGATGGTGAACTGCTGGTGGCAGTGATCGTGGAGCCGGGCACCCGGCTGGACACGACTTCCATCAAGCTCCTCCTCGACGGGCAGGATGTGACGTTCCAGACCAAGCGCTCGGAGACGTCGGTGCGGATGTTCTACACCCGGTTGCTGGGCGGCGGCCGCCATGCCCTCGTCCTCTCGGCCCGCACCGCCGATGGCACCGTCCTTCCCACCCTTGAATGGACGTTCCTGGTGGAAGGTACCGCCCGTGCCGACGGACGCCCGCCCCGCGTCTTCACTTTCTCCGGCCTCTCGGCCCTCGACACCCGCAACGCCGACATCTCCGGGCGGCGGGACCTGCGCCAGGAACCACTGCGCACCTATGCCTTCAACCTCGATGCCGACGGGGCCTACGGGAACTGGACCTTCCCGGTGAAGCTCTATGCCACCACCGACGACAACTCGACCGCCCAGCCCCGCAACCGCTTCCTCATCGGGGCACGGTCCAACCGGTTTGCCCTGTTGATGGGGGACAACACCCCCCTGTTTAATCCCATTCTTCTCAACGGCACCCGCACCCGGGGCGTTCTGGGCAGTGCAGACCTTGGGGCCTTTCACCTGATGTTGCTGCGGGGCCAGACCCGGCGCAGCATCGCCCCCGACGTGTTCCGCATCGGGGTGTTTGAACGTACCCTCAGTGCAGCCCGGCTCTCTATCGGCCATCCCCGCACCGCCCTCTTCAGCCTGAACGTCCTCAAGGCCCGCGACGACCCCAACTCCATTACCCCGACGGAGGGCAGCGCGGTCACACCCATGGAGAACCTGGTGGCGGGCAGCGACCTGCTGCTACGCTTCCGCAACGGGCGGTATCAGGTGGAAGGCGGGGCCGCCCTGAGCCTCACTACCGGCGACATCGCCCGTGGCCCCGCCACCAAGGCCGAGATCGACTCCCTCTTCGACCTCGACCTGCCCATCGACCCAGCCTCGCTGGAGTGGCTCATCACGCTCAACGCCTCGACCGTCCCGCTCCGGATCGACCAGCTCTCTTCCCTGGCCTGGTATGCCCGGACGCGGGCACGCATCCGCACCCACCTCCTGGCCGCAGACGTCGAGCAGGTCGGCAGTGCCTTCATCTCGTTCGGCAACCCGTTCCTGCAAAGCGACCGCCGGAGCTTCACCTTCAGCGACCAGTTCCGCGTACTCAAGGGTAAGCTCAGCGGCAACCTGCGCCTGCGAAAGTATGGC
>CAZLRO010000173.1:0-8670 GCA_964561865.1 uncultured Rhodothermaceae bacterium | reverse complement strand
GTTCACAGCCTGCACGATGTGGTTCGGGCCAACGTCCATGACGGGGTCGGGCGGGAGCGCACCGGTGAAGCTGATGCCGTCGAAGCTGACGAGCGGGTCGGGGGTGTTGGCAAGGCTGGCCCGTGAGGCTCCGGCCAGCAGCGGGTCCACGGTGGTGTTGCCCCGATCCGGCACCGGAACCACACCGCTGCGACGACCACGCGGGGTCTCCTTTACCTCCTGCGCCGCACGGGCAGCGAGGTTCAACGTCGGCAGGTCGCGGAAAGGACGGCTGACCGATGGGGTCACCGGGGCACTCACATAGGGGGTGTCATCCACCACCGACGACGTCGCATACAGCGGCGACTTGTTTTTTGTGTGGACGTCGAAGAGCTGCACCGGGCGCGGCGTAGAACTGTTGACAGGGGCAACCGACTCGGCACCCCGGCTTTGAGCAAACGCGTTCTGCGTTCCCGCGAGCATCAGCAGGGCCAGTGTCAGGACTGGCGTTGTGACCTTGTTCATACGTTCTCGGAAAACATGGAAAAAAGCAAAAATGAGGGGACTCCGGTTGTTCTGGAAACGCTTCCACGTCCCTGTCCAACCAAGAACAATCGGAAAAGACCGGGACGGTTTCGGGGCCACCATTTCGACCAAATTTCGGCTAAAGAACCGATACCGCATATCACCCATATCCAGAATTGACGGAAGATTAATGGTTATTGGGGATGGATGTTTGAAAGGATGAGACAGGTATAGTCAATTTGACTATACTTCGATAGGACTGTGGCTCCCGATCATATAAAAAGAGGCCCGATCCCCCACCCGGATCAGGCCTCAGTTTCACCCAAGAGGTGCTTGAAGGAAGTGCATAAGACTAGAGACGACTGCTCAGACAGAATTCAGGGTTGTGTACAAAAAAACTTTGTGCGGCCTGTTGCACCCAGACAAAAAAAGAGGGCCGATCCCCCACCCGGATCGGACCTCATGCACCAGCAAGGTGCTGGAAGGAAGTGCTACCGTGATAATGACGACTCCTTCACGGGATTTCAGTGTCGGCTCCGGAAGCCTCTTCAATTTTTTTCCACATCCCGTCTTTCCATCCGCCTGCGGCCTCCTACCTGCGCCAGGGTGGTGGGGTTTTTCCGAGAAACGCGGCGATGCCATCCTGACAATCCTGCGTGCTGCGGGCCAGGGCGTTGAGCTGTGCCGCGAAGGAGAGGGCCTCGTCCAGCCCCATACCAGGCACCTGGGCAAGCAGCCGCTTGGTGAGCTGGACTGCCGAGGCGCTGGTCTCGCGGGCCAGTTCCTGCGCCAATGCTGTCACGGTTTCGTCGAGGGCTGCGGCGGGGACGGTCTGTGTGATCAACCCTTTGGCAGCGGCCTCAGCGGCCCCGATGGTTACCCCGCGCAGCAGCAGGTCCCGGGCAGCCGTCTCGCCCAGCTTCCGCAGCACGAACACCGACACGATGGCCGGGACGAACCCGATCCGCACCTCGGTGAACCCCAGGCGCGCCGTCTCGGCAGCCACCGAGAAGTCGCACACCGCCGCCAGTCCACACCCCCCCGCCAGTGCGTGCCCGTTGATGCGGGCGAGAATGGGTTTCGGGTGCAGATAGAGCTGGCGGAATAGCCCGGCCAGGTGCTCCGAATCTGCCAGGTTCTCCTCGGCGGAGGCGGTCTGGAGGGCTTCCAGGGCGGCGAGGTCGGCCCCGGCGGAGAAAACAGCCCCCGCACCAGTGAGCACGACTACCCGAAGATGCGGGTCGGTGGCAGCCTCGTCCAGAGCACTCCGCAGAGCCGTCACCATCGCGGCGTTGAGCGCGTTGCGCTTGTCCGGGCGGTTCAGTGTCATCGTAGCGATACGCCCTTCCAGCGTCCGTTCCACCAGTACCAGGGGTTCCATGCAGGCTCCTGTTTTGATCCGGGTTGCAAGTTCGCCGTTCCGACCACCAAACGCAAAGGGCTGTCCGGAAAATCCACGTATCTCCTGTCCACCGCTGTTTCATGCAACCCCTGTCCCATCAGAACGTTAACTGGCTTACATCGAAGCACGTACAGTAGTGTACCCATGGCGACCTTCCTGACCTCGGACTTCCCGTTTCGACGGGTGCTCACCCTGGAACCCCTCATCGACTACTGGCGCAAGCTCGCTGAGGACTCCACATCCGGCAAGGCTCCGCTGGCGCGGCTGGTGCTGGAAGAGTTGGAACAGGCCCCCGCCTTGCTAGCCCCGCTCGATGACCTGGAGCTCCTCCAGGAGCATACGGCCCTGTTGGAATTGATGCTGTGTGCGGTCATTCCGGCAGCTGCCCATGAGCGCACCTTCATCATGGTCTGCCCGGCCCTCGACCTCAGGCCCTTCTACATGACCCCGGCCCTGTCGCAGTTGCTGGGAGAGCACCCGCCGGACCTCTACGTCAACGGACATGAGTTGATGGAGATCGACATGGAAGAGGGGCGGGCGATGTTTGCTTACCACTGGATTCTGGCAACGTTCTACGGCATCCAGCTCAAGGCCCAGTTTCCCATGTATTTCCGCCGGGTCGACCCGGCGACGGGGCTGGAGCAGTTCTTCCGGGTGATTACGAACAACCGGTTCGTCCGCCCGGTTGTCGAAGGGGAGTTGCCCCCCCTCTCCGAGGCCGACGTGCAACGGCTCCTGGCCGATCCCCTCGACCTGGACCTGTGGAGGTCGGTGCTGCCGCCCGAACGCTTCAGCTTTCATGGCATCGTGGTGCTGGAAGCCATCGACGTGACGGTGCAGGAGACGCTTTCGGCCCTGAAGAACGACCTGTTGCAGAAAGACGCCCTCACCACCCCGGAACGGGTCGATCACCTGGAACGGCGGCTGCGCACCCTGCTCCAGTCCCCGGACCTGCGGCTGGGGCTGATCTGCCTGCACCAGGACCAGTTCACGGCCTTGAACAGCGCCCATGTGGTCGGGCGCAGCCTCGTCCTGGAAGACCACCTTGTGCCGGACTGTGAGGGGAGCCGGGACTCCTACTACGCCCGTGCCTTCGAGTCGCGTACCCCTGTCATCGTCCATGACTTAAACGCTTGCACCGTCTGTACCAGCTTCGAGCGGCGGCTTCGTGAACAGGATTTCCGTAACCTCCTCATCGCTCCGCTCTACGATCAGGAAGAACTCGTGGGCCTGCTTGAGCTGGCTTCCCCGAATCCTGGTGACCTCAATGCGATGAATGCGATCAACCTGGTACAGGTCGCCTCGCTCTTCGCCACGGCGATGAAGCGGACGCTGGAGGAGGAAGAGGATCGGTTGCAAGCCCTCATCAAGCGCACGTTCACCACGCTCCATCCCGTCGTCGAATGGCGATTCCGGGAGGCCGCCCTCCAGCTCATGGAGATGCCGGACCGCAAGCCCAGCATCGTCTTTCCCGATGTGTACCCGCTCTACGCGCTGTCCGACATCCGGGGGTCTTCTACCCACCGCAACGAGTCCATCCATGCCGACCTGCTCGAGCAACTGGGGCTGGCGCTGAATGTGGTGGTGGAGGCCAGCATGGCCCGCCCCCTGCCCGCCCTCGACGAACTCGGCTACCGGATCGGCAAGTACAGCGACGAAATCCTCTCCGGCATCCGCACCGGGGATGAATCGTTCCTGCTGGACTTCCTCCACACCAACGTCGAACCCCTGTTCGAACAACTGCGCCCGATGGGCGAGCGGGTCCGCGAGCGGATCGACCTCTACCGCCAGGCCATCGACCCGAAGCTCGGCTTCCTCTACCGGCAGCGCCGCGACTTCGACGAGAGCGTCACCCGCATCAACGACACCATCTCGGCCTATATCGAGGAGCAGGAGGAGGAGGCCCAGGCCATGTTCCCCCACTACTTCGAGAAGTTCAAGACCGACGGGGTAGACTACAACATCTACATCGGCGACGCCCTGCTCGAGCGGGAGTCGTTCCATCCTATCTTCCTGCGTAACCTCCGGCTCTGGCAGCTCATGACCACCTGCGGGGTTGTCTGGAAGTTGAAGGCCCTGAAGCCAGACCTGCCCATGCCGCTCGACACGACCCACCTGATCCTCGTCCAGAGCCAGCCGATCTCCATCCGCTTCCGGGAGGACGAAAAACGCCTGGACGTGGACGGGGCCTACAACATCCGCTACGAGATCATCAAGAAGCGCATCGACAAGGCCCTCGTCCGCAACACCCGAGAGCGCCTGACGCAGCCCGGCAAGATCGCCATCGTGTATGGACAGCCGAAGGAGGGACAGGAATACCGCCGGTACATCGACTACCTGCAAGCGGCCCGGTACCTGCACGACGAGATCGAGGATCTGGAGGTGGAGGAACTGCAAGGGGTGAGCGGCCTGCGGGCGCTGCGGGTGACGGTGGCCGAGGCAATGCCAGGCATCCAGGTCAACTTCAGCACCGAGCACCTGCTCGAAGAAGCCTGATCCAGGGTTCTTGCTTTCCGCCAGCTACCCGATCAGGCGCGGGGTCACAAGCCATTGCAACTGCCCGGAGCCAGGTTCGGGGACCGCGTCCGCCGTGCCTGGCAGATCGATGCGGGCTATCGCTGCCGTGGGGAACCGCACCTGCCCACCCGTAAGCAGACCGATCAGTTCGGACAGCAGCGGCTCGTGCCCCACCAGCAGGACGCGCGTTGCCTCTGGTGCTGCCTCGGCCAGCAAGGCCATCAAGTCTTCCGGCGTGGTGGCCTCGTACACCGCCCGGCTCATCGCAATGTCCCCCTTCGGCCAGTCCCCCGCCTGCTGCGCCAGCGCCAGGGTCTGCTGTGCCCGCACGGCACTGGAGGCCAGCACCACCTCCGGGCATTCGCCCAGCCGGGCCAGCCACCGTCCCATCCGCCGGGCAGCCTTGCGCCCCCGCTTCGCCAGCGGACGGTCGTGGTCGTCTTCGTAGGCCGCTGCCCAGTCCGACTTGCCGTGCCGGAACAGGTACAGCGAACGTCCGATGTCCATCTTTTCTTTCCTCCTCGCTCTGATGTTATCAAAATGTTAAATTAGGCCCACCATCAGGGTGGAATTTCGGTAGTGCCACCTTCATGGCCTCTTTTTTACGTCGTCTATCCTTGACTCAGAGGCATGAAGTCACGGCCCGCCCGATATGTCTGGCAGGACAGCCGCAGTGTGCAGACCCTGATCCGTGCGCTCCGCACACAGGCCCCCCTCGTTGCCGAACCCACCGGACGTATGCACGGCCTGTGGCTGGACAGCTTCGACGGGCGGCTGTACCGCCACGGCTACGCCCTTTGCTACGAGCCGGGGCCGGACGCGGGCCTGCTCTCCTGGGGCCGCTGGCCCGACGGTCCCCCGGTACACACCCTCACCGCCACCGGCCCACCCCGGTTTCCCTCCGACCTGCCCGCCTCTCCGCTCCGGGACGTGCTGGTGGGGCTGCTGGACGTACGGGCGCTGCTCCCCCTGGTGGCTGTGCAGCACCGGACGCACCCGTTCCGCCTGTTGAACCCGCACGGGAAGACCATTGCCCGGCTGGTAGTGGCCGCCCCCGGCCAGGCGTCGGCACCCCAACACGCGCGCCAGCCGGTACCGGGGTTCGTGCAGGTGTGGCCCCTGAAAGGATATGGAGCCGAGGTCGAAGCCGTCATGGAAGTCCTGACCGCGCACCTGTCCCTCGAAGCGGTGAAGACCTCGCCCCTCGAAGCGGCCCTGGCGGCGATGGACCTCCGCCCCGATGCCGGATTCTTCCCTACCCGGATACGGTTGGCACCGGATGAGCCGGCGTTTGAGGCCCTGCGCCGCCTGTTGCGCCCCCTGCTGACGGTCATGCGGCTGAATGAGCCGGGGCTGGTGGCGGGCCTGGATATGGAATTCCTCCATGACTACCGCGTTGCCCTGCGCCGCACCCGCTCGGCCCTCGGCCAGATGAAAGCCGTCTTCCCCCCCATCCCACTGGCCCGGTTCCAGCAGGGCTTCAAGTGGCTCAGCGACCTCACCGGCCCCGCCCGCGACCTGGACGTCTACCTGCTCTGGATCACCGGGTACCAGCACACCCTGGTCGAACCCGACCGCCCCGCTCTGGAACCGCTCGTAGGGCTGCTGCGCGAGAAGCAGTCCGACGCCCACACAGCCCTGTGCAAGGCCCTGCAAATCCCTCGTTACCGCCGGCTGCTCCGGGACTGGCAGGCATTCCTGGACGGTCCTCCCCCGGAAGACCTGCCGAAGAAATCCACCCAGCCTCTGCTGGTGGTCGCTTCCCGGCGGCTGGCGCGGCTTTATGAACGGGTGATAGAACAGGGAGAAGCCATCACCGACGCCACCCCGGCTGAGGTGCTGCACCAGCTCCGCATCACCTGCAAGAAGCTCCGCTACCTGGCCGAATTTTTCCGGGACCTCTACCCCGCCCGCCACATGAACCCGCTGCTCCGCACCCTCAAGCAGGTGCAGGAGAACCTGGGGGCCATCCAGGACCTGGCCGTGCAACGCACCTGGCTGCACGACCTGGACGAGGAACTGGCTGCCCAGGGCCTGTTGAGCGAGGCCACCCACCGCCAGATCACACACCTCATGGAAACCCTCGACACACAACAGCAAGCCGCACGGGCAGCCTTCCCGGAAGCGTTTGCCCGGTTCGCCCGTTCCCGTCCCCCCCGCCACCTGCGTAAAGCCCCCCGCCCCGCATGAACGTCCTGGCCGTCTTCAACCTCAAAGGTGGTGTGGGCAAGACCGCCACCGCCGTCAACCTCGCCTGGCTGTCGGCGCAGGAGGGTGCCCGCACGCTGCTGTGGGACCTGGATCCGCAAGGAGCCGCAGGGTTTTACTTCCGCGTCCAACCGCCCGCAAAAGGCAACGTCCGGCGGCTCGTCGAACGCAAGGAAGACTTGCAGTCGTTCATCCGGGGCACGGATTTCCCGCACCTGGACCTGCTCCCTTCCGACTTCACCTACCGCAACCTCGACCTGGCCCTCGACGAGGCCCGCAAGCCTACCCGTCGCCTCGCCAAGCTGATCAAGCCCCTGGCCGACCAGTACGACCGGGTGTTCTTCGACTGCCCGCCGGGGTTCTCGCTGCTGTCCGAGAACATCTTCCTCGCCGCCCACCTGCTGCTGGTTCCGGTCATCCCCACGACGCTCTCGCTGCGAACGCTGGGGCAAATCCGCACCTGGCTCGACACCCACAGCCCCGGTGAGGCCCAACTGCTGCCGTTCTTCAGCATGGTGGACCGGCGCAAGGCGCTGCACCGGACGCTCTGCACCGAGCATGCTGGAGAGGTCTTCACGCCCCATGCCATCCCGTTCAGCAGTGCCGTCGAGAAGATGGGGCTAAAACGCGCCCCCCTGCTCAGCTACGACCACCGCTCCCCGGCAGCCCTGGCCTACCGGAGCCTCTGGGACGCGGTGAAGGAGCGAGAAGCCGCCCGCAACCCGAAAGGGGTTTGAGGCAGGGCGAAGGGAAGAAATTATAGTCAATTTGACTATAATCTTCAATTAATCTTCCGTCAGTACCGTCAGGTCGCGGTCGAGGAGGATGGGGCCGTTGTAGCGCCCCTGTCGGGGGCCATTCTCCAGGCTGAGCACCCCGCGCGGGCAGACCGCCGAGCAGACCCCGCAACCCACGCAGGACGAACGGATGATGTTCTGCCCTCGCTGGGCGTACCACCGCACGTCAATCCCCATCTCGCAGTAGGTCGAGCAGTTACCACAGGAGATGCACTGCCCCCCGTTGGTGGTGATGCGGAAACGGGAGAAATACTTCTGGAACAGCCCCAGTATGGCCGCCATCGGGCACCCGAACCGGCACCAGACCCGTGACCCCATGATCGGGTAGAACCCGGTGCCGATCACCCCGGAGAACACCATCCCGATCAGAAATCCGTAGGACTTCGAGAAGGTGCCGGAGAGGTCGCCCAGCAGGGCACCCCCGGAAGCCGCATTGATCCAGAGGGCCGCCGTGGTGACCACCACGAACACGAGCACGCTGTGGATGAGCCAGCGTTCGACCTGCCAGGCCCGGAGCGACTTGTCCGAGAGGTGCCGCCAGGGGTCGCCGAGGGTTTCGGCCAGCCCGCCGCAGCCGCACACCCACGAGCAGTACCAGCGCTTGCCGAAGAAGTAGGTGAGCACCGGCGTGGCGATGAAGCTCATCACGGCCCCCCAGAACAGCATGAAGGTGCCGAGTCCGCCGGGGGCATTCATCAGCCACTGAAAGTCACTGGGCCAGAGGTAGCTGTACTTGAGCGGCCAGAAATAGCTGAAATAGAACTCCGGCTGGTTGAACAGCACCAGCAGCGAGGGGATGAGCCAGGCAAAGCCGAGCTGGAAGAACATGACCGAGCCGGTGCGGATCACCTGGTAGCGGCTGTGCCGGTACTTGAGCATCGCCCGGACGCCCATCGTCAGCACGGCGAAGGTGTAGAACGAGCCATACATGAACCACTGGTCTGCCGCCTTGCCCCGGAGCAACCAGCTCAGCGGGTCCAGGAGCCGGATCAGCCCTTCAAGCGTCTCCGGGAACCAGTACAGCAGCACGTAGAACCCGGTCAGCACCAGCCCCAGCATCCACCCGATGGCCCCGCGTGCAGTGGTGGCCGAGAGCATCAGCCCGTTGTTGCGAATCCCGGCCAGCCCCTGGCCGTAGGTGTTCCAGATGTAGACCAGTCCCCCGGCTATCACCAGCCCTGGTCCGAGCCAGAAGAACAGCGTCGGCAGGGCCTGTCCCCACCCGGAGAGCGCCAGCAGTGA
>CAZLRO010000172.1:0-8681 GCA_964561865.1 uncultured Rhodothermaceae bacterium | reverse complement strand
CCAGGTGGCGATCTCGTCCTACGGCAGTGCCGGCGCCCTGGGGGTCTCGGCGGGCTGGCTGGTGGAGACGATGCCCCGGCTGCACCTGGGCATGCAGGTCACGAACCTCAACGGGCCAAAGCTGGCGGGCCGCGAAGAACTGCCCCGGAGCCTGTCGGTGGGGCTGGGATTCCAGGCTGCGGAACGCCTGCGGCTGCTGCTCGATGCCCGCAAGGAAGTGCGTTATCCCCTCTCGGTACGGGCTGGACTGGAAGTGCAGCCGGTGGAAGCCCTGGCGCTTCGGACGGGCGTGACCACCGAGCCGGTGCGGTTCACAGCAGGCGTGGGTGTTCGCCTGGGGCGCCTGGCCGCCGACCTCGCCGCCGAGCGGCACGACGTGCTGGGCTGGTCGCCCGGCGTCTCCCTGAGTGTGCTATGGTGAAGCGGTCGCTTGCCTTGTGCCTCCTCTTGCTGGCCCTCACCGGGGGTCTGGGTACGCCTGAGAGCCTGGCCCAGACCCCGACCGAACCGGACACCAGTGCTGTCGAGCCGGAAGCGGAGGCCACGCTGGAAGCCCTCGACGAGGAGAGTGGGGACGGCGAACAGCTCGTGGAACTCCTCACGGCCCTGGCCGACGAGCCGCTCGAACTCAACACGGCCCCGGTCGAGGAGCTGGCGCAGATCCCCGCCTTCGGCCCGCTGCTGGCTGCCCGGATCGTGGCCTGGCGGACGCAGAACGGTCCGTTCCGCTCGATCCCGGAAGTCCGCGCTGTGCCGGGCGTGACCGAGGCGGTTTTCCTGGCCGCCCGGCCCTACCTGCGGATCGGCGAAACCCTCAGCCCGTCCCAACAACCCCGCCGGTTTGCCCCCTGGCCCCGCCCCGGCGAGGTGCTGCGCACCGCCCGCACTGAGGTCATCCAGCGCTACATCCGGCGGCTCGACCTCGGCCGCGGCTACGACGGCGACACCACCGGCTCCTTCTACGCCGGCTCGCCCGAACGCCTCTACACCCGCCTCCAGGTGCGTACCCCTAAACGCCTGAGCCTGAACCTGACCCTGGAGAAAGACCCCGGCGAGGTGTTTGCCTGGGATCCTTCCGCCAGCAGCTATGGCTACGACTTCGCCTCGGCCCACCTGGCCCTGTTCAACGCCGGACGTATCAAGACCCTCGTGGTGGGCGACTACACGGCCAGCTTCGGACAGGGGCTGGCACTCTGGCGCAGCATCGGCACCGGCAAGGGCCGGGAAACCGTGCGGCCCCTGGCCCGGATCGGTACCGGCATCGTCCCCTACAGCTCGACTGACGAGAACCAGTTCTTCCGGGGTGCCGCCACCACCGTGCTGGTGACACCCAGCCTGGCCGCCTCGGCCTTTGCCTCCCGCCGCACCCTCGACGCCTCGGTACACCTGGCCGACACCACGGGGGAAGACGGGCAGGACGAACAGTTGTTCGAGGAGGCCATCGCCACCCTCAGCACCAGCGGCCTCCACCGTACCCCGAACGAGCGCGCACAGAAGGATGCCGCTACCGAGACCCTGCTGGGCGGCGGCCTCTGCTGGACACATCGGCGCACGGTGGTAGGGCTGGCGGGCTACCGGAGCATGTTCGCCGAGCCGTTCCAGTCCGACCCCGCCCCCTACCGCCGCTTCGCCTTCACCGGCACCGAGGCCACGATGCTCAGCCTCTACAGCCATACCTTTGTTGGGAACTACCTGCTGTTCGGGGAACTGGCCCGCGGCCCCGGCAACACCGTCGCCACCCTCGGCGGGGCGACGCTCCGGCTGGGACGTACAGCCGAGGCCGTCGTGTTGGCCCGGCACTACCCGAAGGACTTCAACAGCCTGCACGGCTATGGCTTCGGCGAACGGGCAGGCACCACCCAGAACGAGTCCGGGCTGTACGCCGGGGTGTGGCTGCACCCCGACCGCACCTGGACGCTGGCGGCCTACTTCGACCAGTACCGGTTCCCCTGGCTGCGTTTCAGTGTGCCCCGTCCTACCAGCGGCTACGATGCCCTCGTGCTCATCGAACACCACCCCCGCGCATGGTTCACCGCCTACCTCCAGGCCCGGACCGAGACCAAGGAGGCAGGGTTCACCGCCCAGGCCCCTGGCGGCCCGGCCCTCGACGCCGTCACGCCGGAGACCCGCCAGTCCCTCCGCCTGCACACCGACTACCGGTTCACCCGCGCCCTGCGCGTGCGCGCCCGCCTCGAAGCCGTCCGGTTTCGCAGGCCGGACATGCCCGATGCCTACGGGGTGCTGCTCTTCCAGGACCTGCGCTGGCTCCCCTACCCCGCTGTCCAGATCGACCTGCGATACGCCCTCTTCGATACCGACAGCTTCGACGCCCGCGTCTTCGCCTATGAGAACGACCTGCGGTATACCTTCTCCGTGCCGTCGTTCTCCGGACGTGGACAGCGGTGGTATGCACTGCTCTACCTCACCCCCCATCCCCGGACGGTCGTCGAAGCCAAGTACGCCGTCACCCGGTTTGAGGATGTGACCAGCGTCGGGTCCGGGCTGGACGAAGCCGACGGGAACCTGGTACGGGAAATCCGCCTACAACTCCGCATCCGCCTATGAACCCGTCGCCCTTCGAACCCTCATTGCAGGTACTCCGGTCCGGTCTGACCCCTGCCGCCATGCCACCCGTGAACGATCAAAAAAGGATCCTCATCGTTGAGGACAACCGCGAAGCCCAGTTGCTGCTGCACTACCTGTTGCAGTCCCGCTTCCAGCTTCAGTTCGCCTCAACTGTCGATGAGGCCCTGTCTGTAGCCCCGACGGGGGCCTTCGACCTGTTCCTGCTGGACATCAACATGCGGGAGAAGCGTTCCGGCCTCGACCTGCTGCACAGCCTGCGGGCCTCGTCGGCCACGCGCCACATTCCCGCCCTGGCCCTCACGGCCTACGCCTCGCCCGGCGACCGGGAGCGGTTCCTTGAATACGGGTTCGACTGCTACCTCAGCAAACCCTTCGCCCAGGAGCATCTCATTGCGGCCATCGAGGACGCCCTCTCTCCCTCGGAAGACGTGCTGACATGAAGCGGCAAAGCTGTAGTGGGGCTGTATGGACTGGCGTGCTCCTGGCTGCCCTGCTCTTCCCGGCCTGCCAGAGCGAGCAGACTTTCCCGGTGCAGGGCGAGGTGATGGGGTTCGGGGACGATGGCCGGACGGTGATCGTCGCCCACGAAGAGATTCCCGGCTTCATGGCGGCCATGACGATGCCGTTCAAAGCCGAGACCCCTGCCGACCTCGACAGCCTGGCGGTGGGCGACCGGATCCGGTTCACCCTCGTCGTGGCCGACCGCCAGACGTTCATCCGGGACGTGGCGGTGTTGCCGCTGGAGGCGGACCCACTCCCGTCCGAGCCACGCAGCCGGGCAGCCCTCTCCGCCGACACGTCAACCCAGGTGTTGCTCGTCGGCGAGGTGGTGCCGGTGGTGCGCCTGCGCGACCAGGACGAGCGGCCCCTCCAACTACCCCTGGGCCGCCCGTTCCTCGTGACGTTCATCTACACGCGCTGCCCGCTCCCGGACTACTGCCCCCTGATGTCGCAGCACTTCCAGGCCCTCCAGCGACGCCTGCGCGAACGGCAGGGAGACAACCCGCTCCCACTGGTCAGCATCACCCTCGACCCGCTGCACGACACCCCGGCAGTGCTCAAGACCTACGCCCGGCGCTACACCGACGATACCACCACCTGGACCTTCGCCACGGGTACTCCCGACCAGGTTACACGGATCGCCACCGCACTGGGCGTGAGCACCCGCACCGAGGGCGAGGGCATCACCCACAACCTCGTCACCGCTTTTGTGTCCGCCGACGGACGCCTGCTGTACCGCTGGACGGGCAACGACTGGACCCCGGCGCAGGTGCTGGAGAAAGTGGCGTCCCCCTGACGTCCGGCGCGCCGGACGTCAGGACTTGTCCCGGCAAATGCGGTCGACGGCAGCACGGGCACGGGGGTCATCGCTGTCTTCGAGTATCCGCAGCGCGTGGCGGCCTGCCGGGCGGTCCGGAGAAGCCTCGGCCACCTCAACCAGCAGGTCGATGGCATCGCCTACGGCCCCGTCTTCCAGTTGAATCTTCAGGTCGTTCCAGCCCAGGCTACCGAGGGCTTCCTCGACGAGGCGTTCCACTTCTTCCCGCGAGAGGACCCGCCCGTGGGCATCCTGCAACTGGAACGCGATGTGGGGATCACTGATCATCTCGCCTACAAACGAGGCCACTTCCGATGAGCGTCCGGGAAGGAGGGTCTTTGCCGATACGCGCAGCCCTTTGCCTACTTGCACCGCCACCGAGGAAGCAGACCGGGGAGCCGTAGCCGCCCCCAGGCTCCGGGAACGGGAGGGTTCAGCCGCCTCCGAGAAGTCGATCTGCCCCAGCGCCCAGGCGGCCTGGCGGCGCACCTCGCGGTCTTCGTCCTCCAGCACGGCCTTCTTGAGCGCATCGAGGGCATCGGCATGGCCGATCTCACCGAGCGCCCAGGCGGCTTTGCTGCGAACCTCCCGGCTCTCGTCTTCCAGCAGCACGGTGCTGAGCGGCCCGACGGCGCGGGCATCTGCGATCTCGCCGAGTGCCCATACGGCCGCCTGGCGGATCTCCTCGTCCGCATCCTTGAGCGCGACGAGCAGCGGCTCCACCGCCGCAGCGTCCTCGATCTCGCCCAGTGCCCAGACGGCGTGGCGGCGGATTTCCGCGTCCTCATCCCGCAGGGCGATGACCAGGTCGGGCACTGCCGAGGGGTCTTCGATCTGCCCAATTGCCCATACCACCTGCCGCCGGACCTCCTGATCTTCGTCCCGGATAACGGTGCGGAGGGCCTCCAGGGCACGGGGGCTTTCGATCTCGCCCAGTGCCCAGGCGGCCTGGCGACGCACATCCGCGTCCTCATCCCGCAGGGCGAGCGTCAGTCCATCCAGGGCCGACACGTCTTCGATCTCGCCCAGTGCCCAGGCCGCCTGGCGACGGATTTCCGGGTCGGCATCGCGCAGGGCACGGCCCAGGCCAGGTACCGCCTCCACACTTTCGATCTCGCCCAGTGCCCAGACGGCATGACGGCGGATCTCCCCATCTTCGTCTTCCAGCGCGACCACCAGGGCCGGGATGGCGGCCTCGTCTTCCAGCTCGCCGAGTGCCCAGACGGCCATGCGCCGCACCTCTACGTCCTCATCCTGCATCGCTACGAGGAGCGCCGTCACTGCCCCGTCGTCCTCAATCTCGCCAAGTGCCCAGGCGGCCTGTCGGCGGATGTCGGCGCTGGGGTCTTCGGCCACTACCCGGGTGAGGGCCTCGACGGCGACCTCGCTCCCCAACGCGCCGAGGGTGCCGACGATGCTGCGGCGCTCTCCCTCGTCCTCGGTGTCCAGCGCCTGTACCAGCGCCTGGGCAGCCTCATCGCGTGCTTTCTTGCCCTTGAGGGTGTCTGCCGGGGCTTCTGCAACCGGGGCTACCGCCGCTGGTGCGGCCATCGCAGATGCGGGCAGCGGTGCATCGGGGGCGGCAACGGCGGCCCACGGGGACAGCATCGCCAGGGGCAGGAGCAACAGCGTGGCCCCGAGGCCCATCCCGATGGCCGCAGACCGGCTCATGGCACGGCGGCATGCCTGCGGGTTGAGGATGGCGAGCACCCGTCCTTCCAACTGGGAGGGGCGTGCCATCGCCACCGCGCCGAGGGGCGTCACGAGCGAAGCACGGAACGCCCCGGCAATGTCCAGCAGGTGGGCGGCGTAGCTGGAAGGCAGCGTGCCATTGCTCAGCACGAGGTCGTCACAGGCTTTCTCCCGCTCGATCCGGAGCTGGCGGACGGCCATCCAGGCCAGGGGGTTGAACCAGTTGAGGGCACAGGTAACCTGGGCAACGAACTGCGTGGCACAGTCCCAGCGGTGGATATGGGCCAGTTCATGCATGAGCACACACCGCCGACGGTCTGCGTCCCAGGTGTCGGCCTCCACGGGCAGGAGCACCACCGGGTTCCAGCTCCCCCAGGTCATGGGCATGGTGGTGGCGTGGCTGCGGAGCAGCCGTACCGTCCGGGTGAGGCGCAGCCGCTCACCCACCTCGTCGAGCAGGTCCTGCCAGGCCGGGTCGTCTACCGGGCGGGCACGCAGGGCCACCCACCAGAGCATGAGCGCACCGGCCAGCAACTGCCCCATGACGACAAAACAGCCGAACACCCACAACCCAAAGAGCCAGACGCTCCCGCTCGTCCCCACCTCTTGCCAGACCCAGGTACGGAGCATCTCCACCACCGAAGCCCACCAGGCCTCACTTCCCAAACCAGACGCAGCAGGTTCGGATGGAGCATACGCAGGTGCCTCGAACAGGGCTGGCGAAGGCGGCAGCGACGGAGCCTCGGCAGGTACAGGAGGGGCGGCTGGCGGCAGCGGAGCGGCGGAGGCCTCGCCGGGCATGGGCGTCGGGTTGGGGGATGCCTCCGCCGGGAAGGGCGCAGGAGCCATTACCGCCGCTTCAAAGGGATCAAAGGAGGAGGGCCAGAGGCCCACATGCCAGTTCGGGAGGAGCCGCCCCAGCAAGGGCAGCACCAGCAGCCCGGTCATCGCCACGAACCAGACACTGTGCCGCGTGGCCGCCGGCGCACGCCGCAAGAGTGCAGCCAGCAACCCCGCCAGGGACAACAACAGCACCCCCTTTACCAGGAGTGCGATGAGGTGACGTACCGCCACATCGGCCTGCGCAGGCCCGACGAGCGCATCCAGCCATTCTGCCATGATCAGCGACCCTCCTGTTTTGCCTGATCGATCATCCGCTGCAAGCGGTCCAGCTCCGCCGACGAGAGGCGCTCGCCGGACATATCCAGCAGGGCGGCCACCGCCTGGGTGACGGAGCCGCCAAAAAAGGTCGAGAGGACGTTGTCCAGGGCCGAACGCCGGGCCTTCTCGTGCGAGAGTGTGGGCAGGTAGACGTAGCGCGGGCCGATGACTTCGTGGTGCAAGTGGCCTTTCTCCTCCAGGATCCGCAACAAGGCCCGCACCGCCGAGTAGCTGGGCGGGTCAGGCAGGTTGTCCATCACCTCGACGGCAGTAGCCCGGCCGAGGCGGTACACAATATCCATGATCTGCCGCTCCCGGCGGCTCAGGATGTCAGACGGTTCACTCATCCCGTTGCTCCCGCCTGTTCTCGCACCCCTACGTGCCAGAACAGGCTGATGTTACAAGGTGTTAATTTTTTAACATTCAGAATGTAGCTGTCGCCAGTCTCAAAATCAAGTGAGGTGCTGTTTTTTTGGCGTGGCCTTTCAGCCAGACAGGTCGGTGGCCTCATCGGCAGGGCCGACGAACTTTGCACTGGCGAGCAGACGGTAGCTGAGCCACTGTTCGAAGGCTTCCCGCCAGCGGTGGGCCTCCTGTACGAGCAGGTGGTGGACCGTTCCGTCGATCAGATACACCGACAGGTTGCCCTGGCCCTGGTGGACGTGGTAGTCGAGGTCGGCCACCTGTTCGAGGGGCAGGACGCGGTGGTGCCAGCCCCGCAGGTCCACGAACCGCAAGGTGATCCGATCCGCGTAGAACCGGGCCTGTCCGAATGCCGTGAACCGGTCGGCAAACCGGAACCGGCTTTTCAGCAGCATGATCCGGTGGGGATGCCCACCCGGTTCCTGCGAAAAAGGACGGGGGGTTGGCATGGACGATTCGGCAGGGGGCTTTCAGGGTGCCCCGTTGAGCCAGGGTGGGCCTTATCGGGAGATGGCGACGAAGCGGCCCTTTTCCGGTAGATACGCCCCGCCGAAGCGCAGGTCAAGGGTGAGGTAGTAAAACAGCCGCAGTTGCACCCCGGCCCCGCCGCCGACGGCGGAACGGCGGCTGGTGGCGTCCCGCAAGGGATGCAGCGATTCTCCAAACCCGAACAGGTAGACCGCTTGCAGGTAGACGGGAAGGATGAGCAGGCCGTCGTCGATGTGGGCGATGGGTTGGACGACCTCGGCCCCGTACCGCACGAACGTGCCCGCACCGAGGAACACCTCCTCATGTCCCCGCGGGAGGAACCGGCTGAGGTCGTAGATCGATCCCTGGTTCTGCGTCAGCACGCCAGCGTCGAGCCGGAAGCCCATGTTGCGCGCCCTGCCGACGGGCAGGTACTGCCGGAGTTGGGCCAGCAGCACCTGCCGCAGCCCTCCCTGCCCGGCGTGCAGGTCCAGTTCCGAGGAGACGAGCAGCCGCGTCCCGGTGTTGGGCACGAGGTCGCGCGGGTTGGCCTGGAGGCGGTAGTCCAGCACAGCCGTCGGGGTGAGTGTCCAGCGGCCCTGGAAGGGCAGCAGGGTCGTCCCGGCCCCGTCGAAGAGGCGCTCCTGCTGGTAAGCTCCTTCCAGGAGGAAAGCCGCCTGCGAGCGGTAGACGTTGCTTTCCAGCACGATCGGCAGTTCGAGGCCCGCCTCCACGCCACGCCGTTCGCGCCCCGTCCGACGGGTCTCTACCGGGTTGCCCTGCGCATCGACGAACTGGACGACGACGTTGGAGGGACGGTCGAACCCCGACAGGCGGGGGTGCAGGAGGAAACGTCCCGTCTGGAGGTGGACTTCGCCCCAGGGCCGGTCGTATCGGTAGCGCCCCTCGACGGCATAGACCCACTGCCCGAGCGGATCACTGCCCTGCAATCCCAGTCCCAACCCTTCATACCGGTTCATCGCCCCGTCATCGAGGGGGTCCAGGTCGTCTGTGGAGTCCAGGATGGGGTAGA
>CAZLRO010000171.1:0-8783 GCA_964561865.1 uncultured Rhodothermaceae bacterium | reverse complement strand
CGTGTCATTGCGAGGAGCTTGATCGATCTCATGAGATCGATCAGACGTGGCAATCTCGACGCTGGAATTACCGCAACGCCGCTGCGACGTGGCAAGGGCGAGATCACCACCCCCGCCTTCGCGGGGGCAGGCTCTGGCACGGCGATCTCATGAGATCGACCGATGGCCTCCTGGTGATGACACGGCGGGTAAGGTACCGCACTCTTCCCAAGTACCAAGCATCATCCCTAGAACCGCCGGGTGACGGCCAGGCGCAGCCGGGTGTCGGGCACGATCTGGAGAGAGGAATTGTCTTGGGTGAGCGGGACTTCGACGGCCAGTTCGGCGTGGAGCGTCTCGTGGTGGCTGTAGGTCAGGTGCGGCCCCAGGTAGACGGCGGTGAGGGCGGTGTCGTCGGCCTTCTCGCCGTGGTGGGTGTCTTCCCCCTTGACCTCGCCGGAGAGCATCGCCCCAACGCTCAGGCTCTGGTTATGGCGCAGGAACGCATAGTAGCCGGGGCTAAAACTCCACGACAGGTCGTTGGCATAGCGGTAGTCGTGGTCTCCTTCGGTGCGAAGGGCATATTGCAGGTTCACGCCCGTGAAGAACCGGTTCCGCACCACCATGCCCGATGTGCCGAGCAGGCCATCCACCGAGCCGCTGCCGAGGGCCAGGTCGTGGTTGTGGACGCCACTCTCGCCCCCATGCAGGACAGCAGTGCCCTTTGCATTGTGCGTCTCGCCTTCGTGATGTTCTTCCCCGTGTTCGTCTTCAGCGAGGAGGTTGCTGCTGCCGGTGGGCAGCTTCACTCCGCCGTAGACATTCCAGATGAGCGCAGAAGCAGGGCGGAACCGCTGGACCATCCGGTAGTGGCCGGTCACGGCCACGTCGCCGAGGCCGCGCTCACTGCCGCTGACAATCGCTTCATCTTCCGGACGCTGGAACGTGCGGTTGATGAAGCTGGCGTTCACCTGCACGCCGAGGCGTTGCTGGAACTGGTATCCGACAGCCACCTGGGAGATGGCGCTCCGGAGGTACTGGTCTTCGTCGTTCTCGATCTTCACCCCGTCCTCGCGCAGGGTGCCGAAGCGGGTGTATTGCTGGTAGAAGCTCACATAGCCGCCGCGCCGGAACTCGCGGGCCGAGAGGGAAGCGTAGATGGCGCAGATATCGCAGGCGTAGGCCAGGTCTGCCATGAGCAGCAGGCCCAGGGAAAGCATGATAAACCGTTTCATAGGAGTTGCCGGTCAAGAAGGAATGAGGCCGGGCCACAGCACGCCCCGCTGTTCGTCCGGAACAGGAGGGTCGAATGCAGGCTGCCCGGAGGTGAAACCGCAGCGTCAGGCCAGGACCGGCGGGCCTCGGACGTGCTGGGTGAAGGGAAGGGTCTGTGGGAGGAGCGGTGACGCTACCAGGAATGACGGGTCGGGCATGGCCCGAAACCCTGTCCCTTCGGACTGCGGCAGGGTGCCGGCACCGACGGTCGCAAACAGGGCTGCGTAGGGGCAGGCCGGATGGGCCAGAGCCGATGCGGTAAGACCCGGCGATACCGGGTGATCGGCGTGGTGCGGAGCCTCCTCACAGGCATGGGCGGGTGCCATCGTCCCGGCCATGTAGAGGAAATGCAGGGTCGGTGACAGCAGCCCCCCGCCGCCGAGGGCGAGCAGCAACCAGCAGGCAAAAAGGCGTAGCCGACCCGACTTCATGGCACTGGAAAGCGGTGCGCAGGGAGCCGATCTCATAAGACCGACCGAACGCAGGAGGAGCATCCAAACCGATACCCCCAAACCTGGATGGGGAAATCAGGTTCCCGATGGGGGGACGTGTAGCCTAGGGAAGTGTCTGCATCTGTTCCAGCAGGGGACGCAAGGCCTGCCAGACGGTCTCGGCGATGATCCGGTGTCCGGCGGCGGTGGGGTGGATGCCGTCTTCCTGGTTGAGTTCGGGTATCCCCCCCACGCCTTCGAGCAGGAACGGGACCAGGGGCACGTCGTTCGTGCGGGCCAGCACCGGGAAGACTTCGCGGAACTGCCGGGTGTAGTCCGGCCCGTAGTTGGGCAGGGCTTCCATGCCTGTCAGCAGAATACGGACATCGGGGTAGCGGGCGCGCGTCTTGTCGATGATACCCTGGAGGTTTTCGAGTGTCACTTTCGGGTCGATGCCCCGCAGTCCGTCGTTGCCGCCCAGCTCGATGATGAGCACATCAACCCGGTCGGCGAGCAGCCATTCGATGCGGCGCAGCCCGCCCGCCGTCGTCTCGCCGCTCAGGCCCGCGTTGCGCACGCGGAAGGCCCAGCCGAGGGAGTCGATCTTTTGCTGGATCAGGCCAGGAAACGCCTGCTCCGGGTCGTCCAGGCCATAGCCTGCGCTGAGGCTGTTGCCGAGGAAGAGCACGCGGCGCGCCTCCTCAGAGGCCGAGGCGGGAACCGGAGGGGCCGCCTCGTTCGTTGCAGCAGGCACGGACGATGGCCCCGGTGCCTCTGGCTGGCAGCCCGCCAGCAGCAGGACGCAACCCGCCCGAACCCACCCTCGTAGCGACGGCAGGGCCTTGAAGGCGGGCCGGTAGCACAGCAGTAATTTTTCCAACCCCATGACGTAACCTGGTTTCCTGTTGTAGACTGCCCAGCAACACCCCAGGTTTCCGACGGCGTGCACGGGGGTGACCGGGACCGCCCTCCGTACCATCCGTATCCTCATTCCCCGTTTGTACACCATGTCTGCCGTACTGGAAGTTGCCCACCTGACCAAGTCGTACCAGAGCGGTGGACATCCGCTGACCGTGTTGCACGAAGTGACGTTCTCGCTGGAGGCGGCGGCGACGTGTGCCATTGTGGGGCCGTCCGGCAGTGGCAAGACCACGTTGCTGGGCCTGTGTGCAGGGCTGGACCGCCCCACCACCGGGACGGTCCGCCTGGCCGGGGTCGACCTGGGGCCACTCTCCGAGGACGAACGGGCGCGGGTGCGCAACGAACATGTCGGGTTTGTCTTTCAGACCTTCCGCCTGATCCCGACGCTGACGGCGCTGGAGAACGTGATGGTGCCGGCTGAGTTGCGGGGGGAACGGGGTGCCCGCGACCGCGCTGCGGCGTTGCTGGCCCAGGTGGGCCTCGGCGACCGGCTGCACCACTACCCGGCCCAGCTCTCCGGTGGGGAGCAGCAGCGGGTTGCCATCGCCCGGGCGTTCATCAACCGTCCCAGCCTCCTCTTCGCCGACGAACCCACCGGCAACCTCGACCACGACACCGGCGCCACCGTCGAACGCCTGCTCTTCGACCTGAACCGCGAGGCGGGCACCGCCCTGGTGGTGGTGACGCACAACCTCGAACTGGCCCAGCGCACGGGGCGAATGCTGCGGCTGCGGGGCGGAGAAGTGGTCTCGGATGAACGAGGGCTGCCCGGCCAGATGCAGCCTACAGCCACGGTGGAGGCGGTACGATAGCCCTATGGCACAGCCTTTCGCCTCCACCCGGATGCGGCTCTGGGATACGATTCGCTGGGAGCTGACGATGGCCTGGCGGGACAGCCGGGGGAGCCGCCGCCGCCTGCTGCTCTTCACCGCCGCGATGACACTGGGTGTGGCCGCACTGGTGGCGATCAACTCCTTCGGTAACAACCTCCGGCGGACCATCGACGCCGAGGCCCAGACAATCCTGGGGGCCGACCTGGTCTTCGAACGCAACCGGGCCTTCCCGGCAGGCGCCGAGGCCCTCATCGACTCCATCGGTGGCCTGCAAGCCCGGCGGATCACCTTCGCGTCGATGGCGCTATTCCCCCGCACCGGCCAGACCCGGCTCGCTACCATCCGGGCCATCGAGGGCGACTATCCCTGGTACGGACAGGTGGAAACCGCACCCGCCGCTGCCGCCCGGACCTACCTCTCCGGACGCAACGCCCTCGTCGATGGCACGCTGCTGCGGCAGTTCGGGCTACAGGTGGGAGACTCTGTACAGGTCGGCAGCCAGCGCTACCGCATCGCCGGCGAGCTGATCCGGACCCCGCGCGAGGCGGGCATGGCGATGCTCTTCAGCCCCCGCATTTTCGTGCCCCTGGCACACCTGGACCGCAGCCTGCTCGTCCGGGGCAGCAACGCGGGCTATGAGGTCTTCTTCCGCTTCCCGGACGGGCGCGACGCTGAGACGCTGCGGGAGACGCTGCGTCCGCGCCTGGAAACCCTAGATGTGGATTCTGACACCATTGAGGAGACCCGCGAGGACTGGAATGAGGCGCTGACCAACATCTACCGGTTCCTGAGCCTCGTCGGGCTGGTGGCGTTGCTGCTGGGCAGCGTGGGGGTGGCAAGCGCCGTACACGTATACGTGCGCCCACGGGTGGAAACGGTGGCGGTGATGCGTTGCTTCGGGGCGGAGGCCTGGCAGTCCTTCCGCATCTACCTCGTACAGGCCGGGGCGATGGGGCTCGTGGGGTCGGTGGCCGGGGCGCTGCTGGGCATCGGCGTCCAGGTGGCCGTGCCGGGGCTGCTCGCAGATTTTCTGCCGGTGCCTGTCGCGTTCTCCGTCACCTGGACGGCCGTGCTGCTGGGGGTGGGCATCGGCCTGGGGGTGACGCTGCTGTTTGCCCTGCTGCCACTGCTCTCGGTGCGCAACATCGCGCCGCTGCGGGTGCTGCGGGCGGTGGTGGAAGGGGAGGAGCCGATCCGCCGCGACCCGCTGCGGTGGGGGCTGTACGGGGTGCTGGCCTGCAGCATCGCCGGGGTGGCCGTCCTGCAAGCACCCAACCCCTGGTTTGGCCTCGGCTACGCCGCCGGGCTGGGGGTGGTGTTCGGACTGCTCGCCCTGGTGGCCCGTGGGTTGATGGCCCTGACGCGCCGCTACTTCCCTTCGGGCTGGACCTACGTCTGGCGGCAGGGGCTGGCAAACCTCTACCGCCCGAACAACCAGACCCTTATCCTCATGCTCTCACTGGGGCTGGGGACGTTCCTCATCACCACGATGTACCTGATCGAGCAGACCCTCGTCAACCAGGTGCAGCTCTCCGGCGGGGAAGGACGGCCCAACCTCGTGTTCTTCGACATCCAGCCGGACCAGCGCGCGGGCGTCCGGCAACAGGTAGAAGCGGCAAACCTGCCGGTGCTGGACGAGGTGCCCCTCGTGACGATGCGCATCCACCGGATCAAGGGCCGCACCCTCGATGAACTCCGGGCCGACTCGACGTTCGAGTTCACCTGGGCACACCACCGGGAGTACCGATCGTCCTACCGCGCCACCCTCAGCGACGCCGAGACCCTCGTCGAGGGCACGTTCGTGCCGTCGGTGCCGCCGGGAACGGCGGTAGTGCCGGTCTCCATCGACGAGGAGCTGGCCCGCGATGAACTGGAGGTGGCCCTGGGCGACACCGTCGTGTTCGACGTGCAGGGGCGGTTGATCACCACCGTCATCGGCAGCATGCGCCGGATCGACTGGGAACGGTTCCAGACGAACTTCTTCTTCGTCTTCCCCGACGGAGCACTCAACGACGCCCCCCAGTTCAGTGTGTTGCTCACCCGCACCCCGGACAACGCCGCCTCTGCCCGGCTCCAGCAGGCCGTTGTCGAGGCGTACCCCAGCGTCTCGGCGCTGGACCTGTCCACCGTGCTCAACACGTTCGAGGCCATCTTCAGCCGCATCAACTTCGTCATCCGGTTCATGGCGGTGTTCAGCATCCTCACCGGGCTGCTCGTGCTGGCCGGGGCGGTGGTGGTGAGCCGCTACCGGCGCATCGAGGAGAGCGTGCTGCTCAAGACCCTGGGGGCTTCGCGCCGACAGGTGCTGCGCATCATGACAGTCGAGTACCTGTTCCTCGGCCTGTTTGCCACCCTCACCGGGCTGGTGCTGGCCCTGGGAGCCAGCGGGGCGCTGGCGCAGTTCGTCTTCGAGACCCCCCTCGTGGTACCTCCTCTGGCCCTGCCATTGGTGCTGGTCATCGTGTGCAGCCTCACCATCGGCATCGGGCTGCTCAACAGCCGCGGCATCTACAGCCGTCCGCCCCTGGAAGTGCTGCGGGCCGAGACCTGACCACTTGTTACTGTGAACCCCACCCTGATCGCCCGAAACCTCGAACAGGTACAGGCCCGCATCGCGGCGGCGTGCCAGCGGGCCGGGCGGCCTGTCGATGCCGTCACCCTCGTGGCTGTGTCCAAGACGTTCCCGGTGGAGGTCGTGGAGGCCGCCCGCAAGGCCGGGTTGCACAACTTCGGGGAGAACCGGGTGCAGGAACTCGTCAGCAAGGCCGATCGCCTGCCAGGGATGGTTGCGGGTGGGACGGTGTGCTGGCACCTCATCGGGCACCTCCAGCGGAACAAGGCGAAAGACGCCGTGCGCGTGGCCGACGTGTTCCATGCCCTGGACAGCTTCCGGCTGGCCGAGGAACTGGACCGCCGGTGTGCAGAGGCCGGGCGGGTGCTGCCGTGCTTCGGACAGGTCAACGTCTCGGAGGAGGACAGCAAGTCCGGCATAGCGCCTGACGAGACCCACGCCTTCCTGGACCAGGTGGCGACGTTGCCCCATCTGCGCCTGCTGGGGCTGATGACCCTGGCTGCTCCCACCGACGACCCGGAGGCCGTACGCCCTCAGTTCCGGCTGTTGCGCACGTTGCGCGATACCTGGCAGGAGGGCCGCCTTCCGTATCTGTCGATGGGCATGAGCGGGGATTTTGAGGTTGCCATCGAGGAAGGGGCTACCCACGTGCGTGTCGGCAGTGCGCTTTTTGGCAGCCGATCCTGACCCCGCCCTTCACAGTCCCTTCCGTTGTATTATCTTGTAGTCGGCCTTGCCCGCCCGGTAGCGTCTGTCCCGTACTGCACTTCGGAAACTTTTCGTTCTGTCTTCCATGAAGCTTACCGCCCTGGACCTCCGCAAGCAGGAGTTCAACCGCACCTTTCGTGGGTTCGATACCGAGGAGGTCGAAGCCTTCCTCCAGATGGTCTCGACGCAATGGCAGGAGGCGATGGACGAACTGCGCCGTCTGGAGGAGAAGGTCCGGGAGCAGGAGTTCAAGCTCGAACACTACCAGAAGGTGGAGGAGGCGCTGGAAGAAGCCCTCAAGACGGCCCGCGAGACCTCCCGGCGAACGCTGGAGAACGCCGAGCAACGGGCGCGGCAGCTGGTAGAGGAGGCCGAGCAGAAGGTAGGGCTGATCATGGGAGAGGCCGAGCAGCAAGCCCGCAAGACCCTGGAGGACGCCCGGCAGCGTTCGGCAGAGGCCCTCAAGCAAGGCGAGGCCGAACGGCACCAGCTCCAGCGCGACGTGCAGCGGATCACCAGCCGACGGAACGAGATCGTGGCCCGGCTCCGGGCATTCCTGATGTCGGAGATGGAACTGCTGGCCCACTTCGAGGGCGACGAACCCATCGGCTTCATCAAGCTCCTCCCCGCCCAGCAGGAGCACAGCCCCACCCCAGCTTTTGACGATGGAACTCCTCCACCCGCGGAGGGCGAGACCGGAACGTTGGAAGGAGAAGTTACCCCCGCCGACACGCAGGAGACAGGCCATGCCCGGCAAGGCTGGACCGTCCGCTCGGTGGTCACGCCTGCCCAGGGGGGTGAGGCAGAACCGGAGAGCGCCGCAACGCCCCGTGAGGAAGGCCAGGAAGTCCCTGTGGCCGCCTCGGCCGATGAGCTGGAAAAAATACGCCGCATCCTCGAAGACCTGGGGTAGCACGGCGGCCCGGCCTGCCCCTCGCTCACCCCTCTCCGCAAATCTCCCTCGATCCCGAACCATGTTCGACATCCAGGCCTATCGCCAGCAGGTAGAAGCCGCCGCCGCGTACCTCCGCAGCCGCCAGGACCCATTTCCCCGAATCGGGCTGATCCTGGGCACGGGCCTCGGAGCACTGGCAAAAGAGATCCGCGTGGAGCAGTCCATCCCCTACGACGACATCCCCCATTTCCCCGTTTCCACCGTAGAATCGCACCATGGGCGGCTCCTGTTCGGGACGCTGGCCGGGGAACCGGTGGTGGCAATGCAGGGGCGGTTTCACCTCTACGAGGGGTATTCAGCCAAGGAGGTCACGCTGCCTGTGCGGGTGATGGGGATGCTGGGGGTGGACACGCTGCTGGTCTCGAACGCCGCCGGGGGGATGAACCCGCACTTCCGTCGGGGGGTGCTGATGATGCTCACCGACCACATCAACCTGCAAGGGGTCAACCCGCTCGAAGGCCCCAATGTCGAGGACTGGGGGCCACGCTTCCCGGATATGAGCGAGCCGTATGACCTCGCACTGCGCCGGGTGGCCGAGGCTGCCGCCCTGCGGCATGGCATCAAGCTGGAGCAGGGGGTATACGTGGCGGTGACGGGGCCGAACCTGGAGACACGGGCGGAGTACCGGTTCCTCCGGGGCATCGGGGCCGATGCGGTGGGCATGAGCACGGTGCCGGAGGTGATCGTGGCCCGCCACATGAACCTGCGGGTGCTGGCCGTCTCGGTCATCACCGACGAGTGTTTCCCGGACGCCCTCCAGCCCGTGTCCATCCCGGACATCCTGGCCGCTGCCGCTGAGGCCGAACCCCACCTGACGACGCTGATGAAGGCGGTGGTGGCGCATCAGGCCAGAACGCCCCTCGCTGCCCGCTGAAGGGCCGGGGTGGTTTCTGGTAACGGCTGTGCACTCAAATTGGTGGGCCGGGGTGGTTGGAGCACCCGCTTCCATCGACCCAAGCAAAACGCATTGCCGCCGTAGATACCGGGGCGAGTGGTTGGAGCACCCGCTTCCATCGACCCCCCCATCCCCTCCTGAGAACAGGAGGGGGAAAGGTCAGCTCCTATAGGGGCATCTGGGCTTGCACAGACATTCTTGATAACCCATATCC
>CAZLRO010000170.1:6026-8800 GCA_964561865.1 uncultured Rhodothermaceae bacterium | reverse complement strand
GGGGCAGCGTAGGTTTTTTCCGGGATTCCGGTAGCGGCGCTGGCATTCCAGAGGCGGGCACCGTCGAGGTGGTAGCCCAGTCCGTGCGCACGCACCACCGCGCCGATGGCCTCGATGTTCGCCAGCGGATACACCACGCCGCCGGTCTTGTTGACCGTGTTTTCGAGGCAGACCAGCCGCGACCGTGGTTCCCAGTAATGGCCTGCACGGACGACAGCCTCCACCTGGGCGACTTCGAGGATGCCGCGTGGGCCATCCAGCACGTTCATCTGGACGCTGGAGAGCAGACCGGGCGCACCAGATTCGTAGTTGAAAATGTGGCAGTTGCGCTCGACGACCACTTCATCGCCGGGCCGGGTATGCACCTTGAGGGCGAGTTGGTTGCCCATCACGCCACTCGTCACAAACAGGGCAGCCTCCTTGCCCAGCAGGTCGGCGACGGTCTCCTGGAGTCGGAGGACTGTCGGGTCTTCACCAAACACATCGTCGCCCACTTCCGCCTCGTACATCGCCCGGCGCATCCCCTCGGTCGGCTTCGTGACGGTATCGCTCCGCAGATCGATCATGTGGATTTCAGATTGGGGATTTCGGATTGTGGCTGCCCTCCCGAGTGTTCCTTGCGAGGAGCGTAGCGACGTAGCAATCTCAACGCTTTGGAGATCCCGGATTTCGGATTGCTGCTCAGGGGGTGGAAAACCGCCGCCTTTGCGCTGTCATGATGACCGCGGGGGTGATTCAATCATGGTGTCGCCCACCCTCACCAACCCATCTGGCGCATTCGCCGCTGGATGATGTTGGCATACCAGCCCATGCGCTGGGGCGTGCGGGTGCGCGGGGCCGGGATGCAGGCGGCAAGGCGGGCGGCCTGGCTACGGGTGAGCCGGGCGGCGGATTGGTCGTAGTGGTATTGCGCTGCGGCTTCGACGCCATAGACCCCCGGCCCCCACTCGATCACATTGACATACAGGGCCAGGATGCGCTCCTTCGTCAGGATCAGCTCAGCCAGCAGGGTGAGGGGGACCTCAAAGGCTTTCCGGAGGTAGGCGCTGTGGGTGGTCTGGAACAGATTCTTGACCAGTTGCTGGGTGATGGTGGAGCCGCCACGCCAGGTCTCGCCCCGCTGCTGGTTATCCTCGATGGCCTCCTGTATCGCTTCGAGGTCGATGCCGAAGTGGTCGTAGAAGCGGCTGTCCTCACCGGCGACGGCGGCATGGGTCAGGTGTGCTGAAATCTCCTCCAGCGGGACAGGGTCATACCGCCGTTCCAGCCACCGGCCTTCGAAGAGCGCCTCGACCTGCCGTTGCACCTGCACCCCGGTGAAGGGGGGATAGACCACTGTGTAGAGCACCAGGAGGAAGATGCAGAGGCCATAGTACGTACACAGCAGCATCAGCCCGGCCAGGAACCCGTGGTAGAGCAGGCTGCGCAGGCGGCGATACATGCGGGCAGGTGAATAACGGGCGACCAGGGCTGGCGTACCGGGTTGGGAGGCACGGGGTACGCCCCCTTCCTCACCGGCTGATCTCCAGGATTTCCAGCTTCACAGTACCGGCAGGCACCTTGATTTCGACGGTATCCCCGACGGTCTTTCCCAGCAACCCCTTGCCGATGGGACTGCTCACGGAAATCTTGTTCTGCACGAGATCGGCTTCGTGGGCCGAGGTAAGGGTGTAGGTCTGCTCGGCCCCCGTGCGGGTGTTGCGTACCCGTACCTGCGACAGAATATAGGCCCGCGACGTATCGATCTGGTGCTCATCGACGATCCGGGCGTTGGAAATAGACTCCTCCAGCTTGGCAATGCGTGCTTCCAGATGCCCCTGCTCTTCCTTGGCGGCGTCGTATTCGGCGTTCTCCGAGAGGTCACCCTGGGAGCGGGCTTCGGCGATGGCCTGGGCGATGCGCGCCCGTTCCTTGGTCCGCAAAAACTGGAGGTCGTCCTTGAGGCTCTGCAAGGCCGATTCGGTGAGATAGACAGGCTTTGACATCGGATCGGTTCGCGTTGACGTTAGGCCAGCAGGGGGTGCCCCCGAAGCCTAAAGGCACAAAAAAAGAGAACCGCCACAACCTGATGGGTGCGGCGATCCGTTTGTCGGGCCTTGAACGCGCCGGGCAGGATTCGGATCCGGTTGCCGATGAATTCTGTGCTGGCGTGGCCAAAAAAGAAAGGACACCGCCGTTTCCGACGGTGTCCTGCACCCATATCAGGAACGGAAGCTACTTCACGAGCATCATCTTGCGGACCGCCGAGAAGTCCTGTGCTTGGAGGCGATACAGGTAGAGGCCGCTTGCGAGGTGGCCCGCATCCCATGTCAGTTCATACCGGCCTGCCTTCTGGTCGCCCCGCACCAGCGTAGCGACCCGTTGCCCCAGCGCGTTGAACACTTCGAGGGTGACGAAGCTGTTTTCCGGCAGTTCATACCGCAGCGTGGTGGCCGGGTTGAACGGGTTGGGGTAGTTCTGCGCCAGCAGGAAGGCCGCGGGCAACTCTTCCACTGCCAGGGACAGGAAGGTGTCGTTGTGGAACTGGAGATCGGCCTCGGAGGTCGCGCCCGAGAGCAGGTCGGTGGTCTGGTAGCCGATCCGCAGCGCCTGGCCGAGCGGTGTCGTGATGCCGAGCGTCAGCGGCTCCCCTTCGGCTGCACCTTCCAGTGCCGGGGTCATGCGGTCGTCGCCGGCCACATGCAGGAGGGCACGACCCTGCTGTACGGGCGCCGTCGCCAGCACCCCCGCTTTGGCCGAGGTGACCGTGACGGTGTAGCCCTCCATCGCGGCCG
>CAZLRO010000170.1:4819-6016 GCA_964561865.1 uncultured Rhodothermaceae bacterium | reverse complement strand
CTTCCACCACCACCAGGGCGTCGGCCCCTGTGTACGGCATGCGTGGGGCTGCTGCGTCGTCGTGCTTCCGTGCCGCCGACAGTGGCACTGCTTCGCCGTTGGCCGGGTAGCGCAACATCCCTGCGCCCGAGACAAACACCTTGTAGCCCCGACCCGGTTCTAACTGGCCGAGCGTGTTCAGGGACAGTGCGGGCAGGTAGATGCCGCCCTGGTCGTCCTTGACGGCCACCAGTTCTTTCGTCAGGCTGGAAAGGGCCTGTTCCAGAGGCATTGGGGCCTCCCGCAGGTAGGGCACGAGGTTCCAGCCTTTCTGCAACAGCACCGGTGTGGCCGCAGGGGAGATGTATTCCCCGGTGATCACCAGCGTGTCAGGTCGGGCCACGTAGACCATCTGGGCCTGTAAGGGCACCCACCCGTCCAGTGGCTGCCTCTCCCGGGCAAGGTACACCGGAGGATCGCCTGCCTGGTCCGGCGTTGCTACCCCCAACGTGCGCGGGTCCAGGTTCCCGGAGACCAGGTTCCACCCCGGCGCCAGGGCCACGAACTGTTGCGCCTCCGCCGTGAAGCTGACAGCGACATCGCCCGAAGAAGCCGTTGCGCCGGTAGTGTCGGTGGCTGTCGCCCGCAGCGAGAAGCTGCCCACCGGCAGGGATTGCCAGTGGAACTCGAAGGGGGCGGTCGTGTCTTCCCCAAGCTTGGTCGTGCCGTTGAAGAACTCTACGCGGACAATGGTGTTCGCCCCGTCGCCGTCGGTTACGTCGGCCCGCAACGTCAGGTCGGTGCCGGACTTGTAGGTGCTGCTGTGCGTCGGGTTGGTCAGGTTGACTTCCGGCAAGGCATTCACCGTCACAGTAACCCCCGCCGAAGTGGTAACCGCATTCTGGTTATCGTAGGCCTTCGCCGTGAGGGTGTACGTCCCCCGGTCCACATTGGTCCAGAGGTAAGAATAGGGCGAGCTGGTGTCGGTGCCGAGGAGGATACCCCCGCGCCAGAACTCCACCTTGGTCACCGAGCCGCCGGGGTCGCTGGCCGTCGCACTGATCGTCAGGTTGGTCCCGGCATTAACCACCGTGCCGTTGGCCGGGCTGGTGATGCTCACCGTTGGGGCGTTGTTGACCGTGACAGAGATCGCTGCCGAGGTAGTGCTGGCTCCGTTGTTGTCGGTGGTCTTGCTCGTGATCGAGTAGGTGCCCGCGG
>CAZLRO010000170.1:0-4719 GCA_964561865.1 uncultured Rhodothermaceae bacterium | reverse complement strand
CGCCCTTGTCGTCGGTGGCCTTGGCCTTGACCGAGGTGTAGGTTCCCGACGGCGCATTCGTCCATGTGCATTCCGACGTGAGGAAGTTCGGCCCGACGATCAGGGCCAGTTGCTGGACCTCGCAGATGAAGGTATTGCCGCGCCAGAACTCGACCTTGGTGATGGTGCCGTCGCTGTCGGTGGCATCGGCCTTGAGCGTGATGTTGGACCCTTCGAGGAAGATGCTACCGTTGGCCGGGCTGGTCACCGACACGACCGGCTTGGCATTGACGATCACCGTGACCGGGGCGGAGGTGGTGCTGAAGCCGTCGTTGTCCGTCGTCTTGCTCGTGATGGTGTAGGTGCCCGCGGCCACGCCCGACCAGGCGTACTCCCACGGGCTGGCCGTGTCCGTGCCCAGGAGCGTCGCCCCATTAAAGAACTCCACCTTCGAGACACTGCCATCCGGGTCGGTAGCGCTGGCCTTGATGGTGAAGGTGGCCGGGTCCGTGTAGACGGTGCCATCGTCCGGCGAAGTCAGCGTAGCCGTTGGGGGGAGCGAGACGGTGACGGTGATGGTGTTGCTGGACGTGGCGAAGCCGCCCTTGTCGTCGTAGGCCTTGGCGAGGATGTCGTAGGTGCCCTTGAGGACGTTCTGCCAGGTGAAGGACCATTTGCCGTCGGTTCCGAGCGCACCATCGCCGATCTTGACGCCGACATCATAGAATTCGACCTTGGTGACGGTGCCGTCGAAGTCGGAGGCGGTGGCCTGGAAGGTGATGCTGGCCGGTTCGGGGTATTCCGAGCCGTTGGTCGGGCCGGTCATGGTCGTCACCGGTGCGAGGTTGCCCGCGTCGTCGAGCATGTCCGACGTGACGGGGAACGTCCCGAAGTCGAGGCGCTGCACGGTTTCGAGGCCGTTGACCTTGAGGATGGAAGAGTGCTCCTTGCCGGTGACGAGGTAGATGTTCCCGTCTGCCGTCTGGTTGAGCGTCGGCCAGAATGTTTCCAGGTCGCTGCTCACCCCCTCGATGAGCGATCCGCGCTGAATCACCCCCGGCTCATACCGCCACAGCGGGTGGGTGCGGTAGTCTTCGAGGAACTTGGTCACGAAATACCCGTCCGCCGTCAGCAGGTAGGACTGGCCGTAGTCCGAGTTGATACCAAAGACGGGACCGGCATCCCCGGTCACGGGGGTGATCAGGTCACCGAGCGGGTTCATCGACTCGACGATCTGGCCGGCGTATTCCTCCGTCGGGCAGTCGATGTCGGCGGCGGCGAAGTTGCGGTTGGGGCACTGGGAGTGGTACGTGGCGACCTCCGCCCCGTCCTTGTAGAACGTGAGCGGGCCGAGGAAGCTGACGAAGTAGCTCCCGTCGGAAAGATGGTAGCTGTTCAGGTCTTCGCCGGTGTCGTCGGAGGCCACCACCACCCAGTCGTTGATGTCGCTCGAGAAGTCGTACACCGGCACGCCGTTGGCGCCGATGGTAGGGGCAGGCACCTTGAAGCCGAAGATGCTGGTGAAGGACAGGTCTTTCTCGACGAAGGTGGTGCCCATGAAGTATTCTTTGGTTCCAACCTGTTGCTCGCGGTACTTCACCTCGGCAGCTTCTACCAGGCCATCGCGGTCGTTATCCGTCCAGATGTAGAAGACTTTGCGGGAATCGGAGTGGTAGGCGGAGTATGCCCCCAGCGCCTCGATATAGTCCCACTCGGCAACGACTCCCCCTACGGCAACAGGATAGAGCCGATCATTCTCGAACAGCCAGATGGTGTTGATGGACCGCCCGGACCCCCATTCGTGGTTGTTGCTGACCAGGTACTGGCGCCCTCCCACGTAACGGGGCCATTCGGGTGCCCGTTCATGCATGATGGTGCCGGTGGGGAAGTGCTCCATGTCTACGAGGATGCGCTTCACCTTGCTGGTGCCCGTCGTCCAGTCCAGTTGGAACTCGATGGCGCGCATGGTCTCGTCCTTGCCGCCCTGGGCATAGTAGAAGCGGGTCTTGTCGGTGGGGTCGAGCATCCCGCCGCCGCCGTACTTGGGCGGGCCGTACCAGGCCTGGTTGAAGGCCCCGGTCAGGGCATTCCAGCGGGAGATACGCTTGGGCGCATAATGCTTTTCGGCGACCCACAGCATGCCGTTGTCATCGACGGCAATACCGCGCGGGTAGGCCATCCGTGTCTCGTCGTAGAGGCCGATCTGGGGGCCGCCGGCCGTGCCGATGGTACGCTTGAGCACCCCGGTGTTGATGTCGAAGACTTTCACCTGGTGGCTCGCCCCCCAGTCGCTGACGTAGATTTCCGTCTCTTCCTTGTTGATGAAGATGCCCTGTGGGTTCTCCAGGCCGGTCGAGACAATGAGGGTGCGCGTGCCCAGGGTGCCAGCGGCGAAGTTGGCGCTGTAGCGTTCCACCTCCTTGCCCTTAAGCAGGTATACCTTCTGGTCGTCCGTCACGGCCACACCGCGCGGGTCGGTCTTGGTGATCTCGCGCAGGATGGTCTTGGTCGTGAGGTTTACGAAGATCACCTTGTTAAGGGTGCCGACCGTGAAGAGGGCCACCTTGTCGTAGACCGCCAGGCCTTTCAGGTTGTTGTCGTCGTCGCTGGGGATGGGATAGGTGAAGGGGTCGTTGTTGGCGTTGAGGCCCTTGTCGAGCTGGTGGATGCGCAGGTTGAGGCTGTCCAGCAGGGCGACGTAGGAGGAGAGGCCCGTGTCGCGGTTCGGCCCCATGTCGCGGGCCACCTGGTAGCCAGCCTGGAAGCCGCCCGGCATACTTTGTTTGCTGTCTACCTTGGTCGCGTCCTGCTTCAGCAGCATCACCCCGTCCCCAGCCTCGCCTGTGGCGGCGACAAAGAGCAGAGAAGCCTCATTGGTGTTGTTGACATAGCCGGCGGGCAGGAACGCCACGTCCCACGCGGTCTGGTGGTCCGAGAGCCATCCTCCACTCTGCCCCAGGGTGTGCCAGGGGGTGGAGCCGGGGCTTTGCACGCTCTGTTCGTAGGTCAGATCGATGCCCTCATGGAAGAGGGCACGGGCGCGGTAGGTGCCCGGCGTGACGAGCGTGCGCTGGATGTCGTAGGGGCCTTCGGGAACAGGGCGGTTGACCGGCACCCCCTCGTCGTACCCGTCCCAGTAGATCGTGTGGGTGCCCGCCGTGAAGTACGTTTCCTGAATCAGGTTGCGGACGCGCTTGCCGGAAAGGTCTTCAATGACCACCGACACGTAACCGCTTTGAGGAATATTGATTGTGATCGGAACAGATTGTGCCTGTGCAGAAACAATACTGAAGACTCCAAGAATGCACAAGGCCAAAAGACGGCTTACCGGTCGACTCATGGCTGGGTAGAGCTTGTACCTGGGAGGACAAAACTGTTTACCCCCGTACACCAGGGCGGCCTGAACACAACAGGTCGCGGGTGCAACGATACACCGCTGCGCGTAACGAAACCGCCATCAACACAAGGCCCGAACAACGGGCGAGGCACGGCACTCAGGTCACAATGGGTGGGTCGTGGCCTGACTACAACATGCGGGCAGTCGGTGACTGGTGGGGGGGGGAGAAGGGGATCACCGACCTTGTATCGACTGCGCTGGAACCAGTCTTAAGCGGAACTTAAGCACACTGGTCAATATTTTTTTCGGATTTTCGTTTCGGCACTGATAAACTATGGTTAATTCAGCACCTGGCGACACCTCAGGCACTCCGTAAACCTCAGGGCGAACGGGCGTCATCATCGGGGGGGTGCAGCACGCCCTCCAGGATGATCAGGCCGTCCGCATCGATGACCCGGACCCGGTCGCCGGGCAACAGTGCAGGTGCCCCGGAGGGAAGAAAAAAGGAAAGGGTACCCATCCCCGCCTGGATCGGCAGGGGCTTCCGAATCAGTATTTCTTCCTTCCTTCCAATCACCACGAGGGCCGTACCGTCCAGGACCGCCTCTTCCACCTCGATCCGTATATGCCCGGCACCGAAAGCAGTGCCTACGGACCAGACCCGTCCGGTCGCAAGGGGGGCAGCGATGGTGGGGTGCAACAGGGTGGCGAGGGGTAACCCCCAGGGCTTCGCAGGCAAGGGAGAGGTTGCCAGAGGAGTCGAAGCAATGGGGTACACGGCCAAGGTTGTAGCTGGTTGTTCGGGCAGAAGCTGGTCCTGACACCCGACGGCGCAAAAGGCCGACAGGAGGAAACCATACCTCCAGCCGAACCCTTGCTGCGTCGCCTTGTTAGGGGGAGAACATCTGGGCATACCGGGACCAATGGGTGACCCTCCGTCCTGAAAAAGACAAACCGGATGCCATGACCTGCCACTGAAGGAAAAAGAATCAGGAAACCGTCTTTCCGGACACAAAATCGAAGGATATGCTGGATGACACACCAGGCCGCAGGAGCGGCTGCTTGTGCAGTGGGTGCGCAGGGGTGTAACCAGCGTTCGTCCGACCAGGCAGGAGCCTCCACCTGCTACCCGGCCCAACGAACACGCTCGTTACTTGACGGCGAGGGTGCCGCTCAGGATGAGGGTACCACCGGAGTTGAACACCTCCACCAGGTCTCCTACTATCAGATCGGCCACAGGAGTAAGCGGCTGCGCACCGCCTGCGCCATCGGGCAGCCATAAAACGCGAAGCGCCTGATCCGGCCGGGTCAGGCGCGTCCCCACACCATGCGGAGCGGGTTCAGTATTACCAACCGATCCGGGCAGTAGCTTCCGGAGGGTCTTCCGCCGGGGCATCGGCCTG
>CAZLRO010000169.1:6570-8803 GCA_964561865.1 uncultured Rhodothermaceae bacterium | reverse complement strand
GCCAACACCGAGTTTGTCCGGTACCTCCACGAGACGCGCAACCCCATCCACGACGGCACCATCTACATCGCCGACCCGGAGGCCGAGTTGCCGGTGGAGCTGGCGATGCGGTACAACGACGGCTATTCGGAGAACGTGCTCTCTTTCGTCAACAACATCAACACGCACGAAGGCGGCACGCACGTCTCCGGCTTCCGCCGTGCCCTCACCCGCACGCTCAAGACCTACGCCGAGCAGAACGGCCTGCTCAAGAACGTGAAGGTGGAACTCTCCGGCGACGACTTCCGCGAGGGGCTGACGGCAGTGCTCTCGGTGAAGGTGGCCGAGCCGCAGTTCGAGGGCCAGACCAAGACCAAGCTGGGCAACTCGGACGTAGAAGGGGCGGTGGCAACCCTCGTGGCAACCCGGCTCCAGGAATGGCTGGACGACCACCCGAAAGAGGCCCGGCGCATCGTGGACAAGGTAGCCCTGGCTGCCCAGGCACGGGACGCCGCCCGCCGCGCCCGCGAACTCGTCCAGCGCAAGAATGCCTTTTCGAGCGGCGGGCTGCCGGGCAAACTGGCCGACTGCGCCTCGAAAGACCCTGCCGAGAGCGAGCTGTTCCTCGTCGAGGGCGACTCGGCCGGCGGCTCGGCCAAGCAGGCCCGCAACCGCCACTTTCAGGCCATCCTGCCCCTGCGCGGCAAAATCCTCAACGTCGAGAAGGCCCCACTGGACAAGGTGCTGGCGAACGAGGAGATCAAGAACATCGTCACCGCCCTCGGCACCGGGCTTTCGACGATGGAGAAAGACTTCGACCTCGACAGCCTGCGCTACCACAAGCTGGTGCTCATGACCGATGCCGACGTGGACGGGGCACACATCCGCACCCTGCTCCTCACCTTCTTTTACCGCCAGTTGCGCCCGTTGCTGGAACGCGGCTACGTCTACATCGCCCAGCCACCGCTCTACAAGGCCAAGAAAGGCAAGGACGAACGCTATGCCTGGAACGACGAGGAACTCGACCGCGTCCTCGACGAGATGAACGCTGCCGACAACCGGACGAAGGTGGTTATCCAGCGCTACAAGGGCCTGGGGGAGATGAACCCCGAACAGCTCTGGGAAACGACGATGGACCCGGAGCAGCGCATCCTGCAACAGGTGAGCGTCGAGGATGCCGCCGCTGCCGACCGCATCTTCTCCACCTTGATGGGCGATGCCGTCGAACCCCGCCGCAAGTTCATCGAGCGCAATGCCCGCTACGCCACCATCGACACCTGACCCCCGTATGCCCCCGGACCTGAGCCTGGTCATCCCGGTCTTCGACGAGGCGGAGTCGCTGCCTGAACTGGCGCAGCGCATCCGTACGGTCTGTGCCGGGGCCGGGTTCACGTTCGAGGCGTGGCTGGTGGATGATGGCTCGCAGGACGGTTCGTGGACGGTGATCCGGCACCTGCACGCCGAAGACCCCCGTTTCAATGGCCTCCGGTTTCGGCGCAACTATGGCAAGAGTGCCGGGCTGGCTGTGGGGTTCGAACACGCCCAGGGGCGCTACGTCGTCACGCTGGATGCCGACCTGCAAGACGACCCGGCAGAGATTCCCGCCCTGGTGGGCCTACTCGAACAGGGCTACGACCTCGTCAGCGGCTGGAAGCAGACGCGCCACGACCCGCCCAGCAAGACCATCCCTAGCCGCTTCTTCAACTTCGTCACCCGCAAGGTCTCCGGCATCCCCCTCCACGACTTCAACTGCGGCCTCAAGGTCTACCGGGGGGAGGTGGTCAAACAGGTACGGCTCTATGGCGAACTGCACCGGTACATCCCTTTGCTGGCGAAGTGGGAGGGGTATGACCGCATCACCGAGAAACCCGTGCAGCACCATGCCCGCAAGTACGGGCGCACCAAGTTCGGGCTGGAGCGGTTCATCCGGGGCTTCCTCGACCTGCTCACGGTGGTGTTCCTGACGCGGTTCGCTGCCCGTCCGATGCACTTCTTCGGCACCTTCGGCACCCTCGCCTTCGTCGGGGGCTTCCTCATCAGCCTGTGGATCAGCATCGACAAGCTGGTCTTTCACCAACCCATTGGCGACCGCCCGCTGCTGCTCTTCGGGGCACTGCTGATCCTGGTGGGCGTGCAGATGTTCACCACCGGACTGCTCGGCGAGATGTTCATCCGCCCCCAGATGGAGCATACCGCCCGGTATCATATCCGCGAAACGACTTCGGTCACGGTGCCGCAGCCGGTGTGACGCCCG
>CAZLRO010000169.1:0-6560 GCA_964561865.1 uncultured Rhodothermaceae bacterium | reverse complement strand
ATATCGTGCTGGTGGGTCCGGCCTACCCCTACCGGGGTGGGATCGCCCATTTCCTGGAGGCGATGGGGCAAGGGCTGGTGCGGCGCGGCCACCGGGTCGAGGCGGTCACGTTCTCCCGGCAATACCCGGCGTTCCTGTTCCCGGGCCGGACGCAGTATGAGACGGCCCCGCCCGATGCCTACCTGCCCGCCACCCGGCTGATCGACATGCTCAACCCGCTGTCGTGGAAGGTGGCTGCCCGCCAGATTGGGGCACAGGGCGCGCAGGTGGTCATCTTTCAGTACTGGATGCCCTTCTTCGCCCTGGCCTTTGGACGGATGGCCCGCACCCTGCGGCAACAGGGCATCCAGGTCCTGGCCGTGGTCCACAACGCCCTGCCGCACGAACGGCATCCGGGCGACCGGCGGCTGGGCCGCTACTTCCTCCGGGCGTGCAACGGGTTGCTGGTGCTGTCGGACAAGGTGGCGGCGGATGTGCAGTCGCTGAAGGTGGGCGTGCCGGTGTGCCAGGTGGCCCATCCGGTATACGACATCTTCGGGGCACCGCTGCCCCGGACGGAGGCCCGCGCCCGCCTGGGGCTTCCGGAAGACGCCCCCGTCCTGCTGTTCTTCGGCTTCATCCGCCGCTACAAGGGGTTACAGGTGCTGCTGGAAGCCCTCCCGCGCGTGCGCCAGACCCTGCCGAACGTGCAACTCCTCGTAGCGGGCGAGTTTTACGAGGAAGAGGCTCCTTACCGGGAACTCGTCCGGCAACAGGGCCTGGAAGCCTGTGTCCACATGCCCGGCACCTATATTCCCAACGAGGCGGTGGCGACATACTTCTCGGCAGCAGATGTAGTAGTACAGCCTTACCTGTCGGCCACCCAGAGCGGGGTGGTGCAGATCGCCTGGCATTTCGAGCAGCCCGTCATCGTCACCCGTGTGGGCGGGCTGGCCGAAGTTGTGCCCGATGGCGAAGCAGGGTTCGTCGTCCCCCCCGGTGACCCGGAAGCCCTGGCCGAGGCCCTGGTGCGGTATTTTCAGGAGCACCTGCGCCCCCGTTTCGTTGCCGGGGTACAGCGCGAGAAGCAGCACTACTCGTGGGACCGGCTGCTCGAAGCCGCCGAGGACCTGATGCACCGGAGCGAAGTCGGTACGTGAGGCATGTTTTACGACCCGATCAAGGATCAACTGGGCCGCTTCTTCAGCCAGCGCCCGCTCTTGCAACGGCTGTTCTACCGCCTGCTGCACCTGTTCTTCCTGCGCTCCTGGTACGTGCGGCGGGACATCCAGCGGCTGCTGGGTGCGTACAACCGTCCCGTCGACGTGCTGGATGCCGGGACGGGGTTCGGGCAGTATGCGTGGGAGATCGTCCGCCGCTTCCCGAACGCCCGTGTGCTCGCGGTGGATGTGAAGGACGACTACCTCGCCAATGCCCGCCGCTTCTTCGACCGGACGCCCTACCGCCATCAGGTGACGACGGCCCGCGAAGACCTGACCGACCTGCAAGCCACAGGCCCTTTCGACTTCATCCTGTCGGTGGATGTGATGGAGCACATCGAGGACGACCGGGCCGTGTTCCGCCACTTCGCACGGGTGTTGCGGCCGGGGGGGCATCTGCTCATCAACACCCCGTCGGACCTGGGCGGCTCGGATGTGACGGGGGCGGGCGAGACGAGCTTCATCGAGGAGCACGTCCGCGACGGCTACAACCGCGCCGAGCTGGAAGACAAGCTGCGGGAGGCCGGGCTGGAGCCAATCCGGAGCGGCTACACCTATGGGCGCTACGGTTCGCTGGCCTGGCGGCTGCTCATCCAGTACCCGATCCGCCTGCTGGGCCGGCACATGGGCTTTGTGCTGGTGCTGCCGTTCTACTACCTGCCCATCCTGCCTCTGGGGCTACTGCTCAACGCCCTGGACCTGCACACCCCCAACGTGCGCGGCACCGGCCTGCTCGTGGTGGCGCAGAAACGGTAGCCGGGGCCGTTCAGCCGTCGGGATCAGAGATGGCGACCGCTTATTGAAACACCATGAGGTCGGCGTATTCCGACGGTTGCAGGCTTTCAAAACCGACCTGGGGCACCTTGACAAAATGCCACGGCTGGCCGGTCAGCACCGTAGCAACCTCACACCAGCGACGGGCCGCCTGGTCCTTCTGGGCTACATTCACATCTTCAAGCCCCTTGGTTTCGATAAGGGCATGACAGCCATCAGACAGCACCGCCACAAAGTCCGGCTCGTAGTACCGAAGGTTGATGGCAGCATCGGTGTAGGCAATGGAAAACCCGAACTGTTCCGGCAGCTTGGCAAACGCCACCACATCCGGCGCTTCTTCGAGGAAACGGGCAAAGCGGCGCTCGAAGTCGTTGTCCGGGGCTACCCGGTTAAAGACGGTCTTTGTAGCCGGCATCGTCTCGCGGGCGAACGGGAAGGGCGGCGTTTCCGAGAGCCGCCGGCCTTCATGCAGCAGCACCGGTTCCTTTTCTTCCACGGCCAGATGACGGAGCGCTGCCGCCAGCGTCTGGATGGTGACGTGTGCCACCACCCGTGACGTGAGGGCCTTCACCACTGTGGGGTCTTCGAGGTCTACGGCCTGGCCGAAGACGCATGTCTCCAGGAATTGGCGGACCCGGGGCACCAGGGCCGCGAACTGCGACGGCAGCTTGACGTCCTGCGCGATGCGTTTGGCAAAATAGGAGATGATCTCCTGCGCCGTCTGCACGGTCGGAATCACATACTCGCGCTCCAGTTCTTTCTCCAGCGTCAGGATGTCGTAGCCCTGGTAACGGAACCGCCGGGCGGCTTCGTCGCCGGGCTTGAGCGGGCACACCGGGTGGTGGAGGGCCTGCACGTCCAGGGCAGCAATCTCCTCGGTCAGGCTCTTCTTGCGGGCCAGTAACGGACTCAACGACGGAATCAGGATGTCCTTGTCCGCTTTGTCCGGATCGGGGGCGATGGTCTCGATCCGGAGTCTGTCCTTGCCGACGCGGAAGGTTTCCAGCTCCAGCCCTTCCTCTTTCTCCAGTTCCTCAACGAACTCGATGAACCGACGGTTGCCGATCACATCCACCCGTTCTGTGTACCCGGCCTGGTCGCGGAACATGCGCCGCAGGCCCCGCCCGATGCTCTGTTCGGGCAGGATGTTAGCTTTCGAGGAATACGGGCGCAAGCCGACCACTACCGTCACGTTTTGCACGTCCCACCCCTCACGCAGCATCATGACGCTGACAAGGGCATTGACCGGGCTGGCCTCCTCGTCCACATCGTGGGCCACCTGCCGGGCGCGTTCCAGGTCTTTTTTCGAGACTTCGCCGGTGCGGTCGGTGTGGATGACAAGCGTCTGCTCCCCGTCGAACTCCACAGGGTACTTGCGTTTCAGGTAGTCGCCCACGTCGTCGGCTTCCTCGCTGCTGTTCATCATCACGAAGAGCAGGGGCTTCTTGCCGAGCGGGGCCAGTTGCGTCCGGTACTCGCGCCAGCGTTCCACCGCCGCCGTCAGGTAGGCCTCATAGCGGACGCTGGCGAGGTCGGAGGGGACTTCCTGGATGCCCTCGGTGACGCCTTTCATCGGGCGCTTGACGATGCCGTCGAGGATGGCCTGCTTGAGCGGATAGTCGAAGACGGTCCAGGTGAAGAGGGTACCCTTGCTGTGGCGGGGGGTGGCCGTGAAGTCGGTTTGCACGATGCCCGCTGGGGCCAGGGTTTCGTGGAGCCGCCGGAGGCCCCGGTTCCACTCGCTCTCCTCGTCGTGGGTGTGGTGGGCCTCGTCGTTGAGCACCAGGCAGGGGCCACCCCGTGCAAGGAGGCGCTGGTCGAAGTCCTCCGGCGTGGTGAGGCTGGCCGGGGGGCGCGTACCCAGCACCGTCGTCAACACATCCGGCTCGGCGGGCTTGCCGTCCGGGCGGTCGTAGAGTTGCTGGATGTTGGTCACATAGAGCGCCCCCAGCGAGGTGGCACGTTCGGTCTCGCCCCGCAGGTACACATCCACGTCCCAGAAGGCCGCCAGGGCCGACGGGATCACCGGATCGACGCGGAAGAGCCGCCCGTTCTCGAAGTCGGACCGCAGCCGCTCGAACACGATCACGTTGGGGGCAATGAGCAGGCCCGTCCGGGCGTACTCGTCCTGGCCCTCGGCGACGGCGTTGAAGTATTGCCAGGCGAACACGAGCGCCATCACCCGGGTCTTGCCGCTGCCCGTCGCCATTTTGACGCAGTAGCGCGGGAACAGGTCGTATTGCAGCAGGCGCAGGTTGGGGTTGGCAGTAAACGTCTCCAGCAGGGCTTTCTGCCGCCGTATCCGGGCCACTTCAAAGAGGTAGACGAGGGTTTCGACCGCCTCCTGCTGAGCGTCGTGGTAGCGGAAGCGCCGTCCGTTGGGCAGCCGGTGGTCGGTATGGAACCAGTGGCGGAGGCACAGGCGCGTGGTCTCGGTGACGCCGGGGTAGTCCTTGCGCTTCCAGTCGGCCACACGCTCGCGGATGACGGGCACACACGGGGCTGTGCTCACACGGGCCTGGAAAAGGTCGGGGTGCAGCGTAGATTGAGATTGCTTCGCGCGCGCCATGATGGCTACCAGTGAGCCGGTTTGGAGATGGCTTTCCCGCTGGGTAATACCAACAGGTCGGGAAACTGATGGCGAACATACGAATCCTTGTCGATCTGGAATGAAAATTTAACCATATCTGCGAGGTCTTTATTTCGACGTTTGTACGGGAAGGCAAAGGAAACCATCTTGTTCGGGAAAAGCCGTTGCGCCACCCGTACAGCCGCTGCCAGATCCGTATCGCCCGTTACGAGAACAGCAGTATCACAGGCATCCTGCATAAAAAATTCCAGCAAGTGAACGGCTATGGCAACGTCCGTTTCCTTTTCTTCATGACGCACATTATACGCTTCACAGAATTCGCACCGAAGCTTCTTTTTCTTGAACCGCCCCAGAACTGTCTTGACACCGGTTGACTCTAAGGCATCCAGAAACAACCGATGGCGCACTGTTACCTCTGGCTTTGTGGCTTCCAGATGGGTGGCTAAGGCGGAAAAATACCAGATACCAACCATTCCGGCTGTTTTGCCATAGAGGTGAAGGTAGCTGGTACACAATGCTTCCAGGTTCAGCTAGCGCGTTTTCGTGCCACCCAGTCCTAAATCTTTACTGGCTCGTTTGACCGAATGGTAGAGGTTGAACCCATCTACCAGAAAAGCTACTCGGTTCATACAGAGGGACGGTTACCGTCAAAAAAAAACCCCGGATCGTAACCCGGGGGGGCCCAGAGATACTGGAAACCAGCACCTTCTGGGGATGATGTTTGATAAATATACTCATAGGGCATCCTTCTGTCAATGTGTCAAAAATGATGCCATAGGAATGAGGACTGGCAGCAATCACAAAATTTCTACCCGCACCTGGCGCGTGGTGTCGTTGCCGAGCAGGTCGATGACCTTGACGACGAGGGTGTAGGCACCGGGCTGCTCGTAGGTACAGGCGGCCTGGAGGGTGAGGCGGGGCTGCTTGCGCGTGCGGTAGCTCTGCCACTGGTTGTGGAACGTGTCGCCCCGGTAGTCCCAGTCGATGGCCCAGTAGTCGATCCACTGGTCCCACGAGGTGATGGCCTGCTGCACGTCGGCGGGAATGTCGTCGAGGGGGAGGATGAAGTCGGTGAGGCGGAGCGTGACGGTGCGGCCCTGGGTCTGGACGTCGAGGGTGAGGGCGGCCAGCTCGAAGAACCGAATGTCGCCCTGCTCGACGGCCTTTCGTTCGAGCACTTCGCGGGGAATCTTGAGGAAGCGCACGTCCAGCCCGGCCGCCTGCGCCTGTCGCCGGGCCTCCTCGTTCATCTCGAAGGCGAAGTCCCAGCCGAGCACGTCGATGCCAGTAGTGGCGGGGGCCTCCGGCCCGGTGCCCATGCGGCGGCGGAAGGCCACGGCGATCTGGGCCAGGTCGGCGGCGGTGACAGGGCTGTCGACGGCCCCGACGTGGACGAGCCGACCGTTCCGGACGCCGTGCAGCCACGGGTCGCCGGTCAGGGGACGGGCGCGGTAGAGGTCCAGCAGGAAATGGCGGTACTGGGTCTGGACCTCGGCGGCGCGTTCGCCGAACTCGGCCTGCTGCCAGAGCTGCCGTTCGTACTTGCCCAGGTTCTGCACGACGAACGGGCGGATGCCCTCGATGCTGAGCAGGCGCTTGCGGGTGGTGTGGATGGCAAAGCGCCCCAGGTCGCAGGTGATCCAGCGACGGCCCAGCTTCTCCGCCACCGCCGCCGTCGTCCCACTCCCGCAAAAACAGTCCAGCACCAAATCGCCCTCTTGAGATGCTATTTCGAGAATTTGAGTTAGAAACGCTTCATTCTTCTCCGTTGGATACTTGTTATCACTGCTATAGATTGGAAGACCAGACCAGACAGTATCTGCCATTCTCTCATCGGCAGGTGCCCTCCAGTATTGCGGCCGCCCATCTTCAGGAGCGGGGCGAATAAACTCAAGTGCAGATCCCGTATCACGCCAGTATTGAGCAAGTGTCCGACCACCACTTTCCTCCAAGAACCGCTTGTAATTCTGATACGCAACTAATGCACGATCTTTTTT
>CAZLRO010000168.1:1765-8820 GCA_964561865.1 uncultured Rhodothermaceae bacterium | reverse complement strand
ACCCAAAATTCCACGTTTCTTTGCGTGCCCGACGCCCGCGCGCGCCGCTTTGTCAGGGCGCATACAGTATTTTTCGGGCCGGTCTTGTTTTTGAGCCACACCCCTATCGGGACAACAACGGATGGAAGCCACCACCCTACAGGCCACCGGCGAGGTGGTCCAGATTGTCGGAGCCGTCGTCGATGCGCAGTTCCCTGCCGAGGCGGTACCAGAAATTCTTGACGCACTGGTGATTGACCGGGAAGACGGCAGCAAGCTGGTGCTGGAAGTGCAGCAGCACCTCGGCGAAAACCGGGTCCGCACCATTGCCATGGATTCGACTGACGGTCTGATGCGGGGCATTCCGGTGCAGAATACTGGTCAGCCCATCGCCATGCCGACAGGGATGGACATCCGGGGCCGCCTCTTCAACGTCATCGGCGAGGCCATCGACGGCTTGCCGCAGCCCAAGGCGGAGGGCCGCCGCCCCATCCATGCCGACCCACCCCCGTTCGACCAACTCGCCACCAGCGTCGAGATGCTCGAGACCGGCATCAAGGTGATCGACCTGCTCGAACCCTATGCACGCGGTGGGAAGATCGGGCTGTTCGGGGGCGCGGGCGTGGGCAAGACCGTGCTCATTATGGAGCTGATCAACAACATCGCCAAGGCGCACGACGGCTTGTCCGTCTTCGCCGGAGTAGGCGAGCGCACCCGTGAAGGCAACGACCTGCTCCGCGAGATGCTGGAGTCGGGCGTGGTCGACTACGGGGAAGCCTTCCGCCATGCGATGGAACAGGGCGACTGGGACCTGTCGAAGGTGGACCATGACAAGCTCAAGGACAGCCGCCTTGCCCTCGTCTTCGGGCAGATGAACGAGCCGCCGGGTGCCCGTGCCCGTGTGGCCCTCTCGGGCCTGACCGTCGCCGAATACTTCCGCGACCTCGGCGGGCGCGACGTGCTCTTCTTCGTGGACAACATCTTCCGCTTCACCCAGGCGGGTTCGGAGGTCTCGGCCCTGCTCGGACGCATGCCCAGCGCCGTAGGCTACCAGCCCACCCTGGCGACCGAGATGGGGGCCATGCAGGAACGCATCACCTCCACGAAGAACGGGTCGATCACCTCGGTACAGGCGGTGTACGTACCAGCGGACGACCTCACCGACCCGGCCCCGGCCACCACCTTCGCCCACCTCGACGCCACGACCGTGCTCTCGCGCCAGATCGCGTCGCTGGGCATCTACCCCGCCATCGACCCGCTCGATTCGACCAGCCGTATCCTCGACCCCCGCATCCTCGGCGACGATCACTACAACACGGCGCAGGCGGTCAAGCAATTGCTCCAGCGGTACAAGGAACTCCAGGACATCATCGCTATCCTGGGCATGGAAGAACTCTCGGACGAAGACAAGCAGGTGGTAGGCCGCGCCCGCCGCGCCCAGCGTTACATGAGCCAGCCGTTCTTCGTCGCCCAGCAGTTCACCGGCTTCCAGGGCAAGTACGTCAAGATCGACGAGACGATCCGCGGCTTCAAGATGATCCTCAGCGGCGACCTCGACCACCTGCCCGAACGCGCCTTCGCCTACAAGGGCGGCATCGAAGAGGTCATCGCCGACGGCGAGAAGCTACTGCGGGAAGGGTAAGAACGGCTTGGAACTTGAAACGTTATAGCCAACAGCTATCCCTCCCGCACCACGTACTCTATCATGGCAAACCTCTACGTCGATATTGTGTCCCCGGATGGCAGCGTGTTCAAGGGCGACGCAGCCGGGATCAAGGCGCCAGGGGTGCAAGGCTCCTTCGAGGTGCTGTACAACCATGCCCCGATGATTGCGGCCTTCGAAGTCGGCCCGCTTACGGTGATCCTGCCCTCAGGTGAACGGATCATGTTCGCCACCAGTGGCGGCTTCGTCGAGGTGCTGCACAACAGCGTCACGGTGCTGGCCGAGACCGCCGAGCCGTCGTCCAGCATTGACCTGGAGCGCGCCCGGTCGGCGGAGCAGCGGGCGATGGAACGCATCCGGGCCAGTGAATCCCCACAGGAACGGCAGGAGGCCGAGCGCGCCCTCGAACGTGCCCGCAACCGCGTCCGCGTCGCTATGGGGGCAGTTGGTACCCGCCGCGCCTGACGCCGGAAGATATTGACAGGACAAGGGCCTGGCGAACGTGTCGCCAGGCCCTTTGCTGTTCGGTGGGGTCTGCCTCAAGCGGGAATGGCCTCCAGGGCCGGACGGATCACGGTGGCGGTGAAGGCTGCCAGGGTCGTCGGCGTGGTGGTCTCCGGCGTGCGGGTTTCCGTGAACGGGTATTCCGGCACCCCCAGGCGGCTGTAGAGGTCTGCCATCCGCTCCGGCCAATCCCCCTGGGCCTGCCAGCTTCGCACCATCTGTTCGACCGCCTCACGGGGCACCTGTACGTACTGCACCGGCTGGGCCAGGCCCTCGGCCAGTGTGGCCGCAGCCTCCGTCATGCTCACCTCCGCCGGGCCGTGCAAGCCCAGGATGACCTTTCCTGACCAGTCCCGCGCCAGCAGCTTCCGGGCCACCACCTCGGCGATGTCCTGCGTCGCAATCATCGGCATCCGGGTTTCCGGCGGGGTCGGCATGAACAGGCTGCTGGCGGTGCGGAGGCCGTCCAGCATCTCCAGGAAGTTCTCCATGAAAAAGCCGGGGCGCAGGTGCAGCACATGGGCGTCGGTGGCGTCGAGCATCGCCTCGATGCGGCCCAGCCCGGAGACCGGCCCCAGGCCGTCCCGGTGGTTCGCGCCTGCACTCGACAGGTTCACTACATACGGGATACGGTTGGTTTGCACCGCCCCTGCCACCGACTGCCCCAGCGCAGCATACCAGCCGAACATATCGGGCGAATACAGGTTGTTGGGCGAAAGCCAGAACAGGGCGTCGGCACCTTGCGTGGCCGCTGCCACGAAGGCCGCATCTTCGAGCGCACCCTGGTGGACGCTGGTGCGGGCCTGCACTGTTTCGGGCAGCTTCTCCGGGTGGCGGGTGAGCAGGGTGAGCGAGGCACCAGCCTCCAGCAGGTGGGTGACTACGCGGCTTCCGATGTTGCCGGTGGGGGTGGCAATGACGATAGACATAGCGGGTTCGGGGTTGGGTGAAAAGTGAAGCGCATTGCCGGATAGGTGTGTGGTCTGCCGGGTGCGTTACGCCCGTCTACCCGTCGTATCTTGCAACGGCCCACTGTTATTGTCTGCTTAACCTGGTCTGTCATGCTGCTGGACGACCTGCCCACCCCGTGCCTGCTCATCGAACAGCACCGCCTGACGGCCAACCTGCGCCGGATGCAGCAGAAAGCGGACGCCCAGGACGTCGCCCTGCGCCCGCATATCAAGACGCACAAGTCCGTGGCGCTGGCCCGGCAGCAACGTGCCCTCGGTGCCCGGGGCCTCACCGTCGCCAAGCCCGGCGAGGCCGAGGTGTTCGCCGCCGCCGGGTTCGACGACCTCCGCCTGGCCTATCCCGTCGTCGGGGCGGACAAGCACGCCCGGCTGCTCCGGCTGATGGACCACGCCCGCATCTCCTTCTGCGTGGATACACCCGAAGGTGCCCGCGCCGCCTCGGACTTCTACGCCGCGCACGGACGCCGGGCCGAGGTGCTGGTGGAGGTGGACTGTGGCTACGGACGGACGGGCGTCCCCTGGGGCCGACACGAGAGCGTGGACTTCTGCCGGTTCGTGGGCGATCTGCCGGGCCTGCAGCTGGTCGGCATCCTCACGCACGCGGGGCAGGCGTACCACGGCCCGGAGCACGAGGGCGAGACAGTGAACCAGTCGCTCTACCGCGTCTCAGCAGAAGAGCGCGATATCATGCTGAGCATTGCCTGTCGGATGCAGCAGGCGGGCATTGCCGCCGCCGTGCCCGGCGTGCTGGAGATCAGCATTGGCTCGACGCCGTCGATGGCCCAGTTTGAAAACCGGGAGCGGCACGGCTTCCGCATCACCGAAATCCGCCCGGGCAACTACGTCTTCAACGATGCGATGCAGGTCGGCCTGACGGCCGCGACCTGGGACGACTGTGCCCTTACCGTGCTGACGACGGTGGTGAGCACGCACCGCGACCGCGCCGGGCGTACCCGGCTCTTCCTCGACGCCGGGAAGAAGGTGCTCACGAGCGACACCGGCTATGACACATCGGGGCATGGGGTGCTCCTCTACAACCCGCGCACGATGGAGCCGTTGCCCCATGCCCGCCTCACGGCCTTGAGTGAGGAGCACGGCTGGGTGCAGGTCGCCGGCGGGGCTACCCTTTCGGTGGGCGACCGCGTCCGTGTAGTGCCTAACCATGCCTGCGTAGCAGTGCATACCCAGGAAGTCCTCTACGTTGTGGACGGCGAGGCGGTCGTCGAGACCTGGCACGTCGATGCCCGCGCGGGCAGCCGGTAGCCGGAACAGCCCTGCCCACCGCCGGGTTCGACCCGCAATCCCCTCATTCCCTGATGCGCCATGCAGGCTATCACCGTTGATCCGGAAACGATGGGCGGGGTGCCAGTTTTTACCGGTACCCGCGTGCCCGTGCAGACGTTGTTTGAGTGGCTCACCACGGAAACGCTGGACGCCTTCCTCGAAAACTTCCCGACCGTCTCCCGTGCACAGGCCCTCGAAGTTCTGCGCCTGGCTGAACAACGGGTGACGGCCTCGGATACCCTCCATGAAAATCCTGCTTGACGAGAACCTGCCCCGGCTGCTGAAGCTGGATTTCGGCCCGGAGCACCAAATTTATACTGTTCAGGACATGGGGTGGAAGGGCCAAAAGAATGGAGCCTTGCTGGGCTTGATGGTGCTGTATAATTTTGATGCCCTCCTCACTACGGATAAAAACCTCCCCTTTCAGCAAAATCTGGCGCGATTCCCGCTGCTCGTTTTTGTGCTGAAGGCACCCAACACCAAGCTCGAAACCCTTCAGCCGCTCATAACGATCCTGCTCGATCACCCGAAACAACCTATCCGTCAGCAAGTGACGATCATCACCCCCTGACCCTGCGTTTCCGGCAGCCGCTAGCTGGAACAGCCCTGCCCACCGCCGGGTTCGACGGCACCGCTGCGTCCATCGGTTCCTCGCCTCCCATGTGGCCCTACGCAAAACCCTGCTGGCTTCTGCTGGTGCTGGTGTCGGGGTGCAACCTCACCGAAGCCCCCGACCCACCTCCTGTCGTTGAACCCACGCCCGACCGGTCCTCGATCCGAGCTGCTGACCTGTCGTTCCTGCCGATGCTGGAGGCCGAACCGACCGTGTTCTACACCGCCGACGGACAGCCACAGGACGTGCTGACGCTGCTGCAGGAGGCCGGATGCAACACCATCCGCCTCCGCCTCTGGCATACCCCGGCTTCGCCGCACGCTAGCCTTGCCGAAGTCGCCGCCCTGGCCCGCCGGATCCGGGAACGGGGCCTCGGCCTCTGGCTTGCCCTCCACTACTCCGACACCTGGGCCGATCCGGGCCGGCAGGAGACACCGGCTGCCTGGGAAAACCTGTCCGAAACCACCTTGCGCGACAGTGTCTTTGCCTACACGACACGGGTGCTGGCAACCCTCCAGCCCGACATCGTGCAGATTGGCAACGAGATTAACGGCGGGCTGCTCTGGGAAACGGGCCGCCTCGCCCGGACGGAGGCGTTCATCGCGTTGCTCAAGGAAGGCATCCGGGCAGCCCGCACCCACGACCCCGACCTGCTGGTATTGCTCCACGTAGCCGGGTTGGATCAGGCCCCCTTTTTCTTCAACCTCATGAAAACCCACCAGGTCGATTACGACCTCGCGGGCCTCTCCTACTACCCGATCTGGCACGGCACCGACCTCGACCACCTCGAAACCACCCTCCGTACCGTGGCACAGACCTCCGGCAAGGACGTGCTGCTGGCCGAGACCGCCTACCCGTTCACCCTGGAGTGGGCCGACTTCACGCACAACATCGTCGGGCTGCCAAGCCATCTGGTTGCACCCTACGACGCTTCGCCCGAAGGCCAGCGGGACTTCCTGCTCGAACTCCGCCGACGGCTCGCGCAGGTACCAGGCGGGCGCGGGTTCTGCTATTGGGGCGGCGAATGGGTGGCCTTCCGAGGTCCGCAGGCCCCCAACGGCTCCGCCTGGGAGAACCAGGCCCTCTTCGACTTCGAGCACCGCGCCCTGCCTGCCCTCGACGCCTTTGCCCCCTGATGCACCCGTCACGGCCGCCGACAGGGCGACGATGGTATGCCCTGCTCCGGCAATACCCCCGGCGGGTCAGGCCGCCCGCCCGACGGCGGCAGGAAGCCCGTCGCCCGGTGCGAACATGGTGGCCGTATCGAGGGCTTGCCCCAGGTCGGCCAGCAGGTCTTCGAGGGCTTCGATGCCCACCGAGAGGCGGAGGAGGTTGTCGGCAATGCCCGCTGCCGCCCGTTGCGACGGACGCATGGAGGCATGGCTCATCGTGGCCGGGTGCTCGATGAGCGACTCGACGCCACCCAGCGACTCGGCCAGGGCGAACACCCGGGTGCCCTCCAGCACCGACCGCAGGTCACCACTGCGCAGGGTGAAAGAGACCATCCCCCCGAAACCCCGCTGCTGCCGGCAGGCCAAGGCATGTCCGGGATGGCGTTCGAGGCCCGGATAGTACACCTGGGCGACAGCAGGATGCTGTTCCAGGAAACGCGCCACGGCCAGGGCATTCGCCTCGTGCTGATGCAACCGCAGCGGCAACGTCTTGAGGCCCCGCAGGACCAGCCAGCAGTCGAACGGCTGGGCCACCGTCCCCAGCGTGTTGGCGATAAATTGCAGCCGCTCGTTCTGTACGTCCGTCCGGGCAATGACGGCCCCACCCACCATGTCGGAATGACCGTTGAGGTACTTGGTGGTCGAATACACCACATAGTCCGCCCCAAAGGCGAGAGGCTGTTGCTGTAACGGCGAGAGGAACGTGTTGTCTACCACCAGCAACAGGCCCCGGGCCTGCGAGAACCGTCCCACGGCGTCCAGGTCCACGATGCGCAACAGCGGGTTGGAAGGTGTTTCCACCCAGACGAGCCGCGTTTCCGGGCGCACCGCGGCGGCCAGGGCGTCCGCATCGGTCAGGTCCACGAACG
>CAZLRO010000168.1:0-1755 GCA_964561865.1 uncultured Rhodothermaceae bacterium | reverse complement strand
AGCTTGCCCTGGGCCTGGAGCGTGCAGAGCAGCCGTTCGGTGCCACCGTAGCAGTCGTGTGCACAGAGGACGTGCGCCCCGGCTTCCAGCAGGGCCAGCACGGTGGTGATGGCCGCCATGCCGGTGGTAGTGGCGACGGCGCCAGCTCCTCCCTCCAGTACCGCGAGGGTGTCTTCGAGAACCCGGCGGGTGGGGTTGCCGCTGCGGGTGTAATCGAACCCTTTTGTCACCCCTGCTTCCTCGAAGCGGAAGGTAGAGGTCAGGTACAACGGGGCGGTGATGCTGTTGTAACAGCGGTCGGTCTGCTGGCCGGCGAGGGCGAGGCGTGTCTGAGGCTGCATGGGCGTCGCTGGGGTTGATCAAACGGTCGCAAAGCGTCTCATCAAGCGCCAGACGCCCGGCGATGCCTTGCGGCAACGGGGCCACGGCTCATCTTTCCCGAAAACAAAAAAGCCTTCCGGGATTACAGGAAGGCGCATGTGCCCCGATGGCACAGATGACCTCCCATCTTCCCCGGCATGTTCGGGCAGGATTTAGCACCTGACAGTACAGCCACGCTGCACCCGGTTGCTACGACGTCGCAGGGCCTGTTCCCTCAGTCGTTCTTGATGAGATGGCGGTAAGATACGGCACCCGCCCCCTGGCTGCAACTGGCGAAATCCGGCAAACCTCTGTCCGGATCATACATTATCGTCAATTTGACTATATAGCCTCAACAGCACTCCTTGCCTGTCGATGGGCGCCTGTTGTTGCGTTCGACGCCGGTCTGATCGGCGAGCGTACCCAGGCCTGTCAGCGCTTGCGGTGTGCGGTCAGTTTCTGGATTTCGCTCGTATTCGCATAGTACTTGCGGCCCAGGCGTACCACGAGGTTCCGTTGAAACAGATCGTCGAGGTCACGCAACAGCGTGCGGGTAGACACACCACCATAGGTACGGGCAAGGTTTGGCGTAAGCCAGGGTAGTTCCTCCACGGTAACCCCTCGGTCTTGCGGCATCTGCAAGGCCAGCATGCGTCGCCTTTTGAGGACGGCCTGGCTGGCCCCCGGATGCTCGGTAAACTGGTCGTAGACATGTTGCCGCCAGATAATCTCGAACTGGCCTTGCTGGATCACCTGCAACGTTTGTTGCAACCCATCTTGAAAACCCACCAGGGCATATTCCAAAAAAGCGGTCAAATCGCGGGTATGCCGGGCATGGTCGAGTTGCCGATAATATTCGGACCGGGTCTGGTTGTAGTGGTTCGACAGGATGTGGGAGGCAATATCCGGGGTACCAGCACGCAGCATGAGATAAAATTCCAGCAGCCGACCGGTGCGGCCATTGCCGTCGCCGAATGGATGAATCCATTCCAGGTACACATGGGCCAGGATGGCTTGCAGGATGCCCTGCGGGAACGACTGGCCGTGTTCATACCCGAAAGTCTCCCGCAGCCAGGTGGAGAAACGCTCCATCAGGGCCGGGACGTCGGCATGGTCCGGGCAGCGATAGCTCCCGACGATGCGTGCGTCTGTGCGCCACTGGCCGGGTATTGCATCCAGATGCGGGCCGAGGTCTTTTCCGACCAGCCAGTGAAAACGCCGTACCAGCTCCGGGGTAACCAGCGAGCCCAGGTCGTGGTCCAGCACCTCCCGTCCCAGCACATTGAAGGCCTCCAGGATGTTGCGCACCTCAATTTCCTGATACTGTTTGCTGGGGGAGATGTGGTCTCCCGCTTTCACCCGTTCGATCTCCTCGTCGGTGAGGGTATTGCCCTC
>CAZLRO010000167.1:0-8836 GCA_964561865.1 uncultured Rhodothermaceae bacterium | reverse complement strand
GCGCCAGTGGGGCCGATGGTTCGGAGAACACCCGGAGGCCGAGGAAACCGCCCACCATGATCCCAGCCGCAAACAGGAGGTTCCACAGACCGGCAGACCGCCAGTCATACCGGAAAAAGGAGGGCTTCCGGGTCTCCGGGAGGGGCAAGGCGGCGCAAAGGTGCCGCAGGTTGGACGAAAGACCAAACACCTTGCCCCCAAAGAGCAGCAGGGCTGGAACGACCAGGCCAATGAGCGGCCCCGCGACGTACCAGGGCCAGGGGTGTACCGTTTCCATTTTTTTGTTATATCAAGTTATGTCAACCATGATACGATGCGCCCGGCACCGGGTTTCCAATCATCAGGACGAAGAAACGATGAAGGCTGTTCCAGGTTCATCGGGCGTGTCGGAAGCCGTGGCAGCGCTTGCGGTGGGGTCATTCCGCCGTCTTCCAGTGGTGTTGTGCCGGGTCGAAGAGGGTGACGGCGCCGCCGGCGATATGGGCCGCGATCTGCCGGGCATGAAAGCGCCCGTTCTCGATGAACCACCTGCTCGTGTGCAGTCCCCCGCAGACGGTACCCGCCAGATACAGACCGGGGCGGGCTGTCTCGTAGGTCTGCGCGTCGAAGACGGGGGTGCGGAACGCATCGTCGGCGAAGGTGACACCCATCGTGGCAAGGAAGTCGAAATCCGGGCGGTAGCCGGTCATCGCCAGCACCCAGTCGTTTTCAAGCGCCATCGGGCCATCCGGCGTGTCGAGGTGCAGGGCCTCCGGGGTGATCCGTGCGACGGTACTGTTGAAGAAAGCACGGATGGCGCCTTCGCGGATGCGGTTTTCGAGGTCGGGGCGGATCCAGTACTTGATCGACGTGCTCAACGCTGGCCCGCGCACGACGAGCGTCACCTGGGCACCATGGCGGTAGCAGTCCAGCGCGGCCTTCGCCGCCGAGTTCTTCGCGCCGACGACGGCCACCCGCTGCCCGACGTAGGCATACGGCTCCTTGTAGTAGTGAGTCACCTTCGGCAGCTCCTCGCCCGGCACGTGCAGGCGGTTGGGCAGGTCGAAGAAGCCCGTCGCCAGCACGACGTTGCAGCAAGGATAGGTGCCCCGTTCGGTATGCAGCATGAAGGCATTTTTCTCTCCCGTCAGGCCGGTGACGCGCTCGTAGAGCCGCACGTCCAGTTCCTCTGCTTGGGCCACGCGGCGATAGTATTCCAGGGCCTCCTCGCGGACGGGCTTGTAGTGCTGGGTGGGAAACGGGTGTCCGCCGATCTCAATCAGGTCCGGGGTGGAGAAGAACTCCATGTTCGTCGGATAGCCGTATAGGGCGTTGACGAGCGTGCCCTTCTCAATGACACAGGTCGAGAGGCCCTCGCGCCGGGCCGAAAGTGCACAGGCCAGTCCCACCGGCCCGGCCCCGACGACGATGAGGTCGTGCATGGAGAATGATCGTCCGAAGTCTGAAAACCGTCCGGCCAGAAGCTAATCACGGACCGGGTGTTCCCGCCGTCGTTCACGGAAAAATGCCTGAAGCAACGCGGCGGCCTCGTCGGCCATGACGCCGGAGAGCAGTTCGACGCGGTGGTTCAGCCGGGCGTCCTGGGGGATGTTGTACAGCGTGGACGCGCTACCGGCTTTCTCATCGAAGGCGCCGAAGACGAGCCGTTCCAGCCGTGCCCAGACGATGGCCCCGGCACACATCGGGCAGGGTTCGAGCGTCACGTAGAGTGTACAGCCGTCGAGCCGCTTGTCGCCGAGGGTCTGGCAGGCGGCGGTGAGGGCGATCATCTCGGCGTGGGCTGTCGGGTCTTTCAGCGTTTCCACCAGGTTGTGCCCGCGCCCGAGGATCTGTTCCCCCCGTACCACCACTGCCCCCACCGGCACCTCGCCTGCATCATACGCCTTCTCCGCTTCTCTCAGGGCCAGCTTCATCCAGCGACGGTGGGGGGCAAGCAGGGTTTCGAGGGCAGACATGGAATCGGAAACGGCGCTGTTTATGTGGAGGAAGGTAAAGAAGCCCCCCGGCTGAAGGTCCATCAACTACGCTGCTCCAGGCCGTCGGGTGATCTGGTAGCCACGCAACCCCACTTCCTCGATGGTGCGGTCGTCCTGGAACGGGATCCAGAACAGCCCGTCGGATTCACCGGTCTTGCTCTGGCCTGCCTCAAGGGCGCCCTGGACGGTTTCGACTTGCTCCGCACCCCCGGAACGGAACACGATCTTGAAACGGTAGTCCACGGCATAGGCATTGGTGTTGTGGATCAGCACCACTACGCCGTTGTGGACGTTGTCCGCACGGGGATAGAAGATGTAGTAGAACGCCACGCCTGCGTGTGTATGCAGCAGCTTCCACGCCCAGGCTCCTTCGACGGGTTGGGCGTGCAGGGTGCCCGCCAGCAGCAGGCTGCCCAGGAGCAGGAACAGGCGCATCGTTCGAGGTGGGCCGTTGCGGAACCAGGAGACGGTGCGTTCTCCAACGGTGCCCCCTGAAAACGGTTGCAGCCGGAGGCTTCAAGTCAGCAGCGCCCGTGCCGTGGCGACGAGGTGTTCGACGGTGAGACCGAACTGCTGGTAGAGCACCTCATACGGGGCGGAGGCGCCGAAGTGGTCCAGCCCGATCACCCGTCCTCCGGAGCCGACGTAGCGTTCCCATCCGAGGGGAATACCGGCTTCGATAGCGATCCGGGCGGTAATGACAGGGGGAAGCACTGCCTCCCGGTAGATGGTCGGCTGGGCCTCGAACAGTTCCCACGACGGCATGCTCACCACGCGCACGCGGTGGCCTTCTGCCCGCAGCACCCCGGCGGCGGCCACGGCCAGGTGAACCTCGCTCCCGGTTGCCATCAGGATCAGGGCCGGGTCGGCATCGTCGCTGAGGATATAGGCGCCCCGGTGCAGTCCGCTGGCGGGGGCCAGCGTCTGCCGGTCGAACGTGGGGACGTTCTGCCGGGTCAGGGCCAGGGCGGTGGGGCCGCTGGTGTTGCGCACGGCTGCGATCCAGGCCTCGGTCGTCTCGTTGGCATCGGCGGGGCGGATGAAGGTCAGGTTCGGGATGGCCCGCAGCGCCATGAAATGCTCGATGGGCTGGTGGGTGGGGCCATCTTCGCCGAGGCCGATACTGTCGTGGGTGAAGACGTAGACCACCGGCTGGTGCATGAGGGCACTCAGGCGCACGGCCGGGCGCATGTAGTCGCTAAAGATGAGAAACGTGCCGCCGTAGGGCCGTAGGCCGCCGTGCAGGGCCATGCCGTTGCAAAGGGCCGCCATCGCGTGTTCGCGCACGCCGAAGTAGAAGTAGCTGCCCTGGGGATGGCCTTTCTGAAACCCGGTGCGGCCTTTCACATCGGTCTTGTTGGAACCGGTCAGGTCGGCGGAGCCGCCGACGAGGTTGCCGAGGGCCGGGGCCAGGGCCTGGAGCACCTTGCCGCTGGCGTTGCGGGTAGCGACCGGCTCGCCGGGCGGGAACACGGGCAGGGCCGCCTCCCAGCCGTCGGGCAGGGTGCCGCTCGCCCAGGCCTCGAATTGCGCGGCGAGGTCGGGCCAGGCTGCCGCGTAGCGGGCTTTGAGCGCGTGCCAGGCCGCCTCGGCCTCAGCTCCGCGTGCGGTGGCATCCAGGTGCTCGTACACCCCTTCGGGCACATGAAACGGCTCCTCCGGCCAGCCGAAATGCTGGCGGGTGAGGGCCATCTCGGCAGCACCGAGGGGTTCACCGTGGGCTTTCTCCGTGTTCTGCTTGTGGGGTGCCCCATAGCCGATGATGGTGCGCACCATGACCAGCGACGGGCGCCCGGTGTCGGCACGGGCCGCGTGCAATGCCGCATCGAGGGCGTCGGGGTCGTTGCCGTCGGCGACCGAGAGCACCTGCCAGCCGTAGGCCGCAAAGCGCTGGCCCACATCCTCGGTGAACGACAACGCAGTACTGCCGTCGATGGAGATCTTGTTGTCGTCGTAGAGGCAGATGAGCTTGCCGAGGCCGAGGTGTCCGGCCAGGGAGGCGGCTTCGTGGGAAAGGCCCTCCATCAGGTCGCCGTCCGAGGCGATACAGAACGTGTAGTGGTCGATGAGCGGGAAGCCGTCCCGGTTGAAGGTGGCGGCTAGGAAACGCTCGGCCATCGCCATGCCGACGCTGTTGGCAAAGCCCTGTCCGAGTGGGCCGGTGGTGGTTTCGACGCCCGGGGTGAGGAAGTTCTCCGGATGGCCGGGCGTGCGGCTGCCCCACTGCCGGAACCGCCGCAGTTCGTCCATCGGCAGGTCGTAGCCACTGAGGTGCAACAGGCTGTAGAGCAGCATCGACCCGTGCCCGGCCGAGAGCACAAAGCGGTCCCGGTTGAACCAGCGCGGGTTGACCGGGTTATGCCGCAGATGGCGCTGCCAGAGCACATAGGCCATCGGCGCACAGCCCATCGGCATCCCCGGATGCCCGCTCCTGGCCCGCTCGACAGCGTCGATGGCGAGAAAACGGATCGTGTTGATAGACAGCGTGGTGAGGTCGAGATCGGTCAAGGCCGGGAGCATGGCGGATGAACACGGATCGTGCAGCAGTACAAACACGGGTGCAACATACATCCGTAGCCCCGCGCCTCCCATCGTCCCTCCCTAAAAAAATCGGTAAATGAAAAAGGGAAAGCGCGGGCTTTCCCTGGGGCCATTCCGGCAAAGGTAGCCTTTCAAGCCAGACTGGGCGGAAGGTCTTGTAAATATAGTCAAATTGACTATATTCCCATCCTCCTGTTTTCCCCGTCTTTCTCAGCTTGCTGCTTCGGTGATGAGCTTGCCGAGGCATTCGACAGTGCGCGAGGCGGGGGTGACGAAGCGCCCGTTGACCATCACGGCGGGCACGCTTTGCACGCCGAGGTCGATGGCCTGCTGGCGTTGCTGGAGGATGGAGCGGCGGAAGATGCCGCTTTCGATGCGGGTCTGCATCAGGTTGGCATCCATGCCGATCTCGCCCGCGATAGCGCGCAGTTGCTGAAGTGAGAGGCCGCCCTGCTGTTGCAGTTCAAACTGCTTCTCAAGCATCTCGAAGTATTTCTTCTCCTGGGCGGCAGCATAGAGGGCTTCTACCTGCGGGAGCGAGTATTGCCAGAGCACGAATGGCATCGGGTAGATGCGCACCTTGTCGCCGTATTTCTGTGCCAGCTCGGTCATCACCGGGTGGGCGTGCTTGCAATGCGGGCAGTTCGGGTCGAAGTATTCGATGATGACCACCGGTGCGTCGGCCTTGCCGAGGAACGGGTCGGTGAAGTTGACGAGGGAGGCGTAGTTCTCTGCGGGCTGCATGTCCTGTCTGTACAGGCATTCTGCCGGGGGCGGTGCCTCGTCCGAGACGGGCTGGGTGGTCTGGCTGGCAACGGGTTGTGCCTGGGCTACATCGAGGTTGTTGAAATAGAGCAGGTCGGCCCCGGCCAGCAGGGCTACCACCAGGGCCAGTCCGCCGAAGAGGGCGGGTTCACGCGAGGGTTTGGGGTTCATAGAGGCAGGTGTGCGGTCGGCAGGTTGGAAGAAATCGACGAGTTGAACGACAAACAGGGCGGCGGCGATCCCCGCCGAGGTCAGGCAGAGCTTGCAGAACGCCCCGATCTGGGTGGCCTGGTAGTAGACGAGGTAGCCCGAATAGAGGAACCCGATGGCGATCAGGGCGGCGCGCAGTTGCTTGAGCTGCTGGAGCCGCGTCCCCGAGGTACGGCTCACGAGGAAGCCGAGGCCCGCGATGACCAGGTAATACAGCAGTCCCCAGACGACGTTGGAGACGCCCGCCAGCTTGCCCGCGTCGCTTTGCAGCACATTCTCGCATTCGACGGTGGCCGTCGGGGCCGAGAAGCCCCAGCAACCCCGGTCGAAACCCCGGCCTTCCTGGATCCAGAGGTGGACCACCACCAGCAGCCCGGCCAGTGCCAGGCCGAACAGCAGCCGGTCGAGCAGCGGGCGGTAGGCGGCCAGTCGTCCGGTCGGGGCCGGCTGTTTCTTCGCAGATTTTGCCATAGGAGGGAGGGCAGAAGCCGTTTCGCGTGGAAAGAATTGAAAGCGGCGGCGCAAAACCGTAGGTTGTGTTGCGGAACCCCTGTCACTTTACGGATGCACAGCATGGATGGCTGCTGATACCCTGTGCTGGCCGCATTGATCCTGAACCCATGCCTGAGGTGTTACAAACCCACAACGAGTTGATCTGGCAACTCTTCTGGGTGCTGGTGTTGCTGGTGGGTTTGCTGGTGCTGGTGCGGGTGGGCATTCGGCTGGCCGAGCGTTATATCACCAGCCCGGACCGTCTCTACCGCACGAACAAGCTGATCCGCCGCGTCGGGGCGCTGGTGGGGCTGGGGGTTGTCCTGGTCATCTTCTCGCCCCAGCAGGGGGATCTGCTCACGCTGCTGACGGTGATTGGGGCGGGTCTTGCCATTTCGCTTCGGGAGGCGTTGCTGAGTGTGGCCGGGTGGCTACGCATCATTTTTATGACCCCTTTCACGCCGGGCGACCGCATCGAGATCAATGGCGTCCGGGGCGACGTGATCGACGTCCGCGTGCTGCGTACGACGCTGATGGAGATCGGCGGCTGGGTGCAGGCCGACCAGAGCACCGGGCGCATTGTCCACTTCCCGAACTCCTGGCTCTTCGAACATGCGTTGTTCAACTACACACGGGGGTTTCATTTCATCTGGAACGAGGTGTCGGTGGTGGTGACCTTCCGCAGCGACTGGGAAACGGCCCGCGACCTGATGCAGGCGATGGCGGAAGAGACCTCCGGGATTGCTGAGCAGCAGGCGGCCCAGCAGATTCGGGAACTGTCGCGGGAGTTTCTCATCCATTACAGCATCCTGACCCCGTTCGTCTATGTGCGGATCGTGGAGAACGGCGTGCGGCTGACGATGCGCTACCTGTGCGACGTCCGCAAGCGGCGCGGCACCGAGCATGCACTCACCCTCGGCATCTTGCAGGCGTTCCGGGCACACGGCGGGATTGAACTGGCCTACCCGATGCTGGGCGTGGCTACGTCCGACACTTCGCCGTTCGGCCCGTTGCCCCGGCGAGATGCGCCAATGGGAGGAGATTCCAACACGGGATTCGGGGTATGAACACTTCTCCAGAACAGAAGCACGCCCCAGAGGAAGTCCCGGAAAGGGCAGGGGTAGGGACGATCACCTTCCTCTTTACCGACATCGAAGGCTCGACCCGGCTTTTGCAACGCCTAGGTGCGCACTACGCGGATGTGCTGGTGGAACAGCGTCGGTTGTTGCGGGCTGTTTTTCAGGAAAGGAATGGGCGCGAGGTCGATACTGCAGGGGACGGCTTCTTTGTCGTGTTTGACCGGGCACGGGATGGGGTCATGGCGGCCATATCGGCACAACGGGTGCTTGCTGGTCATGTCTGGCCGATGGGAGCCGTCGTACGGGTTCGTATGGGCGTACATACCGGAGAACCGGTATTGGTAGGGGGGAGCTATGTCGGGTTAGATGTGCATCGGGCAGCCCGTATTTGCGCTGCCGGGCATGGTGGGCAGGTCCTGATATCGCAGGCCACACGTGAACTGGTTGAGCACGACCTGCCGGAAGACGTATCGTTCCGCGCCCTTGGGGAGCACCGTCTGAAAGACCTGGAACATACCGAGCACCTGTCACAACTGGTCATCTCTGGCGTGCCTGCGGATTTTCCGCCGCTGCGGACGATGGGTATCCGCAGTGGGAATCTGAGGCCATCTTCCACAGACTTTATCGGGCGGGAAGAAGAGGTTGCCACCATCCGGCATCTGCTCCTGCGCCCGGCTGTCCGCCTGTTGACCCTGACTGGGCCGGGTGGTACGGGTAAGACCCGGCTGGGGTTTGAAGCGGCCTCCGGGCTGCAGGATGCCTTTACTGACGGGATCTATGCGGTCAACCTGGCCCCTATCCTCGAAGCCGGACTGGTGCCTTCCTGTATTGCCGATACCCTGAACGTGATGGAAGACCCTGCCCGTCCTGTACTGGATGTCCTGAAACACCAGTTGCGGGACCGGCACCTGCTGCTGTTCCTGGATAATTTTGAGCAGGTGGTGGGTGCAGCTCCTGCCATCGCAGACCTGCTGGGGGCCTGCCCTGCCCTGAAGGTGCTGGTGACCAGCCGAACCGTGCTACACCTCAGCGGTGAGTATGAATACCAGGTCCCCCCGTTGGCCCTGCCCGACCCGATGCGCCTTCCCGATATCGAGGCGCTGCTTCGGTTCTCAGCCCTGGTCCTGTTCGTCGAACGGGCACGAGCGGTGCGGCCCGGCTTTGCCCTGACGGTGGAAAATGCGGGGATCATCGCCGCCATCTGCATCCGGCTGGATGGCCTGCCTCTTGCACTTGAACTGGCTGCTGCCCGGATCAAGCTGTTCTCGCCGCAGGCCATGCTCGCCCGGCTTGACAGCCGGCTCGACCTGCTCAAGGGGGGTGCCCGTGACCTGCACCCCCGGCACCAGACCCTGCGCCAAACCATTGCCTGGAGCTACGATCTGCTGTCTGCACATGAGCAACGGTTTTTCCGGCGGCTCGCGGTCTTTGCCGGGGGTTGTACCCTCGAAGGGGTCAGCCGGGTGTGTGCCATGACGGCAGATCCGCGTGCGGAACCCCTGGATGTAGTAGCTGCCCTGGTCGACCAGAGCCTCCTCCGCCAGCAGGAAGGGCCAGACGGCGAACCCCGGTTTGTGATGCTGGAGACGATCCGGGAATTCGGGCTGGAGTGCCTGGAGTTGTCGGGTGAGGCGGCCGAGACCCGACAGACGTTCGCCACCTACTTGCTGGAACTGGTCGAGCAGGCCGCTCCGGCCTTGACAGGGGCACAACAGGAGTGGTGGATCGATCAGTTGGAGGCGGAACTGGGAAACCTGCGGGCGGCCCTCCAGT
>CAZLRO010000166.1:0-8933 GCA_964561865.1 uncultured Rhodothermaceae bacterium | reverse complement strand
GGAGGTCCTCGATACGCGCCCTGCTGGTCCGCTGGCAGGGCGCATGCTTTTTACCCCGGCGGCTGTAGCACCGGCAGGGTGGCGGGGTTAAATTCACCCCTGCCTGCCCACAACCTGACCGGATGCCCCGGAGGTGTATGCGATACCCCGTCTCTTTCCCCGTGCCTTTATGCCCCGGCCTCCGGCTGGGCACCCTGCTGGTTTGCCTGCTGTGGCTCCTCGGCGGCCCGGTGCCGACGGCCCATGCCCAGGCCTGGACGCTGCCGCAAGGGCAACTTTACCTGAAAGGCACTTACGGCAGCGTCACGGCGGCGGAGCAGTACACCTTCGACGGGCGCACGACCGACTTCATCAGCGGGCTGGAGGGCAACACCTTCCGGGACCGCAGCTTCTACTTCTACGGCGAGGCGGGGCTGGCGGACAACCTCACCCTCGTCGTCTCGCTGCCCTACAAGCGCACGTTCATCGAAGACCAGGCATTCCGCTACCGGACGTTTGCGCCGGGGACGGCCTCGGTCGGGGTGCGGATGGGGCTGCTGCCCCTGCTGGGGGCCAGGCCGTCGAACAACGCGCTGGCGGTGAACGTGGGGCTGAACCTGCCGATGGGCTATACACGCAACTTCACCCCCAGCGTCGGAGCCGGGCAGGTGGACGCCCAGGCAATGCTGCACTACGGACGCAGCTTCTACCCGAACCCAGTCTACGCCCAGGCCGGGGTGGGCTACCTCTACCGGTCCACCGTCTACGCCCTCTCCAGCGCTGTCGATTGCCAGGAAGGGCAGGACCTCGACTGCATCGGCGACCGCAAGCCGCGCTTCGGGGACGAACTGCTCTACAGCGTCGAGGCCGGGGTCACGCCGCTCGGCGGGGGGCTGCTGCTCCAGGTACTGGCGAACGGCACCTGGTCGGTAGAGGAACCGAACGTCGGGTTCACCGCCCTCAACCCCATCCCCACCCGCCAGCGCTACCTCAAGGTGGGAGGTGGCGTGGCGGTGTTCCCGTTCCGCCTGCTGAAAACCTCCGGCCCGCTGGAGACCCTCCATGCCAGCGTGCAGTACCTCGTCACCCCCGATGGCCGCAACACCATCCGGTCCCAGGACCTGTTCTTCGGACTGGCGGTGCAGCTTCCCTGACCCTATGCCTCCCCCCTCAACCTCCCGTCGTGTCTTCCTCCGCCAGGCCGGTGGCCTCGCCGTCGGCCTCACGTTCCTGCCCCTCGCAGGGTGCGAGGACAACCTGGTGGAACCCAAGGTGACAGGTACGACGCTGTCCTTCCTCTCGCCTGTGGACGACCCCAACCCGGATGCGGCGTTCTACGTGCAGTTCGGCGCCGCGGCAGCGGTGGCGAACTGGCCGGGGGTGCCCGACCTCAGCCAGCAAGCCTGGACCCTCCGCCTCGACGGGCTGGTCGCCAACCCCCTCACCCTCCGCTTCGCCGACCTCCAGGCCGAGGCCGCCAGCGCCCTCACCGTGCTCAAGACGATGCGCTGCATCATCGACGGCAACTTCGTTCCGGGGCTGATCGGGAATGCGTACTGGACGGGCATCCCCCTGCGGCTGTTCCTGGACCGCGCCGGGGTGGACCAGACCCGCACCCGCCGCCTGCGCCTCTACGGGGCCGACGGCTTCACCAACAACCTGAAGCTCGACCAGGTCTACGGCCCGCGCCCGCAGGACACGTTCGAGCCGCTGCTGGTCTACGAGATGAACGGGGCGCCCCTCACCCCGGACCACGGCTTCCCCGTGCGCCTGCTCGTCCACGAGGACTATGGCTACCGAAACGTCAAGTGGATTGAGCGCATCGAGGCCACCGACGACGACACGGTCTTTGGCAGCTACCAGGAGGTGCTCGGCTATACCGACGAGGCCACCGTCCGCGTGGTGAACAAGGCGACCCAGCCGCTCAACCGCGAGACGATCCCCGCCGGAACGTTCCTCGTGGCGGGCTACGCCCTCAGTGGCTTCGCCGGGGTGGAGAAGGTGGAGGTCTCCATCGACGGCGGGGCCTTCACCGAGGCCCGCATCCTGCCGCTGGATGAGATCGTCGCCAGCAACCCGGCACTGCGGCAGACCCTCCAGGTGCAGGACGCCAGCCGCTTCCCCTACCCCTACCGCAGTGTGTGGGCGCTCTGGGAGTTCCCCTGGGATGCCCCCCCCGGCAGCCATACCCTCCGCATCCGCGCCACCGATGCGGCCGGCAACACCCAGCCGGACGAGGACGACGTGTTCGACGACGGACTGAACCCGGTCTTCCAGGTGCGCGTGACGGTGACGTAAGACCTTCGGCTGTGTCCGTTCGGGATAAAATCAACCTTGGGACAGCCCTGATGCACCGAACCATGAGAACACGCACGCTGCTCATCCTGCTGCTGACCCTCTCGTCCCAGGCCCGTGCCCAATCGGTCGATCTGTTCAATGGGCGCGATCTTACCGGCTGGCATGTGGACGTGCCGGAGATGGACGGCAACCCGACGATGCGCAGCCCGTTCATCGTCCGCGATGGCTTGCTCGTCAGCCTGGGCACACCCGGCGGGCACCTCATCACCGATGCCCGCTACGAAAACTACCGGCTGGAGGTGGAATACCGGTTCGCCGGTGAGCCGGGCAACTGCGGCGTGCTCGTCCATGCCTCCACCCCCCGGGCGCTGTACGAGATGTTCCCGCAGTCCATCGAGGTGCAACTCATGCACGAAAATGCCGGGGACTTCTGGTGCATCGTCGAAGACATCACAGTGCCGGACATGGAGGCCCGGCGTGGCCCCCGGTCGGAGTGGGGCGTCACCGAGGGCAAGAACCGCCGGATCGTCAACCTGACGGACGGCTCGGAGAAGCCCGTCGGGGAATGGAACACGGTGGTGATCGAAGCGGTGGGTCGCACCCTCCGAGTCTGGGTGAACGGCACGCTGGTCAACGATGGGTATGACGCCACGGCGCACGAGGGGCAGATCGCCCTGCAGGCCGAAGGGTCGGAGGTCGAGTTCCGGAAGCTCCGGCTCACCCCGCTCCCCGCCCCCGGCGGTGGGCCTTGAGGGGTCGCTCCGGGATGGCCCCCCTCAGCAGCAGCACCATCTTTTTGATTACGCAGTTTTGCGTTATGCAAAACTGCGTAATATCTTCTGGGTGGGGCTATCGGGGCCTGTCAAGGGTGTGTCTCTACCAGGAAACCAGCAGATGGAGCCACGGGTCAATCCGTTTCAGTATGGCGGGGTGGTAGGCCCGGAAGCGTTCTGCAACCGCCAGCAGGAGCTTCGGGACTTGCGACGGGCAGTGATCAACGGGGAGCGGCTCTTCGTCTATTCCGAGCGCCGCATGGGCAAGACCTCACTGGTGCAGCAGGTGCTGGCCGGATTGCCCGCCTCCGAATTCCTGACGGTCTATGTGGACCTCTGGGCAACCGATAGCCCAGAAGCCTTCGTCCGAACCACCGCAAAGGCCATCACCCAAGCGGCAACGACGCGCCGGGACCGACTGCTTCAGACAGCCAAGTCTTTGTTTCACCTGGTGGTGCCCACCGTCACCTTCGACGAAAGTGGGGAACCCTCCATCGAGTTCAGCATCCGGCATACGCAGGCACCGGAGACTGAACTCGACGATGTGCTATCTGCCCTGGCACGTGCAGCCCAGCGTCAGAAAAAGAAGGTCGTCATCGTTTTTGATGAGTTTCAGCGCATTATGGAATATGGGAACGACCTGGTCGAACGGGTCGTGCGCAGCCGGATGCAGATGCAGCAGGACGTTGCCTGTTTTTTCCTGGGTAGCCGTAAGCACCTGATGCAGCAACTCTTTCTGGAGGCTTCGCGGCCCCTCTATCGTTCAGCCGGGCATTATCCCCTGGGCACCATCGCCCTGGAACATTGGCAGCCTTTCATCCGCGAACGCTTCACGTTGGCCGATAAATCCATTGCAGATGAAAGGATCGTGCAGCTCTGCACCTGGACGGAAGGCCATCCTTTTTATACCCAGCACCTGGCACACGCGCTGTGGGAGATCACACCTGCGGGTGGGGAAGTCACAGAACAACGCCTGGACGAGGCACTGGCACTACTCTTACGCCGGGAGGGTAACTTTTTCGCTACACGGTGGGAGACATTTTCCCGGATGCAACAGCGCCTGTTGCGTGGTTTGGTGCAACAAGGGGGCAATCCGCAACCGTTTGCAACCACTTTCATTCGTGCCCATGGATTGGGAGCCGCTTCCACTGTCCAGCGTGCTGTGAATGCCTTGCTTGCCTCCGATGTGCTCGACCGGGAAGAAGGGAGGCTGTTCGTGAGCGATCGCTTCTTCGCCCTCTGGATTCGGCAGCTGAATGCTGGCTGAGTGGCAACACACGTTACACATGGGGCTTGGAGCAATGGCGGTGGCAGAAAAAATCCATCACTACGTGCAACAGCTTCCCGAGGCGTTGCAGGCTGAGATGCTGACCTTCGTAGAATCGCTGCTGGCCCAATCCGAACGAGAAAGCGCAGTGCAGGAAAAGTGGGGCTGGGCGCACCTGTCGCTCGCGATGCGGGGCATGGAGGCAGAGGAAGAGGTGACCTATTCGATGTCCGACCTGAAGGAGTCGTTTCCGTATCAGCCCTGAGCGGCTGCGGCGTATCGAGGAGCGGCTGGTGCAGTGACTCAGCGCATGAAGTACAGGAATACCACCTGCGCCTGTCCGGTCACCCCGCCGCCTGCCTGGCCCGTCGCAGCCGCAGGCCGTGGACGAGGGCGTAGAGGGCGGGGATCATCACGAGCGTGTGCAGCGTGGAGGTGACGAGGCCGCCCACCATCGGCGTGGCGATGCGCTTCATCACCTCGGTGCCCACCTCGGTGCCCACCATCACCGGGAGCAGGCCGATGAGGGTGGTGAGCACGGTCATCAGCTTGGGACGGAGGCGGTCCACGGCCCCTTCGGCGAGGGCCTGGCGCAGGTCCTGCGGCGTATGGAGGCGGCCTTCGCGGCGGTAGCGGCGCATCGCCTCGTCGAGGTAGACGTGCATCACCACGCCGGTCTCGGCGGCGAGGCCCGCCACGCCAATCAGTCCCACGCCCACGGCCACGCTCATCTCGTAGCCGAGCAGCCACAGCAGCCACACCGCCCCCACCACAGCGAAGGGCAGCGGGATCATCAGCAGCAGCGCCTCGGTGACACTACGGAAGTGCAGGTAGAGCAGCAGGAAGATCAGCAGCAGGGTGAGGGGGATGAGTACCTGGAGCCGGTTGCGGGTGCGTTCGAGGTATTCGAACTGCCCGCTCCAGCGCAGCGCATAGCCCGGCGGCAGCGCCACCTGGAGCGCCACCGCCTGCCGGGCCTGCTGCACATAGGTGCCCAGGTCCGTGCCCTCGGCCACGTCTACAAGCACCTGGCTGTTCGGGCGGGCATCCTCGCTGCGCACCATCGTCGGCCCCTGCGTCAGGCGGAGGTCGGCCACCTGGCCGAGCGGCACCTGCCCACCGCCGGGCAGCGGGATCAGTACGGCGCGCAGGGCCGGGAGGTTGTCGCGCAGGGCGCGGGGGTAGCGCAGTGTCACGGCGTAGCGCTCCAGCCCCTCCACCGTCGTCGTCACCGTCATCCCTCCAATGGCGGCAGCGAGGGCATCCTGGATGGCACCGGTGTTCAGGCCGAGACGGGCGGCCTCCTCGCGTTTCAGAACAATATCGAGGAACTGCCCGCCGAGTGCCCGTTCGGCAAAGACCGCGCGGGTGCCCGCCACAGGGCCGAGTGCGGCCTCGATGCGCACGGCGAGGGAGTCGAGCACCCGCAGCGACGGCCCGGTGATCTTCACGCCGACAGGGGTGCGGATGCCCGTCGCCAGCATGTCGGTGCGGGCACGGATGGGCATCGTCCACATGTTCGTCACCCCCGGCAGTGCCAGGGCCGCGTTCATCTCGGCGATGAGCGTGGCGCGGGTCTGGCCGGGTCGCCACTGGGCTTCCGGCTTGAGGCGGACGATGGTCTCGAACATCGACAGCGGGGCCGGGTCGGTGGCGGTCTCGGCCCGCCCGGCCTTGCCCAGCACCGAGGCCACTTCCGGGAAGGACATGAGGATGCGGTTCGTCTGCTGCAACAGCGTCTTTGCCTGCTGGGTGGACACGTCCGGCAGCGTGACGGGCATGTAGAACAGGTCGCCCTCGTTGAGCGCGGGCATGAACTCCGAGCCGACCTGCGGGAACGGCACCAGCGTACGCCCCAGAAGCAGCGTCTGCACAGGCAGCAGGGTGAGCAGGAGCAGCGCAACGCCCGCTACCAGCACCGGCAGCGGGTGTGCCAGCACCGTGCGGATGACCGGGCGGTACAGCGCCATGAAGAAGCGTGCGAGCGGGTTGCGGGCCTCCGGACGGATGCGCCCCCGCACGAAGATCCCCATCAGCGCAGGCACGAGCGTCACCGACAGCAGCGAGGCCGCCGCCATTGCAAACGTCTTCGTCAGTGCCAGCGGGCGGAACAGCCGCCCCTCGATCTCCTCCAGCGTGAACACCGGCAGGAAGCTGATCGTCACAATCAGCAGCGAGAAGAACAGGCTCGGCCCCACCTCCTTCGCCGCGGCCACCACCACCTCGAAATCGGATTGCGGATTGATTCGATTGCGGATTGATTCGATTGTGGAGGGCAGAGGGCTGTTCTCTTCACCCTCCCTACCATCTCCCCGACTGCGCTCCAGGTGCTTGTGCGCGTTCTCGACCATCACGAGCGAGGCATCGACCATGACGCCGATGGCAATGGCGATGCCGCCCAGGCTCATGATGTTGGCGTTGATGCCGAGGAGCTTCATTGCCAGGAGTGCGAGCAGGAGGCCCGTCGGCACGGTGATGAGGGCCACAAAGGCACTGCGCACATGCAGCAGGAAGAGGACGACGACGAGCGCCACGACGAGCATCTCGTCGCGGAGCTTGCCCTGCATCGTGTCGATGGCCTCGCCGATGAGGATGGAGCGGTCGTATTCGGGTACGACCTCCACGCCGGGCGGCAGGCTGGCGCGGAGTTCCTCCAGGCGCGCCTTCACGCGGGCAATCACCGCCTGGGCGTTCTCGCCGTAGCGCATCACGACGATGCCGGAGACGACCTCGCCCGTGCCGTCTTTCTCGGTGAGGCCGCGCCGGAGTTCGGGGCCGAGCTGGATGCGCGCCACGTCGCCGACGGTGACGCGCGTGCCGCCGCTGCTTTTGACCGGAACCTGCCGCAGGTCGTCAGCCCCTTGCAGGTAGCCCCGGCTGCGCACGATGAACTCGCGCCCGCCCAACTCCAGCACGCGCCCGCCCACGTCGCGGTTGGCGTTGCGGATGGCCGTGCCGAGTTCGTCGAGGGTGAGGCCGTAGGCCGCCAGGCGCTGCGGATCGACCACCACCTGGTATTCCTTCTGAAACCCGCCCACCGAGGCGACCTCGGCCACACCGTCGAGCGCCTGGAGTTCGTACCGCAGGAAGAAGTCCTGCAACGCCCGGAGCTGCGACAGGTCCTGGCGCCCGCTGCGGTCCACGAGGCTGTATTGGTACACCCAGCCAACGCCGGTGGCATCTGGGCCGAGTTGCGGCTGGGCATTCGCCGGCAAGCGCCCCTGGACGACGCTGAGGCGTTCGAGCACGCGGCTCCGGGCCCAGTACAGGTCGGTGCCGTCTTCAAAGACGACATAGACCATCGACGTGCCGAACATCGAGAAGCCGCGGACGGTCTTGGCGTGGGGCACCGCCAGCAGGGCCGTCGCCAGCGGATACGTCACCTGGTCCTCGACGATCTGCGGCCCCTGGCCCTCGAACTCGGTCTGCACGATCACCTGCACGTCGGACAGGTCCGGCAGCGCATCGACGGGGGTGGTATAGAGCGCCCACGCGCCGAGGCCGGCGAGCAGCAGCGCCACCAGCACGACCAGCAGCCGGGTGCGCGCACAGGTTTCGATCAGGCGTTCGAGCAACATGTGGTTTCGGGTTGCGGATGGCCGGAGAGGGCTACGGGTGGCGGTAGCCGCGCAGGTGCTGATACCGGGCGACTTGTTCGGGCGTAAGGAGGGGCTTCAGGGCGAGATGGGCGTTCAGGTGCGTGAACCGCAGGCGCGCCTGCAACGCGCCGAGGTCGTCCACGAGGGCCGCCACTGCGCCTGCGTCCGCCCACTCTTCGGCAAACAGCCGGTCCAGGGCGGCTTCCTTGGCGATGATCTCTTCGCCGAGGCGCGTGGCGACCTGGTGCATGGCGTCAAGAATCGCCTGGGTTTCGTGGCGTTGGGATGGGGTGAGGGCCAGCGAGTCGGCCAGTTCCAGCACATGGCGCGGGCCGGGATAGCCGTTCAGTTCGGCGGCACGGGCCAGCCCCATCCCGGCTCCCTGCTGATAGGCACTGATCTCTTCCGGCGCAAGGGCCTTGATGGCACGGGTTTCCTGCCCGGCATACGGCGAGGCCGACGACGACGGAGGGTGGTGTTCGTGCTGGGCCAACACCGGCGTGGCAACCAGCAGCCACAGGATCGGCAGAGCATGACGCATGGTAAATACCTCAAGGTTGATGCTTCAATGGGAAGGATTCATGGTGGAATGATCCATGCCTTCCATCTCCATACTGGAATGATCCATACTGGAATGATCCATACTGGAATGATCCATGCCGGGCATTGCCATCATGGCCCCGACAGCGCTGCGCAGCCGGGCCTCCGAGTCGATGAGGAACTGGGCACCCACTACCACCTGCTCGCCGCCTTGCAGTCCGCCCAGGACCTGCACCAGCCCTCCCGTCTCGGTGCCGAGCAGGACGTTGACCGGCTGGAAGCGCCCGCCACCGAGGGCCAGCAGCACGACGGCGTCTTCACCGGAGCGGAGGACGGCATCGGCAGGCACGACGGGCGTGGGCGTAGCCGCGTCGCCGAGCAGGGTGACGGTGGCAAACATCTGGGGTTTAAGCGCAAGGCCAGGGTTGGCAACACGGATGCGGGCCTTCGCGGTGCGCGTCTCCGGGTTGAGCAGGT
>CAZLRO010000165.1:0-8956 GCA_964561865.1 uncultured Rhodothermaceae bacterium | reverse complement strand
GTGACTTCAGCGGGTCGTCACAAAAATTATAGTCAATTTGACTATATTATCGTCAAATTGACTATAATCTCATCGGTTGCTGGGCTGAAACCCGCACAGGGTTGGCACACACGACAGGGCCGGGCGTGACGGGGTGAAGGGTCAAACAGCCCTGGCTATCCGCGCAGAAACCGCCTTCGAGCGGCTTCGGTGGTCTGGTAGAGGGCCGTCAGCAGGGCACGATCGGCGTCGGTGAAGGCTACGTTGCGCCGGGCCATGACGCGCTCGGCTACATGCAGGGCCTTGGCGAGCCGGTACGGGACGTACCGATTCTGCGGATCACCCCAAGAAAAGGAGGGGATGAACGTAGGGTGGAAACCGGTGCCGTAGAGGTTGCACGATACCCCCACCACCGTGCCCGTGTTGAACATGGTGTCGATGCCGCTCTTGCTGTGGTCGCCCATGAACAGGGCCAGGAACGTCAGCCCTGAATCTTCCGTCGTGCCGAGGTATTCATTGTAGAGCGAGACCGGGCCGTAGTCATTCTTGAGGTTGGAACTGTTGGTGTCGGCCCCGAGGTTGCACCAGCTACCGAGGTAGCTCTGTCCCAGAAAGCCGGGATGGGCCTTGTTCGTGCAGGAATGCAGCACGCTCTCGATGACCTCACCTCCGACGCGGCACACCGGGCCGATAGCGCAGCTTTCGAGGCTGGCCCCCACCTTCACCTGGGTGTGCGGGCCGATGTAGGCGGGTCCCCGGATCACCGCCCGTTCCATCACCACCACGTCGGCATCGATGTACACCGGCCCGGCTTCGGCATTGAGGATCGCCCCCGGCTTGATGACAGAGCGCGGGCCGATGTGGATGTGTTCGCCCTCGGCCAGGAGGACGCTGGGATGGATGACCGCGTGCGGGTGCTCGTAGATCCGATAGCCTTTGGTGCGCGCCCGGAAGTCCCGTGCCAGTGCGGGTTTGAGTTCGCTGATCAGCTCCCAGAGCCGTCCGATGCACCGCGCCCCTTCGACCGGCTCTTCCGGCAGCCCCTCGAACGTGGCGCAGGTGATGGCCTCGGTCTGGACGAGCCGGTTGGTGGCCTGGGGCACCCAGGCGGCCACCACTGTGTCGCCCTGGACGAACACCCGCCCCGGCTCGCCCTGTACGGCCCTGCGCAGCCGTTCCAGCACAGGACCTTCCTCGGCGATATAGCGCCCGTTGACAAACAGCACTGGCAGGCCGTCCGGCACCCGGTTCACGAGGTAGTCGGCGAAGTGTTGCCCGGCCACGGCGGCCAGCACCGGACGGGTATGCAGCAGCGTGGGCGGGCTGCCGAACGCCTCCCGCGTCGTCTCCAGCACCGTGCGGATGCCGAGCCGCAAGTCGTACACCGGGCGGGTATGTACCAGCGGCAACAGGTGCAAGACCTGGTCGTCCTCAAACAGGCAGAGGTACATGGGGATTGCGGATCTCGGATTGTGGATTTGGGGAGTAGTCCATCTTCTCCCCTCCTGAGAACAGAGCCTGCCCCCCTCTCATTCCCCGTCATCCCTGCGCAGGCAGGGAGAAGGCCGGGGAGGTCGATGGCGACGCCGGGGCCGGGTGCTGGCGCGAAGCGTGAGGTCACCACGCCAACCCACCGGTCTCCTCGTGAGGACACGTGAATAAACCCCGACCCTTTCCCTGCCCCTAGCCGGGCCGGTCAAATTTTACGATCTTTCGGCGGTGCCTGCCGAAATCCCAGCCTTCCGTTGCCATGAAATTTTTCATCGACACCGCCGACCTGTCCGAAATCCGCGAAGCCCACGACATGGGCGTGCTCGACGGCGTGACCACCAACCCGTCGCTGATGAAGAAGGCGGGCGGAGTGGACTTCCACGAGCACATCTACCGCATCTGCGAGATCGTCAACGGCGATGTCTCCGCCGAGGTGACGGCTACCGACTACGCGGGGATCCTGCAGGAGGCCCGCATCCTGGCCGCCCTCCACCGGCACGTCGTCGTGAAGGTGCCGCTCATCCTCGACGGCATCAAGGCCATCCGGACGCTGGCGCAGGAGGGCATCCGGACCAACTGCACGCTGTGCTTCTCGCCCACGCAGGCGCTCATCGCCGCCAAGGCCGGGGCCACATACATCAGCCCGTTCATTGGCCGCCTCGATGACGTCTCGCACGACGGGATGGCGCTCATCCGGCAGATCGTGCAGATTTATCGCAACTACGGGTATGGGACGGAGGTGCTGGCCGCCTCCATCCGCCACCCGGTACACGTGGTGGAGTCGGCCCTGGCCGGGGCGCAGGTGGCGACCATGCCGCTGGGGGTGATCAAGGCGCTGCTCAAGCACCCGCTGACCGACCTGGGGCTGGAACGGTTCCTGGCCGACTGGAGCGCCTACCAGGCCAGCCTCCAGGCCGAGACCGTCTGAGTGTGCCCAATGATGCCTGTTCGCCCCTCCGGGCTGGCGATCCTGCTGCTCCTGTGGGCTTCCTGCAGCCCGCCCCGGTCGGTCGTCCCGCCGCCCGCCGCTCCGGAGGCGTCCTACCAGGTTGCCATCTTCGGCGACATGCCGTACAAGCCCCCGGACGACCCCCGGTATCCGGCTGAGCAGGCGGCCTACCGCGCCCTCCTCGACACGCTCAACACCCGGCCTTTCGCCTTCGCCGTGCATGTGGGGGATTTCACCTCCGGGGATTGCAGCGACAGCCTGTTCGTGCAGCGCCTGCGGGAGTTCCAGGCGGTGGCCCCTCCGCTCATCTACACCCCCGGCGACAACGAGTGGACGGACTGCCCCCGCGACCGCTATGACCCGCTCGAGCGCCTGGCCCGGCTCCGTGCGCTGTTCTTTGCCGGGCCGACCAGCCTCGGACGGCGCACCGTGCCCCTCACCCGGCAAAGTGCGCAGCCCGCGTTTGCTGCTTTCCCGGAGAACGTCCGCTGGCAACAGGGGCCGGTGGTGTTTCTGACGCTGCATGTGGTGGGGTCGAACAACAACCGGGGGAAGGCCGCCCGGCCCAGCGACGAATACACCGCCCGTACCGCCGCCAACCTGGCCTGGCTCCGGGAGGCGTTCGCCGTGGCCGGGGAGGCACAGGTGCAGGGGGTGGTGGTGTTCATGCAGGCCAACCCCCGCCTCGAAGGCTGGATGGCCCGGCTCGAACCCACTACGACCGACGGCTTCGAAGCGCTGCGGCTTGAATTCCAGCGGCTGGCGCTGGCCTTTGGCCGGCCCGTAGCCCTGGTACACGGCGACACCCACTACTTCCGCGTGGACAAGCCCTTCGCCGACCCGCAGACCCGCGAGACCTTCGTCCACCTCACCCGCGCCGAGACGTTCGGGACGCCCAACCTCCACGCCGTCGTCCTGACCATCGACCCGGCGGACCCGAACCTGTTCCGCTTCGAACCCCTGCTGGTCTCTCCCTGAGGGGTGTGGCCGTACCGGCACCGGTTATGCGGCGCGCTCGCCGAAGTCGTAGACCGGCGTCTCGATCAACCGGCGCGGCGGCTGCCCACCCAAGATTGCTTCGTACAGGCGCGCAACCGTCGCCGGAGCAAAATACTGCTCACCGGTTTCTTCATTGACCCGAGCTGGCACGTTCTCGACAACGTAAAAGCGTCCCTCATGCTCCAGCGTGTAGGTCACCCGCTGCTCGACAAGGTGTTCATCGAATGGGTGCATCATGGTCTCCTTGCTTTGAAATCGATCCATCGGGTCGGATCCGGTTCGTAGAGCGTTATGATCTTGATGAACAGCCGTGATGGATAGCTGCATTGCACATGTAGGGGTCTATCGCTTGCGGTGCGGCCAAAGATCAAACAGCTGGGACCATATTTGTCATCGGGGTAGTCCTCAATGATCTCTCCCTGGGCAAAGACTTCACGCAGTTCCTTTACCGTGATGCGTCGAATAATGCTCTGGTCGACGGCATGTTTAGAGAACTCGAACTGCTCAGCAGCTATCTTCTCGCGTATCTGGTCGATCAGCGTCATGCTGGATTCACGCTGGTCCTACCGCTTTGGTTTCAAGCAGGTTACTGCGAGGTATAACGCTCCGGTTCAGCGGCGGCGCTTTGGCGCCGTCCGCTGCAACCGGTTGTTATGCACCTCCCCGCTGAGCAGCGACCCCTGAGACATTACGACATAACGAATCGGTCGGTTGACCTTCTGCACGAGACCTTCGTCGACGAGTCGCTGCAGCCACGCCTTGGCCTGGGGGGTAGACACGTCCAGCGCGGTGGCAACCTCGGCGTCCTTCATCGGTGACTTCAGCAGCGGTGGGATGACGCCTCGGACAGCCGCGAACAGCGTGTTGGCCGGTGTTGAGGGTGCTGTTGCCGCCGGGCTTACCACGTCGGGGGCGGCCTCGGGCGTCAGTGAAGCCGATGGCTCGGGTTCTCGTGTGCGCGTAACCGGTTCTTCGATGGGTGGTGCAACGTGAGGCGGCACGGGCTCGCTTGATGCTTCGGCCGCTGGTGTTGTCCCCGGTATCGAAAGTGGGGCGGGTGCCACGCTTGCCGGTCCGTCTTCGGAGAACAGTCCAAGACCCGCCTGCGGAGACGGAGCCTGAATGGGTGCGGTGACCTCGAACACCGCCTTGAACGCATCGGCGTCCTGCGGGTTCGGCCAGGGGAGCGCTCCCTTGCTTCGCAGGGCATCGAGTCCAGGAGACGATTCGCCCGTCGATCGGACGTACACGGGCACGCGCTTGAGCTTACCCAATTGCTCGACGGCACCAGTCCAGGTGCCGCCCTTGTTCAGATCGGAGCTGACAACCAGGGATGCATCGGCCAGCGCGTAGATCAGCTTGTTGCGCTGCATGGCGTTGCCGACGTTGAACCCCGCACTCGGGTCGTAGGGCGAAATCAGCACCAGTTGGCCATCGAGCAGCAGATTGCGGTGCTCGCGGTTCATGGTCGTCTTCTCCAGACTGTCCGCGAGCACGCCGCTGACCTTGCCTCCCGCTTCAAGCGCACCGCGCATGGCGGCCTGGTCGATGCCCTTGGCGCCGCCCGATACGAGCGTCCTTCCAGCCCGGGCCGCCAGCCTGCCGACCGACATCGTGTAGTCGATCAACGTGTCGTCCACATGGCGGGAGCCGACCACAGCGAGGCCGCCCGACTCCAGCAAGGTCATGTCGCCGCAGCCGTAGATGACCGCCGGGGCGTCTTCGTGCAGGCGCACCTTCAGGCGGCGGGGGTACTCGGCATCCGCGCGGCTGACCACCCAGATGGCGCGTGCCTGCCATCGCTCGATGACTTGGCTGAGAAGGAGACCTCGCCCCAGGAGGCGTTGCAGTCGGGCTTCCTCAATCACGTGCTGACAGGCCCGAATGAGATCGGCCGCATCGGGCGACACGAGATCCGCGGGCTGGCGTTGGATCTCTCGCAGGTGACGGGCAAGGCGATTGTACTCGCCCGGCGACAGCAGATCCTGGGAAGACGTGCCGCGCCCAGCGATCAGCGGCGCCGTCAGCAGCAGGATCGCCTGGGTGTTGAGTGACAGGGCGGGCGTCATTCGTCGTGTCCCGTTTGAGAGAGCGCCATGGGGTAGACGTCGCCGCTTCCGCTCTTGCGCAGCAGCCACGCGGCCACGGTCAGCGTCCAGCGTGAATCCACCATGTCATCGACCAGGATCACCGGCCCGTGGGGCACCGGCTGATCGTTGAGGGCCAGCGAGCCGTCGATGTTGCGCGCCTGCTGTGTGCTGTTTGCCATCGTCTTCTGTTCGGGCCTGTCGTCTGTCTTCGCGATGACCATATGAAACGGCAGGCCCAGAGCCGCAGCCAAGCGCTTCGCAAAGTTGGGAACGAGGTCGGGATGACGCAGCGAGGGCACGCAGGTCACCCAGGTCGGTTTGGGCTGGGGGTTCCATTCGCGGACCATCTTCACGCACGCCCCAACCAGATCGTCGGCAAACTTGCCGTCGTGGTACTTGCCTCGCCGGACCAGGCCGCCCCAGCCGGCGTCACCCCATACGCACAAGGCCTTGCCAGGCTGCGCTTGATGCCCAGGCGCAATGACGCCTTTGACGCCGTACTGAGGCATGCCCCCATCAGGCCACTTCTTGCGGGGTTCGATGGGCAGGCTGGTCCGGCGCAGGAACTCGATGGCGTCCCGAACCAGTGCCTCATCCACATCTGCTGGCAATGGGGGCAGCGCTGGCGGGGTGACAAGACTTGGATCGCCGTCGAGTGCTCGGATCAGAAAGCCCATGTGCTCACCGAAGGGCAGACTGACGTATTCCTGCATCTGCTGGTGCTCGTCACGCCGCAGAGCCGTGCCTCGCTCAGGGTGGCGGCGGTGAGCTGCCACTTGGTGCCTTGTTTCGCGATGGGTGCTGGGGCTTCGAGGGAAAGCAGCGCGATCGTCTTGTCGACGCGGCCCTTGCTCAGGTTGACGCGACCCAGCAGCTCGGGGACGGACAGGCCGTTCTCTTCTTCCTCGAGTGCGCCCAGGACATCGGCGACTTCCTGCCGCGTCGGGAACGCGCTTCGGATGAACCAGTCGGTGATGTCCGACTCCTCTTGGCCGCTGAGCAGCACGCCGTAGGCGGAGTCGAGCGCGCGCCCGGCACGGCCCACTTGCTGGTAGTAGGCGACGACCGAGCCGGGCATCTGGTAGTGGATGACGAAGGCCAGATCGGGCTTGTCGTAGCCCATGCCCAGCGCCGTCGTCGCAACCAGCGCCTTGACCTCGTTGTTGAGCAGCGCCTGTTCCAGCGCTTCCCGACGATCGCCCGTTTCGCCCGTGTAGGCCTCGACGTTGAAGCCCCGGGTCTTGAGCCAGTCGGCGACCTGGTTGGCGTCGCGCACGGTCAGCGTGTAGATGATGCCGTGGCCTTGCAGAACGGCCAGTTGCTGCGCCAGCCACGCCAGACGTTCGGCCTGGTTGGGCAAGCGGATCGTCTGCAGGGACAGCGAGGTCCGATTCAAGTCGCCGCGCGAGACTTCGAGCTTTGGACCGAGCACGGCTGCAAGGTCCTCCATCACGCGGTTGTTCGCCGTTGCCGTGGTGGCCAGCAGCCGCAGGTTGGGCGGCAGCGTCTTGACGATGCGCTCCAGCAGGCGGTAGTGGGGGCGGAAGTCGTGGCCCCAGTCGGAGATGCAGTGCGCTTCGTCGATGACCAGCATCGAGATCTGTGCGGCGATGCCGGCCAGAACCTGCGTGCGGAAGCGTTCGTTCGCCAGACGTTCGGGTGAGATCAGGAGGATGTCGACTTCACGTCGGGCAAGCTTGGCCTCGACTTGGGTCCAGTCGTCGACGTTGTCGGAGTTGATCGTGGCCGCGCGAACGCCCATGCGCTCTGCCGCTGCGATCTGGTTGCGCATCAGCGCCAACAGCGGGGAGATCAGCAGCGCCGGGCCGTTGCCCCCGTCGCGCAGAAGCTTTGTCGCGATGAAGTAGACGAAGCTCTTCCCCCATCCGGTCTTTTGAACGACCAGCAGGCGGCCTCGCCCATCGACGATGTGGCGAATCGCGTCTTCTTGGCCTTCACGGAATGTGGCGTCGGGGAGTCCAGCTCCCAGTCTGAGAAGTTCAAGCGACCTTGCTGCTTCGTAAGTCATCGGTTCCTAAGAGTGCCGCGTTGGTGCCTAACGACCCAGCTCAGTGGCGGCCTGATCCCGACGTTTCAAGCTACCGCCCACCCCAGCAGGCCCGCATGGTTGGGCACAACCGCCTGCCACTGCCCTTCCAACCCCGCCGCGACCTGACTTGATCCCACCGGCACTGCACCCACAACCGGGCGGCGGCCCAACGTCCAAGCTCAGCAGCCGCCGAGTGCCAACGGCGTGAGGGTATTGCAAGCGGTACGCTTGCAGCGGTCCCGTGCATGCGCTGGTTGGGAGACGATGGCTCAAGGCTTGCCTGTGATGCGGCCATGAAGCCAATGTACGAGGCCCTCACGGTTCATCTCGCCAGATGCCACGCGAAGGATGACCTGCTCTTGTTCGTCCACCGCAGCGTCAATCTCGAAGCCATTCAATACCAGAAAGACTTCCATTGCCGCATGGCCGGTGCGCTTGTTGCCGTCGACAAACGGGTGATTCTGAACAAGCGAGTAGCCTAGGGCCGATGCCTTGTCGGCAATCCCAGGATATAGTTCTTCTCCGCCGAACGTCATGCGTGGCTGGGCTAACGCCGACTCCAATGCACCCAGGTTGAGAATGCCCAGCACGCCGCCGGTCTGCGCGATCATCTGGCGGTGTAGTTCCAGCACTTCATGGAGGGTCAGGTAACGCACTACGCCAGCCGTCGATAGAGTTCTTGGTTCTTGTGCAGGATGTACTCGACGGCGTGCTGGAAAGCGGCTTCCGGGCGTGTGAGTAGTTCTTCGATGCTGATCCGTGCGAGGTCTTCAGGCTTGACGCGAAAGCGGGCGGCGATTTCCTGCAACTGTGCCAGACGTTCATCGGAGAGCGTGATGGTAAGGGTGCTCATGTTCACCTCTGCTGGTAAGACGACCATCAGACAAAGAGGAATTCCAATGGGCCTGTGTGTCAGTGGAGAAGACGAAAGCCGGCCCAACGGCTCAGCTCAGCGGCGGCCCGGCCTCGGCATTTCAATTTACCAACAACCCCGGCAAGCCGTCCGCTGCAAGCATCTGGTTGGGCGTGCTGGCTCCCTTACAACCCCGCCGCAACCTGACTTGATCCCACCGGCACAACACCCACAACCGGGCGGCGGCCCAACGACCAAGCTCACCGGCGGCCTGGCCCCAACGGTTCAAGCTACCAACAACCCTGGCAGGCCGCCTGCTGCAAGCGCCTGGTTATGCCCTCGGCTTGGGGGACGCTTGCTGCTCTCTTTTCTGGCGCTCCTGTGCTCGCTTCTGGTAGTAGGCCAACAGCTTCTGCAGGTCGTGCCCGCATTCCGCCGAGATTGCGTGGCGCGCATCGCGTACTCGTTTGATGGCCGGGGCATCCTTCATGGTCGGTACCTCCTAGAGTTTATTCGGAAACACGGCTCGTAGGAGCCGACGAATG
>CAZLRO010000164.1:0-8971 GCA_964561865.1 uncultured Rhodothermaceae bacterium | reverse complement strand
CTCGGAGCCAGGCTCCGGAAACGCCCCGTCGAGGCAGCGGGAAGAGACCGTGTTGGTCGCAAACTCGGGGTGTGGGATCATGGGGTTCCACCGACGGCCCGCGCAGGTTGCAAAGAAAATCGGAAACGGCCTCTGGCCTCAGTCCTCGTCCCAGGATTGCAGCACCCGCATGTACCCGGCCCGTTCAAAGGCATTGGTCGCCAGGATCGACTTCAGGCTCAGCCGTCCCTGGAGGTCCCGGACCGAGGCGAAGCCGTGCTGCTCCATCCAGACCGGCAGTGCCCGCAGCACCTCGGACAGGTAGGCGGGACCGTGCTGCAGCAGCGCAGAGGCCATCATCGTCACCCTGGCTCCCACCAGCAGGCCCTTCAGCACGTCGAAATATGTGTGGATACCACTCGTGATGGCGAAGTCGAGCCAGATACGGTCGTAGAGCAGGGCCACCCAGTGAAGGGGCATCTGGAGTTCCTGCGGCGCGCTCAGGTGTACCCGCGGGACGAAGGTGAGGGCTTCGAGGTCGATGTCTGGCTGGTAGAACCGGTTGAACAACACGAGCGCGTTGGCACCGGCCTCGCAGAGCCGCCCGGCCATATGCGCAAACGCGCTGAACCAGGGACTAAGCTTGACGGCCACCGGGATGCTGACACCCCGCTTGACCTCGTGGACGATCTCCACGTACATCCGCTCCACCTCCGGACCGCTCATCGTGGGCATGGTCGGCAGGTAGTAGATATTCAACTCCAGAGCGCTGGCCCCTGCCGCCTCCAACTGGCGGGCGTAGGAGACCCATCCCCCTACCGAGACACCGTTCAGGCTGGCAATGACCGGGATCGTGAGCGCAGACCGGGCACGGCCTACCATCTCCAGATAGTCTGCCGGATGGGTCGTGTACCGCCCCGTCTCCGGGTAGTACCCCAGGGCCGCGTGCAACTGGTCCGGGCGGTAGCACAGGTACGGGTCCAGCATCTGCTGCTGGCGGCTGACCTGCTCTTCGAACAGCGAGGGCAGCACCACCGCCCCCGCTCCCGCATCCTCCAGCCGCCGTAGCCCGTCCAGCGTACCGGTCAGCGGAGACGACGATGGCACCAGCGGGTTCGCCAGTTCCAGGCCCATGTAGGTGGTCGAAAGATCCATCGGCGCAACGGGAAAAGAGCACAAACAGGTAACTGGAAATAAACGCCGGGCAACCCCGTCCTGCTGAAAGGGGGATTCACCGATAGCTGTAGGGGGAACGCCTACACCCCTGTCCGTACTGTGTGAAGAAATGACACAATGCGTTATATCGGCTTGCATTTTTCTGACGCGACGCGTTATACTACGGGCAGAACCCAACCCGAACCCTCATGTCGCGCCTTATCAAACGCTACGACAACCGCAAGCTCTACGACACCGAGGCAAGGACCTATGTGTCACTGCCAGAGCTGGCCCGCCTGGTTCGCCAGGGCGAAACCGTCCAGGTGCTGGACAACGCGACGGGGGCAGACCTGACTGCCCCCACGCTGACGCAGGTCATCCTGGAAGAAGGCAAACGGGGGCAGAGCCTGCTCCCGTCCGACCTGCTCCATGACGTGCTGCGTCGCGGTGGCGAGGTGCTCGATGCCCGGATCGGGCAGCTCCGGCAAGGGGTTGACGGGCTGGTGCAGCAGTCGCTGGACCGGCTCTCCCGCTTCGTCCAGCGCCCAGGATCGGACGAGCTGAAGCAGTTGCGCGCCCAGTTGGCCCAGTTGGAAACCCTGCTGGCCCAGGTGATGGAAGCCTCCGCCGCGCCGGAAACACTGCCGCGCGTCCGCACGCCCCGCAAGGCGGCCAAACGCCCGCCTGTGAAGACTGAACACCGATAACATAACGGAATCATCCCATGCAAACCGACAAGCATGATGTCCTGGAAGTCGTCGAGGAAAACGAGGCTTCGAAGGACCTGAAAGCCCTCTCTCAAGACCTGGTCGAGAAAGGCCGCGAGGTCTGGCTGGCCGGACTCGGCGCCCTCTCCTCGGTGGGCGACGAAGGCACGAAGCTGTTCAACCAGCTCGTCAGCCGGGGGCGCGAACTGGAGGCGGAAGGCCGCCAGCGGATCAACGCCCTGGTCGATGAACTCTCCCACCGCCAGCAGGAGGTGAAAGAGCGCGTGGAACAGTCGTTCTCGAAGCTGGAAGACGAGGTCTCCGGACTGGTCGAGAAGACGATGGCACGGCTGGATGTGCCCTCCCGCAGCGAGATCCAGGAACTGACCGCGAAGGTTAACCAGTTGGCCGAACAGGTCGAACACCTGGCCGGGACGCTGGAGAAGAAAGCCTGATGGGTTGGGAAAGCGAGGGAGCGGGCAGTAGTACGGCCATGGCCTTGCTGCCCCCCCTCGCCCCTCCCTTCTTTCCTTGACCCGCCCATGTCCCAACCGCTGAAAATCGGACTGGCCTGTGCCGGTGGCGTCGTCGAAGGGGCTTTCTACGAGATCGGGGCGCTCTGTGCCCTCGAAGAGGCCATTGCGGGCTTGCACCTGAACGCCCTCGACGTGTACGTGGGAGTCAGTTCCGGCTCGCTCATCGCTTCGTGCCTGGCGAACGGCATCTCCCCGCGCACCCTCAGCCGGGCGGTGATCTCGAAAGCGGACCCGGTGCTGAACATCCGCCCGGAAGTGCTCTTCAAGCCCGCGTATGAAGAGCTGGGGCGGCGGTTGATGCGGCTGCCGCAGCGGTCGCTCGAAGCCCTGGGCCAGTACCTGCGGCACCCAGCCGACCAGTCGCTCTTCGGGGCGGCCTCCGAACTGGCCTCGCTCCTCCCCGTCGGGGTGTTCGACAACGCCCCGCTGGAACGCTACCTCGCACAGGCGTTTGCAACCGCCGGGCGCACCAACGACTTCCGGCGGCTCAACACCACACTGCGCGTAGTGGCGATCCAGATCGATACCTCCGAGGTCGTCTGCTTCGGCGATGCCGCCACCGCGCATGTGCCCATCTCGAAGGCCGTACAGGCCAGCACGGCGTTGCCGGGGTTCTACAGCACCGTCGAGATCGACGGCCAGCACTACATCGACGGGGTGGCGCGGCGGACGGTCCACGCCAGCGTTGCCCTCAACGAAGAGGTGGGGCTGCTCTTCTGCGTCAACCCTATCGTGCCGGTGAACCTACGGGAAGCCGGGCCAGGGCCGGAGAGCCTGGCCGACAAGGGGCTGCCTTTCGTGCTCTCGCAGACCTTCCGTACCCTCGTTTATTCCCGGATGCAGACCGGGTTCAAAGCCTACGACCACCTCTATCCGGAGGCGGACATCCTGCTGATCGAGCCGCCGCTGGGAGACCAGCAGATCTTCTTCTCCAACATCTTCAGCTTCTCCAACCGCCGGGCCGTCTGCGAGCACGCCTATGCCACCACCCGGCAGTACCTGCGCGACCATGCCAGCACAGTGGGAGAGACCCTCGACCGGCACGGCCTTGCGCTCCGGCAGGATGTACTCGACGACGCTGGCCGTACGCTCTACGGTGACCTTGATACCGCCGCTACCACCCACCAGGCCCGCCAGGCCCTCGACCGCCTCGACCAGTTGCTCCACCGCCTCGGCAAGTCCTGAAAGCAGGTGCTTCGGGGCGGTCCAGACCAGTCAGAACAGACGGCGTAGCTGGCGCAGCAGGCGGCGGGAAAGGCCTTCGATGTCGCCCTGCAGGAGCGTGGCGGCGAGGTCTATCGCCGGGTTGGAGGCCGAAGCGTTTGCGGGCGGCGGGGGCAATGGCTCCGGCGGCGGGAAATGGCGGCGGAGTTCAGCCTCGACCTGCGCCCGCAGCCATGCCTCCGAGACCGGCAGCCAGGCCCGCCGGTGCAGCCGCAGGTGCAGCAGGGCGTCCGTAACCTCGATGTGCCCGTGCAGCCCGCTGTGCGAGATCACCAGCAGATCGCCCTCCCACCGGCACGTCAGTGGCACCTGCGCTTGCAGGTCGCGGACGAGGGCTTCGACCCGGCTGCGGGCCTGTGCCCGATCCAGATGGTGCGCATGTTGCAGTTCGAACGACATACGTTCTGAAAAATATCGTCAATTTGACTATAATATCGTCAATTTGACTATAATTTTCAACCCCGGTAAGACCCTTCGTTCCTCCGCAGCGGGTTGTGGCTAGCGCATCACCCAGGCTTGCAGCAGCCCGGTGAGGAAGCCGAGCACGCCGCCGAGGAGGATGAGCTTCAGTTCCTCCTCCTGAAACGCCGGGCGCAGCAGGTACTGGACCTCCTCCGCCGAGAGTGGCCGCATCCGGCTGGTCATCATGGCGCGGATGTCCTGTGCCCGCTCCTCGTTGAACTGCGGATCGTCGAAGACGTGGGTGGTCAGTTCCAGCACCTTTTCCGAGGCGGTCTCTTTCAGGTGCTGAAACTCCTTCAGGCCGACGGTCAGTTGCACGACGGGTTTGGTCAGGCCCAGCGCCTCGTCTACCACCTGGCGGATATGCTTGCGGACGATGCCCTGCGTGCGGCGGGACCTGCTGCCGGTGAGCATCGCCTCGACGAGGATACGCACGGTGAGTACCTCCTCGGTCACAATGTTGCACCAGATGGCCGAGACCTCCTGCTGGCGCTTGAGAAACAGCCCCTGGAGCGTCCACGGCCCGATACGACGGGGACGGACGGGCTGGAACACGATCCGCAGGGCGATCCAGTTCGTGGCATAGCCCACTACGACGCCAGCCAGCGGGAGCGTCCACCAGCCCTGGTAGAAATACCACGCCAGCGCCTGGAGCAACCCGAACCCGAATCCGAAATACGCGCCGGAGCGGATGATGAACTGAAACTCCCGCGCTCCGCATTCGAGGAAGATGCGGTTGACGATGCGTGGGGCGGCGGTGACCTGCTGCACCACCATCTCCTTCAGGTCCACCAGCTCGTCGATGTGGGTGCCGATCTCCTCGACCATCCGGTGGACCACCCGGGGCAATGATTGCCGGACGGAGGCATACACCACCGACTTCATCATCCCTGGCAGCATCTCCCACATGCCGATCTTTTCTTCCTGCACGATCTCCTCGACATACTCTTCTACCCGGGGAGAGATGGACTGGATGAGGTGGGCTTCCAGGCGGGCGGGTTCCATCGCCCCGAAGATATCTTCCAGCGTGCCGAGCTTCGAGAGGGTCGTGTCGGTGGTGATGGCTCCCATCTTGGCAGCTTTCGACGGGATGATGCCGTGCCAGCCCAGCAGGGGCGGCCGCCCCCAGGGTTCCAGCGGGTAGAACAGCATCTTGATGGCAACCAGGTTGGTGAACCAGCCTACAAAGGCGGCTACCAGGGGAATGGTGATGTATTCCCACAGGGCCGGGTCGGGGAGGGGGTGTTCGAGCATCAGACGGTGGTGGCGTCGGCGAGCGCTGGCACGGTAGCGCCCTTCGCCGGGATCAGGCTCATGGCGTGCTCGGCCAGGGCGGTGATGGTGAGGCTGGGATTGACGCCCAGGTTGGCCCCGATCATGCTGCCATCACACACGTACAGGTTTTCATAGCCAAACACCCGGTTTTCGGCGTCGATCACTCCTTCGGCGGGGGTGGCCCCCATCGGGCAGCCACCGAGAATGTGTGCCGTCGTGGGGATGTTCAGCAGGATCTCGGTCAGGGCGGTCATCGGGGTGCCGCCTAGGTGCCGGGCCATGCGTTCGGTGAAGTCGTTGGCCTGCGGGATGAAAGCAGGGATTTTCGGCCCCTCGGTCACCGGGTGCTTCCGGAAGGGTGGGAGCCACGACCGGCGCAGGCGCAGGCGCATGTGAGATTCCAGTGTCTGCATCACCAGCAGGATCAGCCCGTGCCTGGCAAAGCCCCGGGGCCAGAGCAGCCGCAGGAACCGCACCGGATGGCGCAGGACCGTCCCTAGCCAGGTAAGGATGCGACTGGGGCCGGGCTGCCCCCGCGTGTACAGCGTCGCCGTCAGGCCCAGCAGGTCCGAGCCGCTGGAATAGCGCACCGCCTCGATGTGGGTGTGTTCGTCGATGTAGACGCCAGAGCCGATGGCAATGCCGTCGGTCATGTCGGCCTCCGGGTCGTGCAGCCGCAGGCCGAGGATAGATTCGGAGTTGGTGCGGACGAGGTCGCCCACACGCGCACTCAGACGGGGCAGGGTGCCGCGTTCCTTGCAGGAGAGCAGCAGCGGCACCGTGCCCAGCACGCCCCCCGCAAACACGACTCCCCGCGCTGTGAAGACCTGTTTTTGGCGCTGGAGCCACCGGGTGGATGAGACGGTGTGGACCTCGTAGCCATCCCGCCCGTCGGCCTGGCCGTTGCGCGGGCGTACGTCTACGACGCGCGTCTCCGGGAATACCCGCGCCCCTTTCTGTTCGGCCAGGTAGAGGTAGTTCCGGTCGAGGGTGTTCTTGGCCCCGTGGCGGCAGCCCACCATGCACCCGCCGCAGTGGATGCAGCCGGTGCGGGGCGGGCCTTCGCCGTCGAAATACGGGTCCGGCACGGTGCGGCCTTTCTGCCCGAAGTAGATGGCAACCTCGGTCGGGTAGAACGTCTCGCCAAAGCCGAGGTGGTCGGCGGCGTCGCGCAGCAGTCGGTCGGCCTGGCCGAGGTAAGGGTTCGTCGTCACCCCCAGCATCCGGCGGGCGGTGTCGAAGAACGGGGGCATCACCTGCTGCCAGTCTTTCAGGTGTGCCCATTGCGGATGGTGCCAGACGGTATCTGGCGGTTGCAGCGAGGTGCAGGCATAGACCAGCGAGCCGCCGCCCACCCCCACGCCGCTGAGCACCCAGGCATGGCGGAACAGGCTCATGCGGAAGAACCCGTGCAGCCCCAGTCCCGGCTTCCAGAGGTATTTGCGGAGGTTCCAGTTGGTCTTCGGGAAGTCTTCGGCCCGGTAGCGTTTGCCCTGTTCCAGCACGCCCACACGGTAGCCCTTCTCGGTCAGCCGAAGCGCCGAGACACTGCCCCCGAACCCGGAGCCGATGACAAGGTAGTCGAAGTCGAACAATTTCGGATTTCGGATTTGGGGTTGCGGGTGGGGTTTCCATCCTTCTACGCCCCCGTGTAGGCGGGGAGAAGGAGAGGTGGCTTCCCCCACCTGTGGTTGGGACAGGCTCCGGGCCCGAGATGGATGGTAAAGGTGGGGCTACCTCCGCTGGTCCTTCCTTCGCAAGGAGGGATTTCGGATTGCAGATTTATTCAAGTACCAAGGCCCACACTACCTTCACCCATACAGGCTATCGATCACCGCGCTGTACTTGTCCTGGACGACCTTGCGTTTGATGCTCAGCTTGGGGGTGAGTTCGCCGCTTTCGATGGTGAAGGGGTGGTCGAGCAGATAGATTTTCTTGACCTGCTCCCAGGGAGGCAGTTGTTCGTTGAGGGTTTTGACGTCCGCCCAGATCAGGTCGCTGAACAGGGGCTGTGCCGAGGGAGGGCCGTCGGGTACGTCCTGGCCTTCCGACCTTAGCCGGGCGCGCAGGGCGGCCTCGTTTGGCACGATCAGCGCCGCGCAGAACTTTTGCCCGTTGCCGATGACGACAGCCTGGTCCACGAACGGGGTGCCTGTCAGGGCATTCTCGATGGGTTGCGGGGCCACGTACTTGCCCGTGGAGAGCTTGAACAGGGCCTTCTTCCGGTCGGTGATGAACAGGTGTCCATCTGCGTCGAGGTGGCCGATGTCGCCGGTGTGCAACCAGCCGTCTTCATCCAGCACCTCGCGGGTCTCCTCCGGGCGGTGGTAGTAGCCGACCATCACGTTGGGGCCTCGTGCCAGAATCTCCCCATCCGGCGCGATGCGGACCTCCACGTTGGAGAGCGGCAGCCCGGAAGAGCCAGCCCGTAGCTTCCCCTTGACCCCAAACGTGATGACAGGTGAGGATTCGGTCAAGCCGTAACCCTGGGCACAGAACACCCCGAGGGCGTTGATGAAGTTCATGATCCGGGCAGGCAGGGCCGCCCCGCCGCTCGTGATCGCCAGCAGGTTGGGGCCGAACAGGTTGGTGCGGATTTTCGAGAGCACCAAGCGGTCGGCCAGGGCAAAGCGGAGGCGGGCCACCGGTCCGAGCTGTTGCTCCACATCGTAGGCATCGGCCAGGCGCAGGGCCTCGTCCATGAGGAGGCGCTTGACCCCGGTGAGGGTAGCCGCCCGGCTGTGAATGCCCAGGTAAACCTTCTCCAACAGGCGTGGCACGGTCGAGAAGTGGATGGGCTGTACGGTCTTCATGTCCTCGACCACCTCTTCAAACCGCTCGGTGAACCAGACCGGACGCCCGATGAAGCTATACATGTAGACCATCATCCGCTCGAAGATGTGGGAGAGCGGCAGGTAGGAGAGCATCCGTCCTTCCGGATGGTCGGCTGGGGTGAAGGGGAGGCGCTCGCAGGCCGCCTGCACGTTCGCGGCGATGTTGTTGTGCGTGAGCATCACCCCCTTGGGCATCCCGGTGGTGCCGGAAGTGTAGATGAAAGAGGCCAGGTCGTCGGGGTGGACGCTCGCCCGCAGGTCGTCGAACAGGTGGGCTTCGCGGTCGTCCAGTACCTGGCCCTGGTGCAGCACCAGCTCCAGCGTCTGCATCTCCGGGTGGTAGCTGCCCAGCAGCCCGATGGTAGCCCGAAGGCTGGGTACCTCGGCCAGGAAGGGGGCAAAGGCGTCGAACAGGGGCTGCCGGGAGACGATATAGACCATCGCCGCCGCATCGTTGAGGATGAACCGGATCTGGTCGCCCGGCTGGGTCGTGTAGATCGGGACGTTGACCGCGCCAAGGGACAGGATGGCCTGGTCGGTGATCAGCCACTCGGTGCTGTTCTCGGCATGGAGGGCCACCCGGTCGCCCTTGCGTACCCCCAACGCATACAGCCCCAGTGCCAGGTGCCGGACCTTCGCCCGGAAGTCCGTACACGTCGTCTCGATCCAGGTGCCATTGCGCTTGACCGCCGCACAGATGCCCGTCCGGTTCAGCGGCCAACCCTGTTCGACCAGGTTGAGGAGGGTGGTAGGGGCAAATGGCATCGTTTCAGCAAGCATTTGAGAGTTCTAAAGCATG
>CAZLRO010000163.1:0-8997 GCA_964561865.1 uncultured Rhodothermaceae bacterium | reverse complement strand
CAGCAATAACACCAGGGCATTAGGGGCAATGGGCTGGATCTGTTCGAGCACACCCCCCTGGGCGTCGCACAGGACGAGGCTGCGTTCGTTCCGGTTACCCAGCGTCACCCGCACATGGTCGGGCCGGGCCGCCGTGGCGAAGTTCATCCCGGGCAACTGCTCCAGCTCACCCAGGGTGCGGGGCAGCGCCCCTGCCCGGTGTATACGCGCAAGTTCCTCCAATTGTGGGCGCATGTTGAGCAGGTTCAGATCGACGCGCTCGATGCGGACCGGCACTTCATCGCGTTCGGAAGGATAAAAGAAGTCCTTGTTCTTCAGTACCAGTTCCTCTGGCTCGACGAGAACATGCACCGCTTCATCGCCGGGGCGAGCATAGAGCAAGAACGCGGTCAGCAGGTGGGCACTCATGGTCTTGCGTCCCCCGGCAATCGACCCCACGACCGGCAAGGCCGCCGGGGCTGTCATGAGATCTGCCACAACGCGGTAGCACATCTCCGCAAAGCGCCGGTCGTCGTCCCATGTCCGGATGTCGTCGATCTTGTGCCCGGTGGGCCGTATCGCTACATGGAAGTGCCAGTCCACCTTCGCTCCGCCGAGGAAGTCCTGGGCCATTCGATCCCAGACAGACACCCCTCCAGCGGTAGCGGTATCGAACAAGGCAGCCTTCAGCTTGCGTTCCCCCGTCATCGTCGTAACGACGTGGATGGCCCGAGGTACCCGGGGCACAGCCTCCTGTACGGCCAGCGACCAGACAGTCTCGGTCAGCACCTGCGGAGAGGTGCCAATGGCGATGAGCAGGTTATAGGGCTTCATCACTCAAAGCGGATCTGCGACGACGGGATACCCAGCCCCTCGAGCAGGGCTTGCCAGTAAGAACGCACCTGTTCGGTGGCCGGGTTGAGACCAAACGGACTGGTGAAGCACCGGTGCGCCTGGCAGCAGCATCTGGCAACGACGGTTGCACGCATGAAGACCTCGGTGGCTAATGAGAGCTAACACACAAGTAGTTACGACCATGCCTGTGCATCCAGACATACAGCAAGCAACAAGAGACTATCCGGAAAATACGCGGAAATGGTCTACAACGGTTATCCGGGAAACCCCGATCTTCAGGCATGGTATAGCGGTACCGTTGCTTGCGCCGGAGGGACCGCAGGTCGGCATTGCGAAAGCATGTCAGCACCCAGCCCGTTCCGGGGTCAACGACGACCTGCACCCCGGAAGCGGCATCGAGGCGGACACCCCGGGCACGCCAGTAGGCCACCTCCCGGTTTCCAACAGCATAGATGCAGGCCCCCCGCACATAGGCCACCCGCCCGTAGGTGAGCACCTGCCCGACAACCGCCTGCGGGATGCGGCGGCTCTGCATGCGCTGCAGGGCATGGAAGGTACACTGGAACGTCCCCTGGGCCGAGGGACGGAACTGCCGACGGATGGCCCACGTCGGGGTAAGAGTTTCTGCTGGCATGGCTTCCTCCTGGTTTGGAATGCATGGATGCCACAATATCGCGCAGAAGCTCCTACCACACAGATTTTACACTACTTCTGGAAAAAGAGGCCGGGAGAGATCGAACTTCAGGAAAACGACGCCCCCGGTGAGCCAATCCGGAGGATGAGGTCATCGACCAGCCGCCTGGCCTCCGGTTCGGGAAGGCCCTTCTCCGTATAGCCCGGTACTTCAATGACGGTGACGCGCTGTTCCCGGGCCAGGGTGCGCTGGCTTTGGTTGAGCTGACCGGCTACGACATACACAGCGTGGGTGTAGGTGCCCAGGAAGGTGGGCCGGGTGGCCGCAGCCAACTGGTCGAGGCCTTTCTTAAGATGCTCTTCTCCAACCTTGAGTTCGAGCACAGCCACTTCATACCCGCTGCGGACAACCAGGTCGATCTCCAACTGGTTATCTGTGCCCGCTGGTACCACGCCAGCGAGGACCTCGAACCCGGCGCTGCGGAGGGCGTCGTGTACGGCTTTTTCGAACTTCCCACCGCTGCTGAGTTGGCCGCGGGCGTCCCGGCTGAACCCTCGGGTCGTGAAACTGCCCAGGTAGGCGTTGAGGTAGTCGCGCAGGTTTATCAGCGCCGGCTGGGTCGGTAGTTCGTCGGTTCTCTCGTGTACCGGCAGGCCTTCGGCCATGTGGTACCGGTGCAGCAGGCGCTTCGTCCCGCTGGTCTCCAGGTAAACGAATGCGGCGCCCTGGCGGGCCGCCACCAGCATCGCGGCCAGGGCCATGGGCTTGGTGCCCCCGGTCAGGTTGTACAGCGGCTGCTGGCCGCACAGGGGCAGGGCCTGCAACACCTGCACCAGGATATCCACCCGCTGGGTGTTCTCCAGAGGGTAAGCCTCGGCCTGGTCGATACACCGCGCCAGATGGTCGGCCACGACCTTCGTCCGATCGGTGTAGAGCAGCAGCACCCGGTCGGGTTCGAGGTAACGGACGGGCAGCAGGTTGGGAACGGGTTGCTCGCCGACAAGGCTGATGAGGCATGTCGGAGTCATGAAACCAGGCTGGCTACGGTTTTCACAAGGGCCTCGGGCAGCGCGGGGGCATGGCCGCGTTCGAGGGGACCGAAGTGGAGGGTGAACGGGTCGGTGGCCGTCACCTCGCTGCGGGCTTCGCGGTGCGAATGGACGACCCCCAGCACCTGCACGCCCGAGCTTTTGAGCGCGCCCTGCCACTCCCCGACCGCGTCGGGATCGCTCGAGACGATCAGTCCATGGCTGCACTGGTTGAGGATGTCCTGGTTGAACCGGTCGATCCGCCCCCCGCAGTCTACCAGCACCAGCCGCTTGCTCTTGGAAGCCTCCTCGATATGGTGTATCGCCTGCTGCACAAAGTCGGGGTCGAAGGGGTGCTTGTAGCGCAAGAGCCGGGCCTCTTCGGGCGGGATCTCCGCGAACCAGTCGCCCTCCCCATCCGGGCAGGCGCGGACGATGAACACGTCGCGCTGGTAGACGGCACCGGGCAGGACGCGTTGCAGGGCCTGTCGGAGGGCGTTCATCAACACCGTCTTCCCGCTGTGGGGCGGCCCGACGAAGGCCAGCCGTGCGCCCTGGGGCGCCGACGAACTCGCTGGCGGGCGCGGCGCCGGTGCTGGCGACATCAGGTAGGACCGGTATGCTTCATGCGGGATGATCGTTCCTACCGCTGGTCCGTTCGGGATGTGGCACTGCACGACCACCCCACCCTGCCGGGGATCGACCGTCGCCACCCAGGCCGCCGGATGGCACAGGTGTACCAGGTGCGCATAAAGCCAGATCGGCCCCCGGCCATTGACCAGTACCCCCTCGCGCCAGTCCGGCTCCCCCGGAAGGACCACCTGCGCCAGCTCTTTCGGGTCGAGGACACCGTTCCCCTCCAGCAACACATCCAGGATCTGAAACCCTTCGGACGTCGGAATCCACGTCAGCTTCAGGTTCTTCATGGCAACGGAAGGTTCTCGCCCGAACGACTTTGATAGGTGATATCCTGCACCCGGTTGGTCTTCTTGTTCATACCGCTCACCTGCACCTTCACCACGGTCCCGCGCGGGAAGTCGGTGGGGTTGACCCCCCCAAGGTTCAGCACCTCGTTCTCGTATCCTTCCACCCAGAGCCGCACCTTGAGCGGACGGCTCTGGTTCTCCAAGACTACTGCCAGGATATCCTTGCTGTTCTTGTTGATGGACTTGAGCTTGGGGGGCGGGCCTTGGGGTGCGGGCGGGGATGGGGGAGGCCCTGCAGCAGCAGGCTCCTCGGCTTCAGCAACCCCGTCGGGCACGGCACGGGGTTCAGGCGGGATGCGCGAAGCCGACACCCATCCGAACGCCTCGACGGTCTTCTCGGCATCTACCGCATACCGCCGGGACGACGGCAGCTTCGCGGGGTTCACGCCTTTCCAGTTGTCGGCCCTGGGTGGCTTCCCGATCTTGAAGTGTTCCAGGATCCCTTGCAGCACCGGCTTCAGCACCGGGTCGTCGGCCAGGGCGGTGAAGACGGTGGTGGCCGGGAAGCCGCTGGCCCACCCCACCTTGAACGCCTCCGGGGGCAGGCCGTCGTAGAACCGCTTCAGCGCGTTCGCTTGGGGGAGATACGCTCGGTTCTCGATCTGCACGTCGGCCCAGCGGCGTTCGCGTTGCAGCACCGCCTTCTGGAAGTTCTGGCTGGCCGTCAGCAGCCGGTCTACCACCTGCCGCTCGATCTCCTCCGCATCGAGGACCGTGGTGAAATCGAACCCGAAGACGCGCTGGAACTTGTCTTTCAGACCAATCCAGTGCTCCTTTCCGAACTTCGGGTCCGACCCCAGCAGCTTCCGGGCCTGCATGAGAAACGCCGTGTCTACCCGCACCTGGCAGGTGAACGTCTGCCCGGGGGCGATGGCCTCTACCGGTGGCGTTTGCTTGCCTTTTTCGCCCCTCATGAGGTAGAGATCTACATTCGTCACCACCCCTGCTTCCGCTGCCAGGCGTGCGTCACTGTCCGAGAACCCCACCAGCCGCCACAGGTCGTATTTGGCATCCTGGTACCGGATCTGCTCCTTGCCCTTTTCCTTGTGGCCGCAGACAAACACCTCTTGCTCCAGCCCCTGGGCGAAGAACTTGTCCTTGTTACGACGTTCCTGCTGGTCTTTCTCCAGATGGTTTTGCAGAATCCGTTTGTACGTCTGCTTCTTCTCGTCTGGTGCCTCCCGTATGACCTGATAGAGCAAGGCGGTGCGAAAGGCGCCCTTGAGGGAACTGCCGGGGAGGTAGAGTGCCTGCGTGGCGGTCTTGAGCTGCTCGCGCACTTTCTGCCGAAAGCCGCTGATGTTGGCGGAGGCCATGCGGTACTGGCTCAGCCCCTGGTCCAGCCCTTGCTGTAAGCTACGGACCAGTTGCTGGTCGCCCAGTTCGTGACGGACGAACTCCAGCACCGTCATACCCTGGCGGATCCGGGCCTGCTGCTGATTGTCGCGTTCCCGATCCAGCTTCCCGACCTGCTTATCGATCCAGGTAGCAAACTCATCTGCCGCCTCGGGGTGGGCGTCCAGCACCTGGCCCATGACGGCATCGAGGCGGATGCGGTGGTACCGTTTCTGGTGGACGACGTACTCGAACGCCTCCAGTTCCGCCCCGGTGCCGATGTGTACGGGGGTATGGGTGGTGAGATAGAGCGTAGTACTCATACGTCCTTGGGGCACGCCGGCACGGCCAGGGCCAGGCCATTGAAACGGGGAATGATGCCTCCTTGCGGTGGCAGGGGCAGTACACGGCCCACCAGCCGCTCTTCCAGCCACGGGAAGACGGAACCCTCGCGGAAGGTGTAGACCGGCGGCTTGCGGTATTCGCCGGTGCCGATCCAGTGGGTGCCGAGGTAGCCGCGCCGGCTCTCCAGCTCGTACCAGCAGGCGTCGTGGCGGGACTGGAACGCCGCCATCTCGGCGGTAGTGGGGACGTAGAGCGAGAGCACCACCTGATGCGTCGGATTTGGCGGGGTCTTCAGATGGAACGGTGCGATCTCCACCTGGAAGGCCCCTTTGCCCGTGGCGTGGTCGCCGCCGAAGCCGAAGTGCTCCAGGAAGCGCAGGGCTGGCTCGACGAGCGAGAGGTCGCCCTCGACCAGCGCAAACAGCCCGCCGTCTTGTACGAACTGTTCCTCGGTGTAGTACAGTTGCCCGGCCCCCTCCACTTCGAGGGCCGTCCCGGTGAGACGGTCCACGGCCAGATGCAGGATCGGCAGCGACGCCCCACCAAGCCTGGGCAGTTCCGGCTGCTTCTCCTCCTGCTGCTGGCAGGGATTCTTCTGCGTGCGTGCTTTCCGGTTCTTGAAGCGCTCGAACAGGTTCGCTTCGTCCAGCGTCCCGGCCAGCACCGCCTCGAAGTCCGCCTGTGCAAGCCAGCGTTCCTTCTTGTACTGTTTCAGCAGCGGCATCAGCCGCTCCTCTGGACGGATCTGCAGCGGGCGGGCGAGCGGCTTGGGGAAATAGCACACCCGCTGGCCGTCCTCGAAGCGGAACGGGAACGCCGACGAGAGCCGGAACGGGGCCTCGCCCGCGTCGCAGGCCGCCAGCAGGTCGTCGGCCTCGCGGGGGGAGCAGACCGCCCGGATGGCTACCTGGAGCAGCCCCCACAAGGTATCCGAGCGCAGCGCCGTGCGCCAGGGGCCTATGGGTGTCAGAAAGATCGCCTTCATGCCGCCTCGAAAGGTTTCAGTACCTTCTCCGCCAGATAGGCCGTGTCGAAGTCCGACAGCCGCTTGTTGAACGTCCACACCGCCTCGCTGTGCGGCTTGCAGGCATCCTTGAAGACCTGCGTGCCCTCACGGTAGTCGTTTTGCCGCACCACCTTCGGCTCGGCGAACCGGAAGGCCACCTGCCCGTATCCGCGCGATCCATTCTTGCCGAGGGTGGAATGCTCCAGCAGCTTCAGCGCCTCCACCACCTCCACGAAATAGTCCGTATCCGGCTTCAGGTCCGGCTTCGAAGGGATCTCATAGACCCCGAAGATGAACTCTACGTCGAACACCGAGCCTTTGACCACCCGTTCGAGGAAACGGGGATTGGCTTCGGAGGTGAGCCGGTCGATGCCATTTTCGGGCTTGAACTCGGTGTACATCAGCTCCGAGTCCATGTTCTTCCACATCTTCACCGTCTCCGCATCCGGCTGGGCGTCCCGCACGATCAGGCGCGACGGCCCGATGTCCCGCGTATCTGCCGACGTGCCAAAGACCCGCTGAAGCGGGCAGTTGGGGTCGAACGTCTTCGGGTTGGGGTCTTCGTGCGCCTTGCCGAGAGCAAACGAGAGCAGCGCCCGCATCTTGCCCTTGAGCGACGAGCCCGGGACATACGGATAGCGGGTGTTCGGGTCGCGGAGCACGGGCGAATCGACGCCGCCGATCTCCAGCTTCTCCTTCGAGCCGCCGATGTGCAGCCCGGTGAGGCACTCCATCTTGCCTTTGAGGACGATATTTCCAACGAAACGGGCCATGGGTCTGTCTGTTGAGGTGAGACGGTAGGTCAGTCCTTACCACCGTAGAACTTGTGGTACGCCACGATCCCCTCCACAAGGTCGAAGAAGTTCTGGATGGCCTTCTTCCTGTCTGTTGAAGCGAGCACGCCATCGATCGCCTGGCTGAAGCGCTCATTCAGGGGCTTGACCACCTGCTGGCGACCCGCGGCATAGGCCAGGCGGGGTTTGAGCATCACGAGGTTGCGTTCGAGGCCCGGCGTCCAGCCCTCCTGCCGGAAGTCCTGCCGCATCCGGTTGATATGGGCAAAGACGTTGCGGATCTGGTTGGTCTTGATCGGGGTGAAGTTTTTGCCATCCTCCCGGGCGATCTGTTCGATCTCGCTGGGTGTGGCGTCTTCGAGTTTTTTAGGAAGGGTTACCTTTTTAGGCAGGGTTTCCATAGGGCGATCTCCGGGGTTATCAGGAACGGGGTTGCTTGGATTCGCGGGTCTGGAGCAGCACGTAGCTGGCCGGGATGACGAACGTCTGGTAGTGCCGGCAGAGCGTGTCGCGGTCGCTCGTGAGCAAGTACCGGGCAAGGGTGACCTTGAAGGATTGCGCACTGGCCTCTGCCTCCTCCATGTCCTTGGCCCCTACGTCTCGCCGGGCGAAGGCATAGTGCAGCATCCGGGCCGTGTACTCGACGGTGCGGATGCGGACGTTCCCCCGTGGGTCTACACAGGCGCGGGTGAGTTCGAGCAGGCGATGGACGAAGCTGCGGGGTAGTGCGATCTTCTTATCGATGGTTGCCCCTGAGCGGTCGAGGACGTCGTACAGGTTCTGGCCGAGGTTGAGCAGCGCCGTCAGATCCTTCCACGACACCGCCTCTCCGAACAGGGCCACATGGTCTTTTCCCGGCTGCTGCTTGGCCTGGTCTTCCATCTCCCCGGCCAGGTCGGCAGCGAGGTAGATCGGCAGCGTGGGCTTGGTGAACGCGATCCCTGCCGAAGCGGTGACACTGGCATTACCCCCGCTGAACGCGCCCAACGCCGCGCGGACGTCCTGGGAGAACTTCAGCACTTTCCGCCAGCCGCCAACGGCAAACAGGTCGTCGCCCCCGGCATAGACGATATAGACCTCGTGCTTCTGTGCCAGGGTGTTGACATGCCCGGCGAAAAAATGCGTGAGCGCACGCGAGAGGGCCGCCAGCCGCGAGAGGCTGTACTGGCCGCTACCTTTGAGGCCAAACAGAAAGACCGCCCCCAGGTTGTCAACATCCATTCGCACAAAGCCCAGCAGCGGGTACTGGGGCTGGTCTTCCTGCGCCAGCGTCTCAAACGTCTTCGCGTCTCCTTTCTCATCCACCGGCACGTGCGTCCCGTAGAACGCAAACCGGTAGCCACAGGGCAGGGAGTCCGTCCATAGCCGCTCCGGCAGGAAGGTCTCCGGATTGTTGAGGGCATGGACACAGAGCGGGCCGGTACTGGTCCCCAGGCGCTGGACGACCCGGCGCAGCGCCGCTTCCGGTCCCAGGGTGTACCAGACCCCCAGCGCAGGGAAGTCCACCACCGCGGTCTCTGCGCGGTCGAGTTCCGGTGAGTACGTCCGCGTCTCCAGCAGATGCGTCGATTTGGGCAGGCGTTCGCCGAGGGTGATGAACAAGTCGGCCAGCGGACTGCCGCCGGTCTCTCGGGGGCCGGGTTCAGCCATGAGCGATGGCAGCAGCCCGAAGGCCCGGCGGCGCTTGGCTTGCTGGAGGCGGGCTTCGAGCTGGTCATGGACCTCCTCCAGATCCGTGAACGCCTCCGCAGGCGTCGTCTCCTGCCGGGCCAGTACCAGGCCCAGCCGCCCTCCGAATGTCTTGTACAGGAACTGGTTCAGGTCGTGCTCGAACTGGCGGAGGGTTTGCCGGGCCGCTTCAGAGCTGGGTGCCAGCAACAGGAAGTGGCCGCCCCCACTGAAGAGCAGGTTGCAACGATACAGCCCGAGGCGGCGCATGAGCGATGTGGTCGCTGCCTCGGCGAGGAGCACGAGGTAGAGCGAACGACCCCGCAGTTGCTTGGCCGGGTTCTGTTCCTCGCGGATGTCCTGGTAG
>CAZLRO010000162.1:0-8997 GCA_964561865.1 uncultured Rhodothermaceae bacterium | reverse complement strand
AGCCCCAGCCCCGTCCCCCCATATTTGCGCGTGGTCGAGGCATCGGCCTGCGTGAAGGCATGGAAAAGGTGGTGGAGACGGTGGGCCGGGATACCGATGCCGGTATCCCGGATGGCAAACTGGAGTTCGACCTGCTTCCCTTCCACCAGGCCCGGGGCCACGGTGAGCACCACCTCGCCTGCCGGGGTAAACTTGACTGCGTTCGAGAGCAGGTTGAGCAGAATCTGGCGCAGCCGCGTCACATCCCCCACCAGCGCTTCCGGGGTGTCTTCGGAGAGGACATAGGCAAGGTCTAGCCGTTTCGGAGCCGCCTGTACCGCCACCAGGTCGAACACCTCCTCGATACAGGTCCGCAACGAGAACGGGTTGTTTTCCAGGAGGACGTGTCCGGCTTCGATCTTCGAGAAGTCGAGGATGTCGTTGATGAGGGTGAGCAACGCTTGCCCGCTGGTCTGGAGCGAATGGGTGAAATCCTGCTGGTCGGTGGTGAGGCTGGTTTCCTGGAGCAACTGGGTCATACCCAGAATCCCGTTGAGCGGCGTCCGGATCTCGTGGCTCATGTTTGCGAGGAACAGGCTCTTGGCACGGGTGGCTTCCTCCGCCCGTTCCTTGGCGGCCTCCAGCGCCTCCACCATCGCGGCCAGCGTTGCTGCCTGTTCGGTTTGGGCCTGGAAGAGGCGGGCATTCTCGATGGCAATGGCCGCCTGGTGGGCCACCATCATCATCAGGGCCAGGTCCTGGGCCTGGAAATCCGGTTCCTGTGGCAGATTAATGGCTGTGAGCGTACCGAGGGTGCGTTCCTGGAACCGCAGCGGGGCCACCATTATCGCTCCACATTCCGTCTCTTGGCGACGCTGTTGTACTCGCTCGGACTCGCGGGGGTCGTTGGCGCCCTTGAGCGAAAGGACTGGCTCGGAGTTGCGCAGCACCCACCCGCTCAGCCCTTCCCAAAGTTCCTCGAAAGAGACTTTTTCAATCCAGGCATCCCCCGCGCCCCCCTTCACATAATCCACGATCCGCCGGTTTTCCAGGTCGAGGGTGATGAGGGTGATGCGGTGTGCCGGCAGGGCCGCTGCCAGGCCATTGACAATGTTCTGCAGCACGTCGGACAGGCTCCGGACGTCAATCAGGGAGCGGCTGATCCGGGAGAGGGCATCGGTCCGCAGCAGCGCGGCCCGGGTCTGTTCGAGCAGCCGGAGGCGTTCCCGCTCGGCGCGCTTGCGGTCGGTCACGTCCTGGAGCAGCAGCAGCGAGGCCGGCTGCTGCTGGTACACCAGGGGCACCGAGGAGACCTCGACGATCCGCGCTTGCCCATCCAGCCGGTTGAGATCGACTTCCAGCGGGGGCACGACTTCGCCCTGCTGCACGAGCAACCGGCGCTCTTCGAGGAGGCTATGCACCGATGCGGGCAGAAAATCCAGTACCGACAGGTCCTGAGGCGGAGTAGACGGTGCAGCACCGACCAGGTGAAGGGCTGCTGGATTGGCGAAGAGGATACGGTTTTCGCGATGAAGGAGGATTGGGGTAGGGTGATTCTCGACCAGTTGATGCCAGCGGGTTTCGCTTTCCAGCAGGGCTTCCTCGTAGCGGTGCTGGGGAGTGATGTCCTCCATCATCACGATGAAGTAGGCCATCGCGTCCTCCCCCAGCGCCGTCACGGTCGTCCTGGCCCATACCGTCTCGCCATCCGCGCGCTGGTACCGCTTCTTCATCTGTACCACCTGCTGCACCCCGCTCCGCACGGCTTCGAACCGGGAGGTGCTCTGGTCCAGGTCGTCGGGATGCGTCAGGTCCCGGAAGGATTTGCGGCGCAGTTCGGCTACTGGATAGCCGAGCAACTGCTCCAGGGTCGGGTTGGCATCGAGGATCATCCCGTGGACATCCTGCAAGCAGATACCGATCCCGGCATGTTCGAACATCAACTGGAAGCGGTGTTCGCTTTGCTGCAAGGCTGCCGTTGCCCGCTCATGCGCTGTGCGGACGCTGGTTTCCTGCCAGGCCATGCGCAGGTACTGGGCCACTTCCTGGAAGAGGCGTACCTCCCGTCCGGACCAGGTGTGTGGGCGGGCCGTGCCCACCGAGAGCAGGCCCACCAGCTGCGCCGACTCCACCACCGGGATGCTTGCCAACGCCCGTACGCCGTATTGCAGGTAGGCATCGGCCAGAGCACCTGCCCAGGTGCTGGCTTCCAGGTCCGGGATTTCTACGACCTCCCCCTGGTGCAGGCGGTCCCGATAGACGGGCGACTGGTTCAGGTCGAACGGGGGGTGTACCACCGGCACGGGCTGCCCCGGAAACAGGGCCTGTACCTCCTGCCGTGTTTGGTCCAGGGTGCAAAACGACAGATAGTACTGGGGAAACGCCAGGTGCAGTTGCGCCAGCGCCAGCTGGATCGTCTGGTCAAGAAGGTCCCCGGCAGCAATGGACCGGGCAATTCGGCTGATCAGTTGATAGCGGATCACCGATCGGCTCGACTGCCCCGACCGAACGAGTGTGCGGGCCGACGGAAACTTTCCGGACATGAACGGGGGGACGCAAGGACCTTGATACCGAACTGGACACCAAGATAAGGACGCCGACAGGGAACCCGGCAAAAGGCGTGAAGGCTTCTCCCGGCATCCTCTTCTCCGGTTTGTAAACCGTTCATCTGCCGACGGATACCTTCATAATCGGATACTGCACGGCTTTCCTAAATCCTCCGACAGATCCGTACCAGGTGGCAAGGCCAGCGCTGCCAGACCCCTGGTGGTAGTTGCGTCCTTTGCCTGTTGGGCAACGATCCGGTTTGAGCCGTTCAGGTCGGCGTGCGGGTGCCACCCGCCTGCTGGTAGTCCTGGGCACGGCGGTACAGGGCCAGGGTGAAGCCCGCGCTGAGCAGGAGGATGCCCAGCCACACCAGGTTGATGAGGGGCTTCTCATACGCCTGCACCACCAGCCAGTCTTCCGGAGTCACCGCCACGCCCTCCACGCCCAGGCTGATCGACCCGTCGTTGACGTTCATGCCCTGGAAAGCCAGCGTCAGGTTCCAGTCGGCGAAACGGTTGGGCAGCACTTCGACCACCCCGCCCTGGGAGACGAGGTAGACCGGGCGGGCCTCGCGGGTCTCGCCGGTGCGCGTGTTGGTCACCTTCAGCACGGCCGCCACGGCGATCTGGGTGGTGTCGGTCTTGAGGGCTGGGTCCACGTTCAGGTCGAAGTTCTCGAACAGGACTGAGAACGCATTGGCCCCCAGCGTCTGGGGCTGCCCGCGTTGCAGCGAGAGAACGCCCTGTTGCTGCTCCGCAGGGGTATCGAACATGGCGTTGGGCGAGACGGCCACGAACAGATCCTTGTCCAGCCCCAGGCGCAGGTCCGGGTGCTGGATCCACTGCCCCCGTCCGCTCTGGTAGACGACGGGCTTGACAGTGAACGCCCTGCCCTGGGGGTCTACGAACTGGAGCACGTAGCGGGGGCGGCCTTCTGCTGTTTGTTCCTGCCCCTGGTAGGTCACCTGGTAGCCGCTGACGGTCCTGGTCTGGCCCCGTTCCAGGACGAAGTTGTCCCGGTTGTCGCCCATCTGCATCCCGTCACCCTGGGCGAGCGGGTTGCTGAAGCCGCTGGAGGCGATGATACCCAGGATCATCACGGCCAGGCCGAGATGCGAGAGGGCACCGCCCGCCATGCGCGGGTTGCCACGGGCAATGTGCCAGGCCACCAGCCCATTGCCATAGAAGGCGAAGAACGAGACGAACAGCAGCAGGAGCATCATCAGCCCGGTGCCCTGTTGTGCCCAGAACGTGCCCAGGCCGTCGAGCAGCCCGGCCTGCACCACCGCGTCCCCCGCCGGGGTGGGCAGCGAGGCCGTCATGGCCGCCGTGCGTGCGGTGAAGGGCGTCAGCAGCAGGATAGCGAGGGTGCTGGCGACAGCCAGGGTGATGGGCAGCAGCAGCACCCGGTTCACCTTTTCCACCGTCATCTTGTGCCACCAGAAAAGCTGCCCCAGTCCCACAAGGAACATGAACGCAACCGAAAGGGGCAGCGACCATTTGTTGTAGAACGCGATGGGCACACTGGAGGGGTTGTCCCGGAAAAGCCGCCCCAGGATCGGTGCGCTGGTTCCCAGGATCACCACCGCACCCAGGGCGCACAGCAGCATGGCCCCCAGAAAAATCATGAACTCGCGGGAGAGGTAGGCCGGTTCACGGGCAGGTTTGGGCAACTCCCGGTAACGTAGGGCAAACAGGCCAAACCCTACCGCAGCGATCGACAGAATCCAGAGCAGGAGCTGGTTGTACAGCCCCAGGTCCACGAACGAGTGAACCGAGATGTCGCCCAGGATGCCGCTGCGGGTGAGGAACGTGGAATAGATGACCAGCATGTAGGCCAGGATGGCAAGCAGCAACGCGGCCTTGTGGCTGGAGCCGCTTTTCTTCTGCACAATCATGGTGTGGACTGCCGCCACCCCGATGATCCACGGCACGAGCGACGAGTTCTCGACCGGGTCCCAGGCCCAGTAGCCCCCGAAGGAGAGCGTCACATAGGCCCAGTAGCCGCCCATCGCAATGCCAATGCCCAGCACCATCACGGCGAAAAGCGTCCAGGGCAGGGCCGGGCGTACCCACGCGGTGTACTGACGCTTCCACAGCGCCGTCACGGCAAAGGCGAAGGGCACGATCATGGCCGCAAAGCCGGTGAAGAGCGTGGGGGGGTGAATCACCATCCAGTAGTTCTGCAACAGGTCATTCAGCCCCTGCCCGTTCTCCGGAATACGGCCCTGTTGCAGGATGGGAGCATCGGGAAACTTCTCCATCAGCGTCGTGAAGGGCGACGACCCGATGTGGAGCGACCCCAGTTGCAACCCGGCAATCATCGACAGCAGGAAGAACTGACAGAACGCTACCACCGCCATCACCGGGGCTTCGTAGGACCGGGCCCAGCGCATCAGGGCCACCCCCACCCAGCCGTTGAGGAGGATCCACAGCAGAAACGACCCTTCCTGGCCGGCCCAGGTGGAAGAGACCAGGTAGTAGAGCGGCAACTCCCGCGAACTGTTCTGGAAGACATAGGCGTATTGAAACTGGTGCGTCAGGGTCAGGTACAGCAGGATGCCATAGGTGCCCACCAGCACCGTCTGCATGACCAGCCATGCCCCACGCCCCATCTGTTGCCAGGAGGCCGCCGCCGCAGGCCGCGCTGCCTGATAAAACGAGAGGCCCGACAGGGCACAGGCTACCAGCGCGATCAGGATCAACAGGTTACCGATAGTGCCAGCCATAAGGGGTGCAGGGCTTCAGGGGTTCACGGAATGTGTTGGAAGTTAGGGGGCACAGGGTGACCCCGGACGGACAATCAGGAACCGATACAACGGCTGCGCCAAGCGCCGCGTCAGAAAATATAGTCAAATTGACGATATCGTCAATTTGACTATATTTGATTTTGAGGGCAGGGGGTTCACTTTGCATAGGAGACCGAGCGCACTTCGCGGATGACGGTCACTTTGATCTGGCCGGGGTACTGGATTTCGTCCTGGATTTTCCGGGCGATGTCTACGGCCAGTTGTTCGGCCAGGGCGTCGGTCACCAGGTCGTGGTTGACGATGACGCGGATTTCGCGTCCGGCCTGGATGGCGAAGACCCGTTCGACACCGTTGAACGACCCGGCCAGTTCTTCCAGTTTCTCCAGCCGTTTGATATAGGCTTCGAGGGCTTCGCGCCGGGCGCCGGGCCGGGCGCCGGAGATGGCATCGGCGGCCTGCACCACCGGGGCGATGGCGGTGGTCATTTCGATCTCGTCGTGGTGGGCACCGACGGCGTTGCATACGGCGGCGTCTTCCTTGTACTTGCGGCACAGTTCCATTCCCACGAGGGCATGTGGCCCTTCGAATTCTTCCTCGACCACCTTGCCGATGTCGTGCAGGAGGCCAGCCCGGCGGGCTTTCTGGGCGTCGAGGCCCAGTTCCGAGGCCATGAGCGAGGCGATGCGGGCCGTTTCGATGGAGTGGGCCAGCAGGTTCTGCCCGTAGCTGGTGCGGTAGCGCATCCGCCCGACGAGCCGTATCAGTTCCGGATGCAACCCGTGCAGGTTCAGGTCGATGACGGTGCGCTCGCCGATCTCGACGATCTCTTCCTCGATCTCCTGTCGCGTCTTTTCGACGATCTCCTCGATGCGGGCCGGGTGGATGCGGCCATCCTGGATGAGCCGGGTGAGGGCCAGGCGGGCCACCTCGCGCCGCACCGGGTTGAAGCCGGAGAGGATGACCGCCTCCGGGGTGTCGTCCACGATGACCTCGATGCCGGTAGCAGCCTCGAAGGCCCGGATATTGCGCCCCTCGCGCCCGATGATGCGGCCTTTCATCTCGTCGGACTGGATGTTGACGACCGAGACAGTGTTCTCGATGGCGTGGCTGGCGGCGGTGCGCTGGATGGCCGAGAGGATGATCTTGCGGGCTTCGCGGTTGGCCTTGATGCGGGCCTCGTCGCGGATTTCCTTGATCATCGAGGCGGCTTCGAGGCGGGCTTCCTCGGCCAGCTGGTCGAGTAGCAGCTGGCGGGCTTCGGTCTGGGTCAGCCCGGCCATGTTTTCGAGCCGCCGTTTCTGCTCGGCGAGCAACTGGGCCAGCTCATCCTGGCGGGCTGCCGCCACGGCTTCCCGCTGTTGGGCGGTCGCTTCGAGGCGCGCCGTCTCCTGCTGCTGTCGCTGGACGTCGGTGGCGAGGGTCTTCGCCTGGGCGACGTGTTGCCGGGCTTGCTGCTGCTGCTGTTCCACCGCTCGGTGGAGGGCATCCAGCACTTCGGAGGTCTTGTGCAGGACCTGCTCGCGCTCGTTGATGCGCTGGATACGCTGGTTCAGTCGGTTCTGGCGTTCGTCCAGCTTCTCGCGGGAACGCCGGAGTGCATGCCGGGCTTCTGCCGACTCCTCGGCGAAGGCCTGCTCCCGTCGGGCAAGCTCCGCCTCGACCGTTTCAATCCGTTCATGGCGGAGCCGCCGGATATCCTGCTCCGCTTCGGCCAGCAGATGGTTGGCTTTCTGTTGGGCCTGGGCTAACTGATTGAGTCCAATTCGTTTAAGGAGGAATCTATCGACAGTGATACCAACGAGAATGCCCAGCACGACTACCGCGAAGACGAGGAGGAGAACCCCGCCGGTGGTCGATACCATAGTCGTTGTACATCAGATGCGGCGGGGACGGCTTGTCCGGCACCGCTGGGTTGCAAGGAACGCCGGTTGCCTGGCCGGGAGGTCCCCGGACCGGAAGCGCCTCCGGATTTCCCTACAGAATACCAAAAACCCCGGCAGGTTCCATAGCGGGGCCATACCGGGGTTAAAATGGAGGAACCCGTAGCGACGGATATGAAGAACCTTCTCCATATCACAGTGGGAGCCGCTCCGTTCTTTTCAACTTCCACGGTGGGTTCTCGTGAACCCAGCCTCGGCGAGGTGGTGGCCTGTTGTCCAAACAGGAAGGCAGGTTCCCGAAAGAAAACGTGTTAAGGTTCTTTTTATGGATCGCCACGGGTTGCCAATAATATACGGCGCAGGGGATTCAGCTGGTGGAGGTGCCCAATTTTTTCAGGGGGTGTCCGTTGAACGGTCCGGGGGGGCGGGCCAGGGCTTGTTCGAGGAGGTGGTCAAGGTAGTCGAGGTCGCGGCTGAGGATCTGTTGCAGGTGTTCGTGCTCCTGGCGCAGGGTTTCATGGGCCTGTTGCAGGCTGAACAGGTCTTCGGCGATAGCCAGGGCGGTGATCACAGCAGTCGTCGTGTCGGTCTTCTCCGGATGGGCTTCGCGGAACGCCTGGAGCTTGTCGTCCACATAGGCTGCCAGTTCCCGCAAGGTGGTCTCGGCCTCCGGCTCCACGAGGAGGGGATACTCCTTGCCCAGCAGGCGCACGCGGACAGGTCGGCTCATGGTACGTCCTCGGTCTCGTTCGCCAGGTAGGTGTCGATGGTCTCGATCAGGCCCCGGATTTTCTGGCGCAGGTCGTCCGGGGCTTCCTCGAACACGAGGGCGGTGCCGGTCCCGGCGTCGGGGGTCAGGGTCTGCAACTCTTCCAGGCGGCGGGCCAGGGAGTGGTTCTCTTCGCGCAGGCGCTGCAACTCCTGGGCCGTTTGCTCCACGTGGGCGCGCAGACGCTCCAGCGATTCGAGCGGTCGCATCTGGATCGAACCTCGGTACGGTTGGGAGGGTGCTCCGGAAAACGGGGCTGGCGGGTCGGTAGGTGGCGTTCCCTGGGCAGGGGTGGCTTCGGAGCCGGTTGCAGGGGACACCGCAGCCGGGGGAGACCCCTTTCGGTGCCGCCGCCGCTTTCTCGAACGCGAAGAATGGTCTTCGGATGAACTCATAAACCCGGCAGGATGGTGCGCCTAATATACGCCAAATCCAGTTAATGCCGTGCTTTCATACGATACGTTGGCCGGTCGGCCTGTGTCGGGCAGCGGGCTACTGCCGCAGCACGGCCCCGTGCTGGTCCCGCAGCGCCGCCAGGATGACGGCCAGGGCTGCTTCGACCTCCTCCTCCAGCAAGGTCCGGTCGGCGCCGAAGCGGAGGGTGAAGGCCACGCTTTTCTGGTCCGGGGCCAGGGGTTCGCCCACATAGAGGTCGAACACGGCGGCTTCACGGAGCAGGGGTCGCCCGGCAGCCCGGATCGTCGCCAGCAGTGGCCCCACCGGTGTCTCGCGGGCCACGACGGCGGCCAGGTCGCGGGCCACGACGGGGAAGCGGCTCACGGGGGCGTACCGGACGTCCAGGGTGGGCAGGGCCTGCTGGACGAGGGCCTCCCAATCCAGCTCGGCGAAGTACACGGGTGCCCGCAGGTCGCTGGCGCCGGCCTGCTCGTCCGAGAGCCGGGCCAGATGGCCGAGCAGGGTCTCCCCGGCCGTGAGGGTCAGGTGGTAACCCGTCAGGGAGGTTTCGGCGTAGGCAGGTGTCATCGCTACGTCCTGGAGGCCCAGCGTTTCCAGCAGGGCTTCGACGGTGCCCTTGAGGTCGAACAGGTCGGCTTCGCGGGCCGGGGTGTCCC
>CAZLRO010000161.1:4066-9013 GCA_964561865.1 uncultured Rhodothermaceae bacterium | reverse complement strand
GAGGCCCAGGAGTTTCGGGCCGTGTTCGAGCGCGTCCACCCCGGCTTGCTGGCGGCGGCCTTCGGGATGCTGGCCCTGCGCGTGCTGATGGGGGGCTGGCGCATCCGCCATGCTGCACACGGCCGGATGGGGCTGCGGGCGGGTATCCGCACCCAGCTCGCGTGGGACTTCTCGTCGAACATCACCCCGGCGTTCATGGGCGGGGCACCGCTGGCGGCCCTCTATGTGGCACAGGACAGCCAGGGCAGCCGCCGGGGAGCCATTCCGCTCGGCGAGGCCACCGCCTCGCTCCTGTTCGTGATGCTGCTGGACCAGTGCTGGTTTGCCCTCATGGCCCCGGTGATCTTTGTGGCCGCCCTGTTCCTGGAGGTCATCCCCCGCACCTTCGGCACCATCGGTACCGGGATGACCTACCTGTACTTCTTCGGTTTCATGATCTGGACGGGCCTGCTGGCCTACGGGATGCTGTTCCGCCCGGAGCTGTTGCAGCGCCTGGCCGACCGGGTGTGCCGCATCCGGGGCCTGCAGCGGTTTCGGGACCGCGTAGCCCACGAGATGGCCCAGTTCGGCGAGAAAGCCCGGCTGCTCCGCGCCGAGTCGCCCTGGTTCTTCCTCAAGGGCCTGCTGCTGACGGCGGGTACCTGGCTGCCCCGCTACCTGCTCATGCTGCTCATCGTCTGGAGCGTACACCCGGCAGTAGACCAGGGGCTGTTCCTGCTGCGGGCCATTGCGCTGAACATCGCCGCCCTGGTGATGCCCACCCCTGGCGGAGCGGGCGGCGTGGAGGGCCTGTATGCGGTGCTGTTCAGCCCCCTGATGCCGCACGCCCTCGTCCTGCCCACCCTGGTGATCTGGCGCGTGATGGCCTATTACATGTTCCTGCCCTTCGGAGTGATCCTCTCCACCCACCAGGTACAGAAACGCCTGCACCGCCGCCGCCGCAAGCCCTCCTCCCGACGTTCCGAACCCCGCCAGCACCCATGAAACCGCCCCGCCAACTGCTCAGGTCAACCGAATGGAATCCCTTGTTTACCAGCGGGAACAGGTAGCTGCGTTCGACTTTCGGGCCGTACACCCCGCCCTCCGTTTCGGCACGGCCAGCGACCGGTATGCCGGATGGATCGGACAGGTCTACCCTGCCCGGTACGAGGCCGAGCTGACCTCGCGCACGCGCACACTCGGCGGGCAGACCTTCGAGGAACGGACGCTGCCCATCGCCTCGGTCGAGGACTATTTCCAGCACTTCGGCGTGCTCGAACTGGACTTCACGTTCTACCGTCCGCTCCTCGACCCGGATGGCAAGCCCTCGCCCAACTACTTCCTGCTGCAACAGTACGCCACCCATGCCCCGGACGAGGCCCGGTTCCTACTGAAGGTGCCGCACACGTTCTTCGCCCGGAAGCTCCGGCGCGGCGCAGGCGGGCAGGTGCGCTACGACGACAACCCGGACTTCCTCGACGCCGACGCCTGTGCCCGGCTCTTCCTCGAACCGGCCCAGGCCCTGCTTGCCGACCGGCTTACGGGACTGGTCTTCGAGCAGGAATACCAGCGGGTCTCCGAAAGCCCCGACCCGATGGAGAACATTGCCGAGCTGGATGCCTTCTTTGCCCGCCTCCCGCAGGGGGCGCAGGCCCACCTCGAACTCCGCTCCCCCCATCTGCTCATCCCTCCGTATTTCGACTGGCTGGAGAGCCGCGGCCTCGGCTTCGTCTTTAGTCACTGGACGTGGCTGCCCCCGCTGCGCAATCAGTGGAAGCTGTGCGGCGGGCGCTTCCCGGCGGCCAACCGGCAGGCGGTCGTGCGGCTGCTCACCCCGGCAAACATGCCCTACGAAAAAGCCTATGCCCTGGCCTGGCCGTTCGACCGACCCCTCCCCGAGATCGCCCAGACACCCCAGGCCCGCGACATGGTGCTGGACGTAGCCGCGCTCGTGTTCCAGGCCGCCGAACAGCAGGTGTACCTCAGTGTCATCGCCAACAACCGCGCCTGGGGCAACGCCCCGTCCCTGGCACAGGCCATCGCCACGCGCGTGCTCGACGAAGTAGAACGGCGGGGCTGAGACACCTACCCCAGGTTCTGTCAGCCAAAAGGGAAGAAGTGCAGGGCCAGGTCCACACTCATGTGGTTTTGGAAGAGGCGCAGGTCCGTCCGATCCTGGAGTTCCAGGCCCACCACCATCTTGCCAACGGTAGCAGGGCCAAAGAGTACGATGAGGTGCAGGCGCAGCACCAGGGCCGGGACACCGTTGGGACCAGGGGGGCGAGCACCTCCACTTGCATCGAATGCAGGGGGACGAAGCGGACGCGCACGGGCGCAATCTAGCCACGTCACATGCTTAAGACAAGGCTAAAAACGATCTCCGAAGGATCGGCGTGCAACCCTCGATGTCAGGAATATAGTCAAATTGACTATATCAGCCCTTCAGGCCGCGCATGGGCGAATCTCGCCCGGCGGCAGGCTCAGGCGGCCTGGGCCAGCGTGAAGGTGGGCATCTGGACGGTGGTCTGCACCATCTCGCGCAGCCGGTCGAGGTTGTAGTTGATGAAGTGCCGCCACTTCGCTGCCTCACGGGTGCGCAACCCGACGACCTCGCCGGTCTGCAGGTGCAGCACGAGGCTGGCCAGGGGCAACCGGACGACCTGCCAGGCTACCTGGGCCACATGCTCCAGCAGGATCGTGCGCTTGAAGCGCCCGCGCCACGTCCAGCCCACGATCTCTACGCGGTCGGCGTGCAAGCAGGCTTTGGCGAAATGAACCGCCTGGTTGTGCAACTGAACACGGGTCGTCCGGCTCGAACCATCGTAGCCGACGAATGCAGCATAATCGAATTCCATCTCTCTCTCGCTCTAGGTGAGTCCTGGGTGAGTCTACGCGCCAGCAAGAACGTCGTAACCGGTCTTGCCTGCGGGCGTGAGCGATCCCCTGCACAATTCTCGGTGGGGTATCGACACCGAAAATGCGCGACTTAAGGGGGGTTACAGATGAGAATGGTTTTTTTGTTTAGCTTTTAGCTTTTTTGCTGTTAACCGTTGGCTATTTGGTGCTTGGGGCTTGGTACCTGGGGCTTGGTAGAGCCTCTCCCCAGCGTGTCATTCCTCACTGCGTTCGGAGTAAGAGCGAGGGGAGACTTGACAGCGTTGGCCGCCAACAGCCCTCTTCGATCCCGAAGTACAGGAAAAACAGTGCCAGTGGCGCAGGGCCGGGCGTTTTTTTCCGGGATTGTTGCCGGGTTGTCGGGGAAACGGCCTATCCCTTACAGAAAAGCGCAAAACCGAGGGGTTGGGATCAGGCCATCGTTGGTGCAGGAGTGGAACGGGCGAGGAGCCGGTGAAGCTTGCCGGAGAAGGTTTTGCCGAGGAAGGCTTCCATTCGTGCCGAGACGGCGGCCACTTTTGCCACGTCGATCCCGGTGATAACGCCCATCTGTTCAAGCAGATAGGCGGTGTCTTCGGTGGCGATGTTGCCGGTGGCGCCGGGGATGAACGGGCAGCCGCCCATCCCGCCAAAAGCCGTATCGAACCGGGTGATGCCGCAGTCGAGGGCAGCCACTACGTTTGCCATGCCGAGGCCCCGGGTGTCGTGCAGGTGCAGGACGAGGGGGAGGTCGCCGGTGAGGTCCTGCACGGCCTGCACCCGCTCGCGGAGCATCACCGGGTTTGCCAGGCCGGTAGAGTCGGCCAGGGAGAGCGACTCGATGCCGAGGTCGAGCACAGGCCGGATCATTGCCCGCACCTGTTCGAGCGGTGTGTCGCCGGGGGTGGCATAGCCGAAGACCGTCTGGAGACCGAACTGGGCCTGGATGCCTGCCTCGCGGGCACGCCGCAGCATCGCCACCGCCTGCGCCAGCCCTTCGTCCACGGTCATGTTGGCGTTGTCGCGGCTGTGCTGCTCGTTCGTGGCGATGGAGACGTCCACATAGCCCAGCCCGGCGGCGATGGCCCGTTCGAGGCCGCGCAGGTTCAGCACGAGTCCGGTGTAGGCCACCCCATCGGCCACCGGCAGGCGGCGCACGACCGCCTCGGCGTCGGCCATCTGCGGCACCCATTTCGGATGCACGAACGACGTCACCTGGAGCCGCCGCAGCCCCGCCGCCACGAGCGCCGTGAGGACTTCGACCTTGACGTCGGTGGGGATGGGCGTGGACTCGAACTGGAAGCCGTCGCGGAGGCCGACTTCGCAGAGGGTGGCGTGGGGGGGCAAGGGCATAGCAACCGGCAGGAAAAGTCAGGAGCGTCTAACCATTTCGCCGGGGTGTTTCGTTCCCGGTGGGCAGCACCCGGCCTTGTCTTGCTGTAACTTGGCGGGTTCCTGCCGCGTAAGGTGTCCGTTCCGTTCCACTGCCCTACCTGTTGTATCCATGTCGCTTGCTCTCCGTTTCGGGGGACTGTGCCTGTTGCTCCTGCTGGAGCACGGGTTCGTCCAGGCCCAACCCCGTGCCACCGTTTCCGATGCCCCGCTGAGCGAGCGGCGCGTCAGCTACACGATGGACGTGACGCTCAACCCCGACCGCCGGACGGTGGCGGGCACCCAGCGCCTGACCTGGCGCAACCCCGACCGCGTGCCCGTCGGCGAATTGCAGTTCCACCTCTACCTCAACGCCTTCAAGGACCGCAACTCCACGTTCATGCGCGAGAGCGGCGGGTCGCACCGAGGTTATGAGGCGAAGGGCGACAGCACCTGGGGCGGCATCGATGTCACGAAGATGCAGATCGTCAACACCGAGGACGGCTACAATACCCCATCGACCGACCTGATGCCCCAGGTGCGCTACCTCCAGCCCGACGACGGAAACCCCGACGACCGCACCGTGATGGCCGTCACGCTGCCGCGGGCGGTCAACCCCGGTGAGACCATCACGCTGGATGTGGACTTCACCGCCCGGATGCCGAAAATCTTCGCCCGGACGGGCTGGGAGGAGAGCGACAGCGGCGAGCCGTTCTTCATGGT
>CAZLRO010000161.1:0-4056 GCA_964561865.1 uncultured Rhodothermaceae bacterium | reverse complement strand
AGGACGACTTCCTGCTGATCGCGCAGTGGTTCCCCAAGCTCGGCGTCTACGAGGTGCCCGGCCAGCGCTATGTCCCTGCCGACACCACACATGGACGCTGGAACACCCACCAGTTCCATTCCAACAGCGAATTCTACGCCGACTACGGCGTGTATGACGTGACCATCACCACCCCGACGGCCTACCGGGTGGGGGCCAGCGGCATCCTCATCCGCGAGGAGGAGGAGCAAGGCACGCGGACGGTGCGCTATTTGGCACAGGACGTACACGACTTCGCCTGGACGTCCAGCCCGGACTTCCTCGAATACACCGACCAGTGGCGGCACGTCAGCATCCGGCTGCTGCTCCAGCCCGAACACGAGGGGCAGGCGATGCGGCATTTCAGTGCCGTCAAGGCTGCCCTGGAGCGCTACGATGCCTGGGTAGGCGAGTACCCGTACACCACCCTCACCCTCGTCGATGCCATCGGCGGGGCCAACGGGATGGAGTACCCCACACTCATCACCTGTGGCACCGCCTACATGCTGCCCGAATGGGTGCGTCCGCTCGAACTGGTGACCATCCACGAGTTCGGCCACCAGTATTTCTACGGCCTGCTCGCCAGCAACGAGTTCGAGGAGGCCTGGCTCGACGAAGGCATCAACTCCTACTTCGAGTCCCGCATCATGGACGAGGTCTATGGAAGCGGCACGGCGGTGATCGACCTGCCCGGCTTTGGCATGGGCGACCGGCAGCTCCACCGGGTCAACTACGCCAAGAACAATCCCAATCGGGGCGCGCTCTTCCAGCGCTCGTGGGAGTACCCGTTCGGGGATTACTCGAAAGCCTCCTATTCGAAACCCGCCACCATCCTCAACACCCTCGAACAACACCTCGGATGGGAGACGATGCACCGCATCTGGCGCACGTACTACACCCAGTGGCGCTTCCGCCATCCCACCACGCGCGACTTCATCGCCGTGGCCGAGTCGGTCTCCGGGCAGGACCTCGGCTGGTTCTTCGACCAGTTCGTCTACGGCACGGCGGTGGTAGACTACGCCGTCCATGTCATCCTCAACGAGGAGAAATCGGGGGCCGACGACTCCACCACCGTCTATGAAAGCGAAGTGCGGATCAAGCGGCTCGGCGACGCCGTCTTTCCCCAGACCATCCGGTTCGTGTTCGACGACGGCACCACCGAGGAGCAGTCGTGGGATGGGCGCGATGCGTGGAAGAGGTTCACGTTCGAGGGGCCGCGCCGGGTGGTGGAAGCCTGGGTAGACCCGGAGAACAAGGTGTTGCTGGATGTGAACCGCCTCAACAACCGGATGGCGGCAGCGGCTGACCGCACGCTCGCGGCCAAGATGCAACTGTCGTTTCTCACCCTGTTGCAGCAACTGTTCTACCTGATCACGGCGCTGGCCTGAGGGCGACGCCTGCGGCTCCCGCTTTCTTCCATTTTTACCCTCCATTGCCCATGTTTGGCTCTCACTTCCAGGCGGGTCTGGCGGCGTTGCGCCGCAGGCCGGGGTTGGCGTTGCTCCTGTTTGCGATGCAGCTTGCCCTCGCCTTCATCCTCACCCTGCCGCTGTATTTCACCCTGAACGAGATCGTCGGCCCCACCGGTTTCAGCGACGACCTGGCCCGGCAGTTCGACATCGTGCTGTGGTTCGACATCATGGAGAAGGTCGAGCCGATGCTGGGAGGGCTGCTCTGGCAGGTGTTGCTGGCCGGGGTGCTATTGCTGGTGTGGCATGCCGCCTCCGGGGTGGGGCTGGTCCATGCCCTGCGCGAGGGCGGCGGGCGCTCGTTCTGGCAAGGGGTCGGACGCTTCACCGGGCCAGGGCTGCTGCTGGCGCTCCTGTTCCTGCTGCTGGCGTTCGCCTGGCTGATCCCGGTGGGTGTGGTCAATGCTGCCGTGAAGGCCGTCTGGGCCGGTACGGTGGGCGAATGGTGGACGAACAACGTGCTCACCCCCACCCTCTTCATCGCCGGGATCGCGGTGCTGGACCTGATGCACGACTATGCCCGTGCGGCGCTGGTGATCGACGAGGCCCCGGTCGGAAGGGCCTGGCGGACGGGGATCGGCTGGCCGTTCCGGCACGGCGTGGCGAGCTGGCTCTACCTGGCGTGGTTCGTGCCGGGCCTGGGGCTGTGGCTGCTGCCCACCGTCGTCGATCTGTCGTTCGCGGCGGCGTGGGTGCCGTTCCTGGTACAACAGGGGTGCTTGCTGACCCGTGCGTTCGTGACGGTCGGATGGGTGGGCAGTGCCGTGTCCCTCTTCGAGGAGGTGCGCTTGCAGGAGATGCCCCTGATCGCTGCGGCAGCGCCTGACGGCGAGGAAACGCCTCCGGAAGCCCCGACGGAAGACATGCCAGCGGAAACGCCGGTGCTCCCGGCGGCTGCGGAAGGGCAAGCCCTGGCCTGACGCCGCTCAGGGCCGCAGGGCCTCCCGGGCTTCGCCGTCGCCCGCGTTGACGCCAAGGGGCAGGTCGAACCAGGACTGGACGGTGGCACGCTGCATGCCCGGATCGTCCCGGTGGGTGAACTCGTTGGTGTGGGGGTTGTAGGTGTAGTCATGCGCCCAGGTGTCGGCATGGGCCACGATCCGCCGCAGGGCGTTCAGAATGTAGTCGAGTTCGTCGTCGGTCATCGTGGGATGGAGGGAGAGGCGGACCCAGCCGGGTTTGGCCGAGAGGTCACCGTGGTCGATCTGCTCGGTGATGTGGCGGGAGTGGGCGCGGTCCACATGCAAGAGGTAGTGCCCGTAGGTCCCGGCGCAGGAACATCCTCCTCGGACCTGGATGCCGAAGCGGTCGTTGAGCAGCTTGACGATCAGGTTGTAATGTAGCCCCTCGACATAGAACGAGAGGATGCCGAGGCGGTCTTCGATGGCGTCGGCCAGCAGGTGCAGCCCCGGAATGGCCCGCAGGGCCGGAAAGGCCCGGTGCAGCAGTTCTTCTTCGCGGGCCAGCAGGTTTTCTACCCCCATCGCCTCCTTGAGGCGGACGGCCAGCGCGGCCCGGATCGTCTGGAGGAAGCCGGGCGTCCCGCCGTCTTCGCGCGCCTCCAGGTCGTCCACAAACCGGTGCTCGCCCCAGGGGTTCGTCCAGTACACCGTGCCCCCACCGGGGTGGTCGGGCACCTGGTTCGGATCGAGGTCAGCGTCGAAGATCAGGATGCCCGTCGAGCCGGGGCCGCCGAGGAACTTGTGGGGGGAGAAGAAGATCGCATCCAGCCGTTCCATCGGGTCGGGCGGGTGCATGTCGATGGCCGCATAGGGGGCGGAGGCCGCAAAATCCACAAAGCACAGCCCGCCGTATTCATGCATCAGCCGTGCCATCTGGTGGTAGGGCGTACCGATGCCCGTGACGTTCGAGCAGGCCGAGAACGAGCCGATCTTGCGCGGATGGTCCCGGTGCTGTTCGAGGGCACGCCGCAGGTTTTCGAGGCAGCACCGCCCATCGTCGTCGGGCGGGACCACCACCACCTCGGCGAGGGTTTCCAGCCACGACGTCTGGTTTGAATGGTGCTCCATATGGGTGATGAACACCACAGGGCGCTCCGCGTCGGACAGTTGCACATACGCCTGGAGGCGTTCAGGCACACGCAGGCCCAGAATGCGCTGGAACTTGTTGATCACCCCCGTCATGCCATGTTCCGCTGCGATGAGCACATCGTTGGGGCCAGCATGGACGTGTTGCTTGATGATCGCGCGCGCCTGGTGGTAGGCCTGGGTCATGGCCGTGCCGGTGACGCTCGACTCCGAATGCGTGTTAGCGACGAACGGGCCGAACACTGTCAGCAGTTGCTGCTCGATGGGCGCATAGAGCCGCCCGCTGGCAATCCAGTCCGCATACACAATCCGTTGCCGGCCATAGGGCGAGATGAACGTCTGGTCATACCCCACGATCTGGCGGCGAAACGGGGCGAAATAGGCTTCCAGGGTATCCATGACGGAAGATAAATTGCGGATCTCGGAGGGCGGATTTGTGCTTGGGATGAAGCCGCCCGTCCTGAAGGTGTCCTTGCGAGGAGCATGGTCGATCTCATGAGATTGACCCTGATCGACCACAA
>CAZLRO010000160.1:3871-9021 GCA_964561865.1 uncultured Rhodothermaceae bacterium | reverse complement strand
GGCAGCAGCTTCGGAAAACACATCCCCGACTACCAAACCCGACCGCCTTGCGCCTGGCCGTGCGGCAACGGCTTCACCCGATGTGGGCTACCACCCTCACCTCGGTGGCAGGGATGCTCCCGCTGCTCCTGTTTGCCTCGCACAGTGACTTCTGGCTGGGCCTGGTCGTGACCAGTGTGGGGGGCCTGGCCTCGGGAACCCTGTTTTCCCCGCTATGCTGCCTGATCGGACTGGCCCGGATGCGATGACCCCCCGCCCCTCAACGGGGATCGCCCGTTTCCCACCCCTGTCTTCCATCCCCCGGCGTCTTTCCCTATCTTGGCCCTGCACCGGCAAGACGCAGCCTGCCCTGTTCCTGTTTCACCCCGTTCGCATGTCCCAGGAGTCCTCCGTCCCTGCATCCTCTGCCTCCAGCGACCAGGACCGGATGTTGGTCGAGCAGGCCCTCGCCGGAAAAGCATCTGCCTACCAGGTGCTCATGGACAAGTACCGCCCGGCACTCTACCGGCACATCCAGCGCATGGTCAAGCAGCAGGATGAACTCGACGACCTCGTGCAGGAATGCTTCATCAAGGCCTTCACCGCCCTGGACTCGTACTCGTCGGACTTTGCCTTCTCCACCTGGCTGTACAAGATTGCCACCAACCACACCATCGACCACCTGCGCAAGCGCAAGCTGCCTACCTTCTCCATCGACAAGCCGGTGCAGACGAAGGATGGTGAACTGGAATACGAGATCCCTGACCTCACCTACCGCCCGGACCGCCACATCGTCGAGGACCAGCGCCGCCAGATCATCCAGGATGCCATCAACGCGCTACCCCCCAAGTATCACCAGGTGATTGTGATGCGGCACCAGCAGGAAATGTCCTACGAAGAGATCGCCGAGGAGCTGGACCTGCCCCTCGGCACCGTCAAGGCCCATATCTTCCGGGCACGGGCGCTGCTCTACAAGTTCCTGCGCGACCAGCGAGGATCGTTGTAGGCCGCCCCAAAGGCCGTCAGGCCGTCCCAGTAGGGGCATGCCCTGCCCTGAGCGCCCCAAAGCGAAGCGTCCCATGATTCCTCGGTACACGCGCCCCGAAATGGCGGCGCTCTGGAGTGAAGAGCAGCAGTTCCAGTCCTGGCTGGAGGTCGAACTGGCGGCCTGTGCGGCCTGGAGCGAACTCGGCGTGATCCCGAAGGCCGACGTCGAAACGCTGTATGCCCGCGCCACGTTCGACATCGCCCGTATCCACGAGATCGAGGAGACGACGCGGCACGATGTGGTGGCCTTCACGCGGGCGGTGAGCGAGACGCTCGGCGAGGAACGCAAGTGGGTGCATTACGGCCTCACCTCGTCCGATGTGGTCGATACCGCGCTCTCGTACCGGCTCAAGCAGGCCAACGCGCTGCTGCTGGACGCGCTGGACCGGCTCATCGACGTGCTGGCACAACAGGCACGCCGCCACAGGAACACGCTGATGATGGGGCGCACGCACGGCGTCCATGCCGAGCCGACGACCTTTGGCCTCAAGCTGGCACTGTTCTATGCCGAGATGCTGCGCAACCGCGCCCGCTTCACCGCCGCCGCCGACGGCGTGGCCGTGGGCAAGGTCTCCGGTGCCGTCGGGACGTTCGCGCACCTGCCGCCCGACGTCGAGCGGATCACCTGCGAGCGCCTGGGGCTGCACCCGGCCCCCATCTCGACGCAGGTGCTGCAACGCGACCGCCACGCCCACTACCTCGGCGTGCTGGCCCTCGTCGGGGCCTCACTCGAAAAGCTGGCCGTCGAACTGCGCCACCTCCAGCGCAGCGAGGTGCGCGAGGTCGAGGAAGCCTTCGGACGCGGGCAGAAAGGCTCCTCCGCCATGCCGCACAAGCGCAACCCCATCAGCGCCGAGAACATCACCGGCGCAGCCCGGCTGCTGCGCGGCTATATGGTCGCCGCCTACGAGAATGTAGCCCTGTGGCACGAACGCGACATCTCGCACTCGTCCGTCGAGCGGGTCATCCTGCCCGACGCTACCACGTTGCTGCATTACGCCCTGCACCGGATGGCCGGCGTGGTCGAGCACCTGGTCGTCTACCCGGAGGCCATGCAGCGCAACATGGAGCGAACGTTCGGCCTCTACCACAGCCAACGCCTCATGCTCCAGCTCATCGAAACCGGCCTGAGCCGGGAAGCCGCCTACGACCTCGTACAGCCCCTGGCGATGCGGGCCTGGGCCGAACAGCGCCCCTTCTACGACATCGTATGCGAAGAAGGGGCTATCACCCAACGCCTCGCCCCCGACGTGCTCGCCGAAGCCTTCGACGCCCACTACCACCTCCGCCATGTGAACCTGATCTTCGAACGGGTAGGACTGGGGGAATAAAACACCCCCATCGACATACAATGGTGCTGCGGTCTGTGGGCAGGCAATGGAGGTAAGATTGAAAATTATAGTCAATTTGACGATAATATAGTCAATTTGACGATATTTCCCAACCCTCTTCTCTGAAAACAAGCAACAGCTCTTGGCACGGTAGGAACGTCCGGATGGCCCGGTGCCGGCTCGGTGATGAGGTGGGGGTCGGGGAGTCTTCGCCCTGTTTCTGTTGTGCTCCTTTTCTTTCTTCCCCCAGCGGCGTTTTTTTCGCATTCCGGCGGGGCTGTTTTCGATCTTCGCGTTTTCTTAATATCTTCGCCCTTCAACAAACCCACAGCCCTTGGCGTGAGGGCCGCTTCGCCACCAAAAGCGCTTTCCAGGCTGTCGATGCCTTTTCCCGGCCGAGCGATCGTGTTCCCTGCGGGCGCTGCGATGCGCACCCGGATGGATGGCAGGCCCCTGATATCATCTCAACCTTTCGCGAACGGAGGACTTATGAACGTTGTTACACGCAGCACTGTGCTGGGACTGCTCCTGTTGTGGCTGCTGGTGCCCCTGGCCGGGGCGCAGAATGCCACCGTGCGGGGTACCGTCACCGATGCCCAGGATGGTGCCCCCCTGCCCGGTGCTAACGTCGTCGTGCTGGGTGCCTCGGGCGAGCTGGTCACCGGTGCGGCGACCAACCTGGACGGGGAATACCAGATTGCAGGCGTTCCCGCCGGCACCTACACCGTGCGCGGCCGCTACGTCGGCTACCAGGACACCGACGTCTCGGTGACCCTGGCGGCGGGCGAGGTCCGCACGGTAGACCTGCAACTTTCGCAGACCGGGTTTGAACTGAACACGGTCATCATCACGGCCTCCCGCCGGCAGGAGAAAGCCCTCGACGCCCCGGCGTCCATCTCGGTGCTGGGGGCCGAGGAGATCGCCCAGAACGTCTCGCCCTCGTCCGATGGGCTGCTGCGCAACACCACCGGCGTGGACGTGGCCCAGACGGGTGTAGACCGCACCGAGATCGTGCTGCGCGGGTTCAACAACGCCTTCTCCGGCTCGGCCTATGTGCTGACGGACTACCGGCAGGCCGCCGTCCCGTCCCTGGGCGTGAACATCTACTCGATCATGCCCAACCTCAATATCGACCTGGACCGGGTAGAGGTAGTGCGCGGGCCGGGGTCAGCGCTCTACGGCGCAGGCGTGGACGCCGGGGTGGTGCATTTCATCTCGAAAGACCCGTTCACCCATCCGGGCGTGACCGTCTCGCTCATGGGCGGCGAACGTTCGTACTTCGGCGGGATGTTCCGCGCCGCCGGGGTGGTCAATGAAAAGCTGGGGGTGAAGGTGACGGGGGTCTACGGCCAGGCCGACGACTGGGAACTCGACCCGGCGGATGCCCTCGATGCTGCCCAGATCGCGGCAGACGGCCCGCGCAGCAACGACTACGAGAAGCTGAACGTCAACGGCACGGTAGAGTACCGTTTCAGCGAGAAAGGGTCGATCATCGCCAACGGCGGCTTCTCGCAACTGAAGGCCACCGTGCTCTCCGGCATTGGCACCGTGCAGGCCGACGGCTTCGGCTACAGCTACGGGCAACTCCGGTTCCTCTACGACCGGTTCTTCGCCCAGGTCTATGTCAACAAGAACGAGGCGGGGGACTCCTTCGTCTACGACGCCACCAGTCCCACCCCGGTGGTCGACAAGGGGGCGCTCTACAATGCCCAGGCCCAGTACGACCTCAGCTTTGCCGACGGCAAGCAGCAGATCATCCTCGGCGTCGATGCCGAACTGATCCGCCCCGACACCGACGGCACCATCCTGGGCCGCAACGAGGAGGACGACAGCATCTCCGAGTACGGGGCCTACGTCCAGTCCACGACAGCCCTCTCGCCGAAGCTGGACCTGACGCTGGCACTGCGCACGGACTACAACGATATCGTGGATGACGTGCAGCTCTCGCCCCGTGCTGCGCTGGTGATCAAGCCCACGAACGCGCACACGTTCCGGGCCACCTACAACCGCGCCTTCTCCTCGCCGGGCACCAACTCCAACTTCCTCGACATCGTGGCCGGGCGGACGAGTGGCATCACGGTGCGGGGGCGCGGGGTGGCACGCGGCTTCACATGGGAGCGCAACGCGGCCTATTCCGGCATTGCCGGGACGGACCTGGTGGCCTCCAGCCTGAACGGGTGCTTCCCGGTGGTCACCCCGGCCTGTGGCACCAAGACCCCCGTCGGGCTGCCGCTGGATGCCGTCTACAGCAGTGTGTACGCCGGGCTGTCGGCCATCCCCACGGCCAACCTGCTGGGCTTGCTCCGGCAGAACGGCATCCTGGTGGGCGTGCCCGATGCGATTGCACTGCCGACGGTGGGCCAGCTCGTGGCCCTGCTGGCCCCGCAGGCCACCCAGGTGCAGGGCTTCTCCCGTGGGGTGATGGGCATCCCCAGCCTTTCCGGTGGCCCCACCGACATCGTGGCTGATCTGACGGACATCAGCCCGCTCTCGCAGACCACCAGCCAGACGTTCGAAGTGGGCTACAAGGGGCTGTGGGGCAACAAGGTGCTCTTCGCCCTCGACGGCTACTATTCGACGAAAGAGAACTTCATCGGCCCGCTGCTGGTGGAGTCGCCGCTGGTGTTTGTGCCCACATTGAGCGCGGATTTGCAGTCCGCCCTGGCGACCGCCATCCAGAATAACGCACTCCTCAACGGCGCCCTCGGCGGACTGGGACTGAATGCGGCTGCCGTCGCGGGGCTGCTCACCAACCTGGCCGCCGGGCAGTTGCCGAGTGCGACCACGCCGGTC
>CAZLRO010000160.1:0-3861 GCA_964561865.1 uncultured Rhodothermaceae bacterium | reverse complement strand
GGCCATCGAGAACAACCCCGGCCAGGGGGCTATCCCGGAACTGATGCTGGCCTACCGCAACTTCGGGAAACTGGACTTCTGGGGCGTCGATGCGTCGATGCAAGTGCTGGCTACGGAGGAACTGAGCCTCTTCGGCAACCTCTCGTTCGTGAGCGACGACTTCTTCGACAACACCGAGCTGGAGGAAACGAACACGGCGCTGGCGGTGGCCCTGAACTCGCCAGCATTCAAGCTCAAGCTGGGTGGCAGCTACATGCACGCCTCCGGCTTCTCGGTGAACCTCGCCGGGCGCTACACCGACGGCTTCCCGGTCGAGTCTGGCCCGTATGTGGGGAATGTCGAGAGCAGCTTCAAGGTGGACGTAGGCGCTGGCTATGACTTCTCCGGCCAGTTCGAGGGGCTGCGCCTCGATGTGAACATCGCCAACGCGCTCAACGACGAGCACCGCGAGTTCATCGGTGCCCCCCGGATCGGTCGCCAGGGCCTCGCCCGCCTCACGTTCTCGTTCTGAGCGGAGACAGTCCGGTCCAACCCGGGTGTATTGTAAGGAGGGGATATAGTCAAATTGACTATATCCCCTCCTGCTTTTTCTGCGGCCCTCTCGTTCAAAAGCTGAATCCCAGCTTCGTCAAGCCAGCCTGCACTTCGGGGCAGGACATGAACAGTCGCCAGAGCAGCCCGGAGCGGTGGTTCTCGATCATCACCACAATCGGCCCCTGGTCGATGGCGAGGTAGCGACGGGGGAACCAGTCCACCTGCTGCGAGAAGGCGTCGTAGAAGCCGTAGGGTCCCCACAGGTCGGCGCCCAGCGTGTCGTAGAAATGGCGCATCGCGGCCATGCTCTCGGCAGGGGTGTAGGGGAAGGAAGCCAACGCCGCCGTAGGGGTGATCACGCCCAGGTCTTCGCCCGGACGATGTGCCGCGTAGAAGCCGGGCGAGTAGCTGGCCGTCAGCCCCCAGTTGTGGGGGCCGTAGCCGGGCCAACGGCGCGGGTTCTCGACGCAGTAGCGGTAGTTGATGAGCACATGGTGGCGGTTGTGCTGCCAGTAGCCGGCGTAGCGGTCGCGCAGGTGGCGCGGGTCGAGGCCGAGGAACGAGTAGTGCGCCCAGAAGAGCGGGCCGCCATAATCGGGCGCGCCGTTGTGTGCCAGGGCCAGCGTGTAGCCGTACTGCGTGGGGCCGCCCACGATGGCCCCACCCTTCGCCCAGCCGTCGTGGTACACCTCGGGCGGGACGCCGTGGGTGGGCGAGGCCGCTGCGAGGATGTAGGCGATGAGGCATTCGTTCCAGCCGGTGATGCGGAAGTTCATCCGCCAGCCGTGGTTGGGCGACCAGTGCCAGAACAGCACGTGCTCCCGGTGCTCGCCCCGGTACCAGTCCCATTCCGCTGCCCGCCACAGCACGTCGATGCGTTCGGCGAGGGCTTTTTCCTGCACAGTGCCGTCGCGGAAATACTGGCGCACGCACAGCAACCCCTGGAACAGGAAGGCGCTCTCGACGAGGTCGCCGCCGTCGTCGTGGGGGCTGAAGGGCTTGACGCGGCCCGTCTCCCCGTGCCACCAGTGCGGGAACATGCCGTGGAAACGGTCGGCCCGCTCGAGCCAGCCGACGATCCGTTCGAGGCGTTCGAGGCCCTGCTGCCGGGTGATGAAGCCGCGCTCGATGCCCACCAGGAGCGCCATCACCCCGAAGCCGGAGCCGCCGGACGTGACCACGTTGCGGTCGTCGTCCGGGTAGATGCCGTCGAGGTGGATGCGCTCGCGGGCCAGGCCGGAGGTCGGCTCGGCCCCGTCCCAGAAGTACTGGAAGGTCTGGCGCTGCACGAGCGTCATCAGGGCGTCGTCGGAGAGCGGGGACGGCTGGGCCGTGAGGCCGACAGGCGTGTACCCCATCAGCCCTCCCAGCACGCACCAGGCAACAAGGCAGGGTTTCATCGTGACCATCGGATGGAACGGGAACGCGGCACAAGATAGCGCGACCCTGTGCAGATTGCCGCACGCCCGGTGGTAACGAATATAGTCAATTTGACTATATTATAGTCAAATTGACTATATTTTGCTATCTGGGAGGGTCGTGCCTCCCGGTTGGTGTTGGATGGTCTGGTGCCCGGCGCATCGCACACCGGCCTTTCTTCGGCGGTAGCGCCCGTGTCGGATTCTTTTTGCCAATCTTCAAGGTGGGCGGCGTTGACAGGGTTGGCGGGGTTGGGTAGCTTGCGCCTTTGTGCTAAATTGGCGTTCGGCCCCGCTGTCCGGGTCCGCATCCCTGTTTCTGGAGAACTCGATGCTCGCCGACTTCATCCCGCTGTTCATCATGATCGTCATCGCCGCCGGGTTGGCGCTGACGTTGCTCAAGGCCGCCGAAATTCTCGGCCCGTTCCGCCCGAACCGCATCAAGCAGAAGGCGTACGAGAGTGGCATGGACCCGGTGGGCACCGCCCGCGAGCGGTATTCCGTCAAGTTCTACCTCGTGGCGATGATCTTCATCGTGTTCGATGTGGAGGTGGTGTTCCTTTACCCGTGGGCGGCCAGCTATCACGAGTTCCTCGCTTCGGGGGCCGGGCTGGGCGTGCTGGCCGTGGTCTTCTTCTTCATCCTCGTCCTCGCCATCGGGCTGCTCTACGACATCAAGAAGGGCGGGCTTGAGTTTGACTGAGGCGTTGAACATTTCGAACAGTGACTAATCCGGACGGTCTGTATGGGACTTGAAACGGTTTTCAGGGAAGGCTTCCTCACCACGCAGGTGGATGCGGTGGTGAACTGGGCGCGTTCCAACTCACTGATGCCCATGCCGATGGGGCTGGCCTGCTGTGGCATTGAGATGATGGCTTTTGCCGCCCCCAAGTACGATGTGGCGCGCTTCGGCAGCGAGGCCATGCGTTTCTCCCCGCGCCAGGCGGACCTGATGATCGTGGCTGGCTGGGCGTCGTACAAGATGGCCCACGCCATCCGCCGCGTCTGGGACCAGATGGCCGACCCCAAGTGGTGCATCGCCATGGGCGCGTGTGCTTCCTCCGGTGGGATGCACCGCTGCTACGGCGTGGTGCAGGGCTGCGACAACTTCCTCCCGGTGGACGTGTACGTCCCTGGCTGCCCACCGCGTCCGGAAGCTGTCATCCATGCCCTGATGGACATCCAGGAGAAGATCCGCAACCAGTACTCGCTCTCGCAGGACTACGAATCCGGACGGGAGAAGCCCGCCGTCGTGCCTGCCCGTCCGCGCGTGCTGCTTCCGTCCGGGGATGCGGTGGTCGCGCCGGACGTGCTCTACCGCCCAAACTGACTGGCCCCTTATGGCTACCCCCACCCCCCAGACCCTGCCTTTCCACTTCACGCCGGTGGACGCACCCACCGGGCAGGACGCCGCCAACCCCCACGCCAAGGCCGCGACGTTCGTGCCAGACGTGGTGCAGGCACTCCAGGAGACGTTCGGCGACGCGGTGCTTGACGTGACCCTCTACGCCAACGAACACACCGTGCGCGTGGAGAAAAGCCGGCTTGTGGACATTGCCCGCTACCTCAAGGCCGAGCAGGGCTTCACCTACTTCGTCGATATGGGCGGCATCGACCGCTTCACCGACGAGGACCGGTTTGAGGTCTTCTACAACCTCGTGAACATCGCACGCGGCCAGCGGCTGCGCCTGAAGCTGCGCGTGGACGAGGACGACCCGACGGTGCCCTCGCTCACGGGTGTGTACCGGGCGGCCAACTGGAACGAGCGCGAAGCCTACGACATGTTCGGCCTGCACTTCGAGGGGCACCCGGACCTGCGCCGGCTGCTCCTGCCGGAGGACTTCGCGTATTTCCCGCTCCGCAAGGAGTTCCCGCTGCTGGGCATCCCCGGCTCGCTCCCGCTCCCGGC
>CAZLRO010000159.1:8493-9046 GCA_964561865.1 uncultured Rhodothermaceae bacterium | reverse complement strand
ACAGTTGCAACAGGCCCAGGCGCAGCGCCAGACGCTGGAAGGACTTCGCCAGCAACACACCCTCGTCGATGCGCAGCTGCAGGGAGAGACGTTCGCCCTGGCCGAACGGGAACGGCTGGCCCAGGTCCAGCAGGAACACGACGCCCTGGCCTTCGACGAACACGGGTTCCAGCAGCGCCAGCAGCAGGCTGCCCTCGTCGAACCGCTCGAACGCGAACGCAACCGCCTGCACGAACGGGCCGGGCGCAAGGAGGAGCTGGAACGGCACATCCAGGCCAAAACCCGTGAACGCGACGACCTGCTCCAGCAACTCGACAACGGCACGCTGCTCGGCCCCCTCCAGGCCGAGATCGACGCGCTCCGCCAGCAGCAGGCCCACGTCGGCTTCGACGGCGGGCGGCTGGAGGCCGTGCGCAGCGCCCTCCGTGCGTTGGGCGATGCCACCGCCCGGTACCGTGACCTCCTCAATGCCCAGGACAACCGGGCCACCTGGCTCCAGCAGCAGGCCGAGGTCGAAGCCCACCTCGTCCATCTGACAGCCGAGCAGGAGGCA
>CAZLRO010000159.1:6010-8483 GCA_964561865.1 uncultured Rhodothermaceae bacterium | reverse complement strand
TTGCCGAGATTGAGGCGGAACTGGCCGGGCGCCCCGCCGTGCAGGCACAGCACCAGGGGGTGGTTGCAGACCGGGTGGCCCTGGAGGCACAGCAGGCCACCTACCAGGCACGGCGCGGGGAACTCACCGCCCGGCTCGAACAGGCCGAACGCGACCGCACAGCCCTGGACGAACAGGGCCAGCGGTGCCTGCAGGCCGAAGCCGACAGCCGCCTCTACAAGCACCTCCGTATCGCCTTCGGCAAGAACGGCATCCCCTCACTCATCATCGAACAGACCCTGCCGGAGGTGGAAGAACGCGCCAACGAGCTGCTGGACCGCCTCACCGAAGGCCGGATGCACGTCCGCCTCCAGACCCTCCGGGAACTGAATGCTGGCGGGACTGCCGAAACCCTGAAGATCACCATCACCGACGAGCACGGCCAGGCGCGGGCCTACGAGACGTTCTCTGGCGGCGAGGCGTTCCGGGTCAATTTTGCCCTGCGTATTGCCCTCTCGCAACTGCTGGCCGAGCGCAGCGGCGTCCGCATCCGCACCCTCGTCATCGATGAAGGCTTCGGCACGCAGGACGCCCAGGGGGTGGACAGTATGATCGGGGCCATCCAGACCGTCCAGCACGACTTCGACAAGATCCTCGTCATCACCCACCTGGATCAGCTAAAAGAAGCTTTCCCCGTGCGCATTGAGGTCGAGAAACATCCCGTCGAAGGCTCCCGCTTCCAGGTCATCGGGGTGTGACGATGGTTAGGGGCTTGGTGCTTGGTGAAGAGGGCAGGGCATGCCCTGCCCCTACAAAAACGTTCGCTTTGGTTGACGCATGGGTTTCCCAAAGGCCAAAGGCCATCCCAAAGGCCGTACTAAAGGCCGTCAGGCCGTCCCAAGGCGAAGCGTCCCAAAGGCCGAGAGGCCATTCCCAAACCCCGCCCCCTAATACCGTGTTGCACGCGGGGTCAGGCGGAGGCCCAGCCGCAGGTGGTCTCGTTCCTGGGTGCGGTTGCCGAGGCGGGTGGCCTCCTGTTCATAGCGGGCGAACGCCTGGGCCTTGTGGTGTACCGTAAGGAAGGCTTCGGCCCCCAGGAGGTTACGCCGCGTGTTGATGCCGCCCATGTGCAAGCTGCGGCCATAGTCCCCGGCCAGCGTCAACCGTCCGAGGCGGGCGGTGAGGGTGAACTGGTAACGGCCTTCGAGGTGGGTGTGGCCCGCGTCGGCCTGCGGACCGAGCCGGGCGTAGTGGGCCAGGCCCAGGTGCAATGTGGTCAGGCCCGCACTGCCGGTGAGGCGGGGTTCGAGGTAGGCCGCATCAGACCCGATCCGGAACGCCGGGCCACCCCGCGCCAGGAGCCAGCGGGCGTGCAGGTCCGCAACGCCCGTCCGGTCGTAGTCCAGCAGCGTCAGCCCCAGCCCTACGTTGGACTGGTAGACCTCCAGGTCCAGCACCCCCACCTGAAAGCGCGGACGGGTGTCGAGGTGGTCGGCAAACCGGGCACCGGCGGCCAGGCGCAGCACCGAGAGGCGGCTCTGGGCGGAGAGCTGCGGGAAGACCTGGGTCAGGGGAAACTCGCGGGCTGTCTCCAACACCGCCTGGTGGGTGGCAGGGTCGGTCACCTGGTCGTACCGGAGCGTGAGGCTCAGGGGCACCGCCTCCCGGAAATCCCACTGGGCGAGGGCCACCTGTCCAGGCACCCCGCAGGCCAGTGTCAGCAACAGCCAGGTTATCCGCATGAACCTTCTCGGTTGAATCGTGTCTCAGACGGCGACGGGCGTGCGGCGTATCACCGACAGGCCCGTCAGGATCAGCGCCCCGCCGAGCACCTGAATGGCGGTGATCGGCTCGTCCAGCAGCAGCACGCTGCACACCAGGGCGACGAAGGGTACGAGGTTGCCCCAGGCCGCTGTCCGGGCCGTGCCCGTGTGCTGGATGCCCACGTTCCACAGGGCCACGGCCACCCCGGTGGAGAGGCTGCCGGAGTAGAGCAGGATCAGCCACACCCCGGTGGTCACCTGCGCCCAGTCTACCGCCGGGAGCCGGGGCAGGGCCAGCAGGAGCAGGAACGGAAGTCCCACCAGGGCGCAGAAGAACGTGAGGCCCATCGGCGAGATGCGGCGCACGACGGGGCGGCTCAGCGTGGTAGAGGCCCCCCAGGCCATTGCCGAGCCGAGCATGAGCAGGTTGCCCGGCATCGTCGTGCGGTCAAACTCCACCACGTCCGGCCCCGCCACCGCCACCACCATCGCCCCGGCCAGCAGCACCGCCAGCCCCAGCCAGGCCTGCCGACGCAGGCGCTCGATGCGGAACAGATGGCTGAACACCGCCGTCCAGAAGGGCGAACTCGCCATGATCAGGGCTGCCGTGCCGGCGTGCGTCCCGTGCAATCCGCTCACAAACAGGTACATGTAGAGCACATAGCCGAGCATCCCCAGCCCGAAGATCGCCTGCCCCTGCTGCCGCATCGGTGCCCAGAAGCCCTCCGGAT
>CAZLRO010000159.1:2724-6000 GCA_964561865.1 uncultured Rhodothermaceae bacterium | reverse complement strand
TCCGGATGACGGCGTTGCTCCCGGTAGTAGAAGCCACCGAGGACGAGGGTGGACAGGGTCATCCGCAGGGCGTTGACTACGTGCGGGTGCAGGACCGCCAGCGCAGACTTGAGCAAGGGCACGTTCAGCCCCCAGATCACCACCGCCAGCAGCAGGGCGACCTCGGCAGGCCAGCGGGAACGCAAAGAGGGTATCACAGCAACAGAAACCGCCTGGCCCTGCAAAGAATGTAAACCAGGGGAGAAGGGAACGAGGAAGCTGAAACATGGGTTCCGCGTCGTCCCCCTTGACCTTGAACTGCCCGGCCGCTATCATACCAGGATCACGCACGCAACGACGTATGCAGGACGAAGGCATCAAAAAGCTCTACTACACGATCTCGGAGGTCTGCACCCTCACGGGCGAGGAAGCCCATGTGTTGCGCTACTGGGAGACCGTGTTCCCGTCCCTGGAACCCCGCAAGAGCCGAGCTGGCAAGCGGGTGTATACCGACGGCGATATCGCGCTCATCCGCCGCATTCAGCACCTGCTGCGCGAAGACAAGTATACCATTGAAGGGGCACGTCAGGCCCTGAGCCGGGAACACCGCATCGAACGACAGGCCCGGCTGCGCCGCCGCGAGTTGAAAGAGGTGCGGGACTTCCTCGCCGACCTGCTGGCCCAACTCCCCGAAAAACCCGCCCGTACCTGAAACAAGGCGGAGGTATTTTTGGCGAAGCGTGGCACAGCCTGCCCATTATTGCGTAGCTTCGTGGGAACGGCCCGGCATGGGCCTTACCGGCACGGGACGTAGCGCAGCCCGGTAGCGCACTTGCATGGGGTGCAAGGGGTCGTGGGTTCAAATCCCGCCGTCCCGACCTGAAACGCCTCCTCGGCAGCAGATCGCACCGAGGGGGCGTTTGTGCATCTTGGGAATGGAGATAGGTTAACGTTTCGGGAACATCGATCCTGTCAGGGGCTGGAACAGGGTGTGGTTCAGAATTATAGTCAAATTGACTATAATTCGGTTGCTGGTGGCGTAGCCGGTCGGCACAGGCGGTAAACAAATCGTAACCGGAGAGTGCTTTTGGGAGTTATCGACTTTCCGTCTTAATTTCCCCTGGCTTGGCCCTCTCCCCATCTACACCCTACCCACGCATGAGCCTTGAAGGGCAGGACGCCGTTTCGGGTCGTCGTTTTTCCCAGGACCTCCGTCGTATTCGGGAACTGAAGGGGGTCACGGTTGCGCAGCTTCGGGAAGAAACGCGGGTTCCACAGGACCTGATCGAGCAGTTTGAAGCATCCGGGCTGATCGACCACCCGATGTTCAACCAGGTGTACCTGCGGTCCTTCGTGCGGAGCTATGCCCAGGCCCTGGGGTTGCCTGAAGCGGAGGTCAACGAGGCGCTGGAAGCCCTGGCGAACGGGCGTTACCGGGGGCAACTGGCCGTGCGGTACCTCGGCGAAGCGCCGGACGTAGTGCCCGACCCACCGGCAGAGCCGGCTAGCGAGGCCGCCCCGGTCCGCCCCCTGAAACCATCGCCCCCACCGGCAGGCAAGCCCGGTCGCAAGGGCAGGTCCTCCGGCGCTGCGTCTCCCGAGGTTGCTTCGGGGGACAAGCCCAAACGGACGGTTCATCTGGCACCGCCCTCGCTGGTGTCGCCGTCGGAGAAGGCCCCGCAAGGGCGGTTGCACGAGCACCATTCTCCCTGGGAAAGCTATGGCACCCGCCTTCGCCGGGGGGGGCGTGGACGGTTGCGGTATGCGCTCTGGACGGGGGTGGTATTGCTGGTGCTGGGCAGTGTTGCCACGCTGTGGTGGATGCAACGCGCCCCTGAAGCCGCCCCTTCCCGCACCCTTGCCGAACCGGTCCCGGTCGAGGCTACGCCGAACGGAGGTGAGACCCCGGAAGCTACAGCAGTCTCCCCCTCCCCATCTGTCGCCCTGGGTGATTCGATGGTGGTGCAAATCGTGGCGGCCCGCAGGCGGCTCGAACCGATCCGGGTGAAGGTGGACGCAGACGCGCGTAGGCCCTGGTGGATCGAGCAGGACAGCAGCAAGACCTTCGTGGTGCGGGACAGCATCCGGCTGGGGGGGCCAGGAAAGATGCTCAGCCGGGCACGGGTATTGATCAACGGACACGAGGTGCCGCTCACCCCGGCGGACACGCTCCTGTTCATCACCCGTGAGACGGCAGCCCGGCTGCTGGCCCGGTAAGCCCTGGCAATTGTTCCTTACGTCTTGCTCATGCAGTTGCTCGACGAAACCCGCGCCTTGCAGCGGATGCTCCGCGACCTGTTCTTCGACCACACGTCGGAGCCGGAGGCGCACCGGGTGGCGGAGCAGTTACGCCGGGTGCTCCATGCCCATGCCCATCAGTATTATGTGCTGGACAGCCCCCTCATTGCCGATGCGGAGTACGATGCACTGATCCAGGCGCTGGGGCGACTCGAAGCCCGCTACCCGGCGCTGGTCACCCCCTCTTCTCCGACCCAGCGGGTAGGGGGCGCACCTCTCGACAAGTTTGAAAAGGTGCGGCATCCGGTACCGCTGCTCTCGCTCTCCAACGCTTTCACGGAAGCGGATGTGCGGGCCTGGTACGAACGGTGTCAGCGCGGGCTGCTAGCCGCCGGGCGTAACCCGCAGACGGCCCTCACCTGTGAACCCAAGATCGACGGGCTGGCGGTGGCGCTCACCTATGAACGCGGGGAACTGGTGCTGGCCGCCACCCGGGGTGACGGCGAGGTGGGCGAAAACATCACCCGGAACGCCCGCACCATCCAGGCCATCCCGCTCCGCCTCCCGGTCAGCCCGGACGCTGGCCTGGTAGTGCCACCGCGAATGGAGGTGCGGGGCGAGGTCTACATGCGGCGCCGCGACTTCGAGCGGATGAACGAGCGCCTGGCCGCTGCGGGCGAGAAAACCTTCGCCAACCCCCGCAACGCCGCTGCCGGGGCGCTGCGCCAGCTCGACCCTACGATCACGGCTTCCCGTCCTCTCCGCTTCTTCGCCTACAGCCTCGGCCCCGTCGAGGGCGAGGCCCCGCCAGGGCAGCATGCGGCGCTGGACTGGCTGCGGCGGCTGGGCTTCCCCGTCAACCCCCGCATCGAGCGGTGTGCCACGCCCGCAGCAGCACTGGCCTACTGTGCCCGCTGGGCCGAACAGCGCGACACGCTCGACTACGAGATCGACGGGGTGGTACTCAAACTCGACGACTTCGCCGACCAGCAAGCCCTGGGGTTCATCTCGAACGCTCCCCGCTGGGCGGTGGCGTACAAGTTTGCCGCCCGCGAGGCC
>CAZLRO010000159.1:0-2714 GCA_964561865.1 uncultured Rhodothermaceae bacterium | reverse complement strand
GGTGCTGAAAGGCATCCTCGTGAACGTGGGACGTACCGGGGTGATCAAGCCCGAAGCCGTGCTGGAACCGGTGGAGGTCGGCGGGGTGACGGTCTCGCAGGCCACCCTGCACAACGAAGCCTACATCACCAGCCGGGATATCCGCGTCGGCGACACGGTGGTGGTCAAGCGGGCGGGCGATGTCATTCCGGCGGTCGTCAAGGTGGTCGAGGAGGCCCGGCCTGCCTCCACGACGCCCTGGCACATGCCCACCCACTGCCCCGTCTGCCAGGAGCCGCTGGAAAAGCTGGCGGACGAGGCGGACTACTATTGCGTCAACGCCGCCTGTCCGGCGCAGTTCATCCGGCTGCTCGAACACTATGCGGGCCGCGACGCGATGGACCTCGAAGGGCTGGGGTCGAAGCTGGCCGTGCAACTGGCCGAGGTGGGGCTGGTCCGGCACCTGTCCGACCTCTACCACCTCACCCTCGACGACCTGCTGCGGCTCGATGGCTTCGCCGAGAAGAAAGCCCGCAACCTGCTGGAGGGTATCGCCCACTCGAAGCACCGGTCGCTGGCCCGGCTGGTCTTCGGCCTCGGCATCCGGCATGTCGGCCAGGCCACCGCCGAACTGCTCGTGGCCCGCTATGCCACCCTCGACGCGCTCGCCACAGCCCCGGTCGAGGACCTGCAAACCATCGACGGCATCGGCGAACGCATCGCCCAGAGCGTAGTGGACTGGTTCCGCCTGGCCGACAACCAGCGCCTCGTGGCAGCCCTGCACGCAGCGGGGGTGAACACCATGCGCCTGCCCGACGAAGCGCCAGTGGCCGTACCGACCAGCCCGGCGGCGGGCAAGACCTTTGTCCTCACCGGCACCTTGCCCACGCTGGAACGACGGCAGGCCGAAGCCCTCATCCGGAATGCAGGCGGGAACGTGACTGGCAGCGTCAGCAAAAAGACCGACTACGTGGTGGTGGGCGAGAACCCCGGCACGAAGTACGAAAAGGCGCGGGAACTGGGCATCCCACTCCTGGATGAAGCCGGGTTGCAGGCGCTGCTGGCCGTTGCGGGATAAGGGCTGGTTTTGGGGACAACCTTCGGCCTTTGGAGAATACAATTCCCTCCTTAGCCTAAGGAGGGGCCAGGGGTGGTTGGAAAGCGATGTTGCCATCGACCACCCCATGACCGATCTCATGAGATGGGTCATCCTCCTGTCCAGAGCCTGCTCCCGCGAAGGCGGGAGAGGGGCACTCGGTAGGGCCTTTGGTAATTTCTGTATTCAACCAAAGCGAAGCGTTTTTGTAGGGGCAGAGCATGCCCTGCCCTCTTCAACGAAAGCGAAGCATCCCAAGCACCAAGCCCCAACCGCCATGCTCACGCCCCTCGATTATGTTGTCATTGTGTTGTATCTCGCGGGTACGGCGGCCATCGGGGTCTATTCCGGAGGGAAGCAGCGCAACACCACCGATTATTTCCTCGGCAGCCACAGCCTGCCCTGGTGGGCGGTGTGTTTCTCCATCATTGCCACCGAAACGAGTACGCTCACGGTCATCAGCATCCCGGCCATTGCCTTCGGCGGCTCGATGACGTTTCTGCAACTGACGTTCGGTTACCTGATCGGGCGTATCCTGGTGGCGATGTACTTGTTGCCGCGCTATTTCGAGGGGAAGCTGGTTACGGCCTATGCGTTCCTGGGGCAGCGTTTCGGCGACCGGATGCGCGTGACGGCCTCGCTCACCTTCATCTTCACCCGTCTCCTGGCCGACGGCGTCCGGCTCTTCGCAACGGCCATCCCCGTGAAGGTCATTGCCGACGCCACCGGGTTCGAGGTGGGGTACTTCGAGATCATTGCGGTGATGGGCGTAGTCACCATCGTGTACACCTATATCGGCGGCATCAAGGCGGTGGTGTGGATGGATGTGGTGCAGATGGGCGTCTATCTCGGTGGCGCCATTGCTTCGGTGCTGATCTTGCTGGATAAAGTCCCTGCCGGCTGGCTGGCGCAGGCCATCGCCGAAGGCAAGACACAGGTGCTGGACCTGAACGCCGGTGCGCTCACCTTTGGCGAGTGGCTTACCCGCCCCTACACCTTCGTGACGGCGGTGGTGGGTGGACTGTTTCTCTCGATGGCTTCGCATGGCACCGACCACCTGATCGTCCAGCGGCTGCTCGCGTGCCGCACGCTGGGGGAGAGCCGCAAGGCGATGATCGGGAGCGGGGTGTTCGTCATCATCCAGTTCGCGCTGTTTTTGTGGATCGGGCTGCTGCTCTGGGCCTACTACGGCACCAGCGACCCGCAAACGCTGGGCCTTACACGGGGCGACGAGGTGTTTCCCCGGTTCATCAGCGAAGGGCTGCCGCCGGGCTGGGAGACGAATGTGCCGCGTGAGTATTCGCCGCGCGGCGCCATTCTCACGCCGGAAGAAGCAGCAAGCCATGTGCTGTTCTGGATTTCGGATGATTCCGCGCCGGCAAACGGTTGCGTGTATGAACTGGAGCAGTTTTCGTTTATTGGGCGCAACCCACCGAAAGTGTCTTTCGACTAAGGGATGTCCCACGTCGCCGGGTTGAGCAGGTCGGCGTCGTCCAGACGCAGGGCTGCGAGTTGTTCTCGCACATCCGGCGACAACGTAACCGGCAGCGCGGCGAGGTTGGTGCGCAGCTCCGCCTGGGTTCGCACGCCGATCAGCACCGTATGGATCGCCGGTTCAGTAAGGGCGAACGCGATGGCG
>CAZLRO010000158.1:0-9057 GCA_964561865.1 uncultured Rhodothermaceae bacterium | reverse complement strand
AGCACCGCCGTGCGATCAACTTCCGGGATGCGCTGAAGATAGTACAACACCGCCGTCTTGATGCCACTGAAGGAGAAGGTATAATCCTCGAACCGGGTACGCGGGAACACGTGGAAAGCGGGATCGCCCTGGCGCGCCAGCTCGTCGATGCGAGGACCGCCAGGATAGCCCAGTCCCAGGAGTCGGGCCACCTTGTCGAAGGCTTCTCCGGCGGCATCGTCGCGGGTCTGGCCCAGCACCGTGTGGCGGAACCCCGCCTCTACCAGTACCAGTTGGGTATGTCCGCCCGAGACGACGAGGCACAGGCACGGAAACTCCGGACCAGGGTGGGCCAGTAACACCGAGTAGACATGTCCTTCGAGGTGGTTGATACCCACGAGCGGCACCCCCCGACCGAAGGCGAGGGCCTTTGCGAAGCTCAGTCCCACCAGCAGCGACCCAGCCAGCCCCGGCCCGTAGGTGACGGCCACCGCACCGAGGTCGGACAGCCCTGCGCCTGCCTCTGCCAGTGCCTGCTGCACCACCGGCAGGATGAGCCGCTGATGTGCCCGCGAGGCCAGCTCCGGCACCACCCCGCCAAAGCCCCCATGCTCCCGCTGCTGCGACGAGACCACACTCGACCGCAAAGCTCCCTCCACCACGACCGCTGCCGCTGTGTCGTCGCAGGAGGTTTCAATGCCGAGAATGGTCATAGGGAAGATGGCCGTTAGCTGTTAGCTTTTTGGTGCTTGGTACTTGGGGCAATCCGTAATCCGAGAATCGACCACCCCATGACCGATCTCATGAGATTGGTCATCCTCCTGCCCAGGAGGGGCACTCGGTTGGGCCTTTGGAACGGCCTACAATCCGCGATCCGAAATACACAATCCGCAATGTTTCTGCAGGTAGTGCCAAAACAAAAACCCTGGTGTGTGCGTTCTTGACAAAACAGAAGGTCGGTTCTATACTAGGTGCATCTGGCAAGTTCCTGAGAAAAACGATATGACGCGCAAGACGCTCCCGCTGGTTTGCTTTCTGCTGATGCTGGCCGTCGGTATCCCGGCCCAGGCCCAGTTGCGGGAAGAGGTGCGTTCGAGCCAGTCGCCCGTCCGGCTCTACAGCACGAACGAGGCCACACAGTTGCTCAACCGCCTGTTCGACCCGAACCACTTTCGGATGGGCCACAGCATCGAGTTCTCCACCAGCTCGTTCGGGTCGCTGGGGATGTACACCAACACGATGCAGTGGCAGTTCAGCCAGAAGCTGGCCGCACGCCTGGATGTGAGTGCAGCCTATTCGCCGATGGGCGATGATGCCTCGAAGTTCACGGGCGGGGCGTCGAACAGCCCCCGTGTCTTCGTGCAGAACGCCGAGCTGGCCTGGCGTCCGAGCAGCCGCACGACGCTGCACCTGTCCTTTCGCCAAAGCCCGTACGGGGCCTACGTGGGGCCGTATGGCTACTACGGACCTGCTTACGGGGGTGGCCTGTTCAACGCCACGGTGGGCAACACGCCCCGCGACCTGTTCTGGCGGGATGACGTCCGCTGATTCCACCCGGTTGTGTTACGCTGACGGCGCGGCATCGTCCTGGGGGACGTGTCGCGCTTTTTCTTGAGGGCCTCATCTCCCTATGGCGGCCAGAACGGACACCTCGCCCTCTGCCGAACGTGCCCCTGCTCCGACGGGCCGGATGCCCTGGCGGCATTACCTGCTCAATGCCAGCCTGATCGTGCTGGGTTCGCTGGTCGTGGTCTTGCTCGGTGCTCTGGGGTTTCGGTACTTCCTGCCCCACAACGACCCCCGGCGGGAAACCATCACCACCCCGCTCGTCGGCGACATCATCCAGGTGGAGGTGCGCAACGCCTGCGGGGTCGATGGGCTGGCCGGCAACGTCACCGCGTACTTGCGCGACCGGGGCTTCGATGTGGTCGAATTTGGTAACCATACCACCACCGACCTGCCGCAGTCGCTCATCATCGACCGCGTGGGCGACCTGGCCTCCGCACGCAAGGTGGCCCGTGTCCTGGGACTACCCGAAGACCGTGTGCGGCAGGATATCCAGCCCGACTATTACCTCGATGCCTCGGTTCTGATCGGAAAAGACTATCCACACCTGGCGCCTTTCCAGCAGCCATGACCTCCCGGCCCCAGCGGCAAAGGACAGGTAGAGAACCTGCGTGCGGCAAATCCGTTAACCCACTCATTGCAAACAAGCCCTTCAACCGTATGCCTGTGTCCGCACCCCGGCCCACGATCCCTGTTCGCACCGAAGAGAAGAAACGTGCCAGTACCACGCCCGTGCAGCAGTTGGTGATCGAAGCCGTCGAGGCAGTGCTCTCGAAGAAAGGCCATGACGTGTTGCTGATCGATATGCGGGGCGTCAGCGGGGTGGCCGACTTCTTCCTGCTGTGTACCGCCGACGCGGAACTGCAAACCAGGGCCATCGTCGAGGCGGTGCAGGAACGGCTCCGCCAGCAGTGCGGGGAACGCCCCTGGCATATCGAGGGCTACGAACACCTGCAATGGGTGCTCATGGACTACGTGGACCTGGTCGTGCATGTGTTCATGCCGGAGCGCCGGACGTTCTACAACCTGGAGCGCCTCTGGGGCGATGCCCCGCGCGAACATATTCCCGACGACGGCACCCCGGTTCGGATCCGGCTCCTGCAAGACCTGTCCGCGCCCGCATAAACCTTAATCCGAGGGCCTGTCATGCGCTTGTGGCTGCTCCTGTTGCTCCTGGGCCTGTCGGGCATCGGCTGCACCAACACCCGCTCCTCCGGACCAACGCCGGACGAGCAGTTCGGCCACCGCTTCGACGGCGAAGCCCCGGACGGCCGCGTCACCGTCACGCTCACCCCGGCCGACACCGCCCAGGCCTATTTCTACTTTCCGGCTGTGGTGGACACGCTGATCATCCGTCCCGCCGGGTTTACGGACGGGACGGAAGCCGTGGCCGTCGAGGCGCTGGTGAAGGGTGCCCTGCCGGATGCGTGCATGGAGTTGCACCGGATGCAGCAGGAGCGAGCGGGCAACCTGATCACCGTTGCGCTGGAGATGCGCCGCCCCCAGGGGGCCATCTGCGCCAGCGTGCTGCGTCCGTACCGCTTCTACCTGTCCCTCGAAGGCACCTACGCGCCCGGCCCCTACACCTTGCGGCTGAACGACCGTCCCTGGCCGTTCCAGGTTCACGCCGCCCGCCCTTGACCAGGCTGTGGCAAAAGGTTCACATTTCTGCGGCATTTCCCGCCCGGCCTTGTCTGCCGTCTCCTCCCCGTGCTAGTATGGAAGGCCCTCTCCTGGACCGTCCATCCCCCATGCTCCGTCTCTTCTGGTGGCTCCCCGGCCTGCTGGCCCTCGTGCTGGTGCTCGTGGGGTCATTGCCCGCCCGGAGCAACGAGGGCGGCGCGCCCCTCGGAAACAGCGGCGCGCCGGGCGAGACCACCTGCGCCGTAACCGGCTGCCACACGGGCAACGCGCTGAACGATGGGGTGGGAGCCATCCGGCTCGACGGCCCAACGGCCTACCAACCCGGCATCCCCACCGACATGACGGTGACGGTGGAGCGCATCGGCGCTTCCCGCTTCGGCTTTTCTATCACCTTGCGGGACGACCAGAACCGGTTCGTCGGGGCATTTGAACGGACGGATGCCAACACCCAGTTCGCCGATGCCCTCGCCACCACCCTCACCCACGACGAAGCAGTCAGTGCCGATGACGTGGCCTCATGGACGCTGCGCTGGCATCCGCCCGATACCCTGACCGGTCCCGTCACCTTCTACGCCGCCGGGAATGCGGCCAATGGCAATGGCCGGGACACGGGCGACTTCATCTACACCACCCACCGCACGCTGGCACGCCAGACGGCGACGGAATCCACTCCTGGCCGCTCCCCGCTGCTGACGGTGGCCCCCCCCTGGCCCCACCCCTGCCGGAACCACTGCACCCTGGCCTACCAGCTCCACCAGGCTGCCACCGTCACCTTCACCCTGTACGACGGGCGTGGACGGGTGGTCCGCCAGCAGGCGTGGGGGCATCAGCCCGGCGGTCGGCACGAGCACCCGATTCCGGCTACCGGATTGCCTGCCGGGGTCTACTTCTTTGCCCTGCAAGCCGACACCCACCGGCAAACCGGGCTGTTGCAGGTGCTGCGGGATTGACGTCCCCGGCGCATCATGCAGCTTTCCTCGACCCGCGCCGTATGCCGGACAAAAATGTCCTCCCTTCACGGCCAGTGGATATAGCATATCGTCATGCTGCGAAACGGATAAACATTGCACTGGGCACCGTCCCAACCTATTTTTGCGGCGACTTTTTCACGCGACCAGTATCAGGGGATTATGAGCGAAGTCTTGACCCATGTCAACCCGCACGGAGGGGTACACATGGTGGATGTGTCGGAGAAGCCGGAGACGGTGCGCACGGCTGTGGCGGCAGGACGGGTGATCCTGGGGCCGGAAGCCTTTGCCTTGGTGGTGGAAAACCGGGTGCGCAAGGGCGATGTGCTGCCAACGGCGCAGATTGCAGGCATCATGGGGGCAAAGCAGACGAGCCGGCTCATCCCACTCTGCCACGATGTGAGCCTGCGGGGGGTGGATGTGGAATGCATCCTCAACGAGGAGGAGTTCGCCGTGGACATCCGGGCCTACGTCCGCAGCATCGGGCCAACAGGGGTAGAGATGGAAGCCCTCACCGCCGTCGCCGTCGCCGGGCTGACTGTCTACGACATGTGCAAGTCCGCCTCGAAGACCATTCAGATCACGGACATCCAGCTCCTCGCCAAGACCGGCGGGCAGAGCGGAGACTATCGGAAAGGCTGACCCCACCGATGGAACGCAGGCGACTGGGACTGTTTCTGTTGGCACTGGTCGTGCCGTTCGTGGTACTTCGTGCCTGGCTGACCATCTGGCCCAACGCCGACTTCAATGTAGGGGCGTACAACCTCCACCACCTCTTTACCGGCGTATTGCTCGTTGTGCTGGGTGGGGTACCGCTGGCTCTGGGCATCGGAAAGGGCCACTTGCTGGATGGGGCCGTGCTCCTGTTCGGCACCGGCCTCAGCCTTGTGCTCGATGAATGGGTGTACCTCATCGTCACCGACGGGAGCAATGCTTCGTACCTCCTGCCCGTCTCGTTCTGGGGCGGAGTGCTTCTGATCGGATTGACGGCAGGCTATGCCCTGCTACTTCCTGCATTCGGGAGGCGTCCGAAAAAAATCACGGACGATGGCTAAAAACGGGGTCTTGGCGGTTACCTTCGGGGTGTTGCCACCGCGATCACCGATGCCGGAATAACCCACGTGCACGACCGCTTTCCCGACCTCGGCCTGCTCATCATCCGCCTCGGCATAGGCCTGAGCTATCCCCTCCTGCACGGGTGGGACAAGCTGGTGGGTGGGCCGGACTACTGGGCGCAGATCGGGGAGAACATGCACTTCCTGGGCATCACGTTTGGCTACCCGGTGTTCGGGTTTATAGCCGCCTGCACTGAGACGTTCGTTGCCCTGCTGCTGGCCCTGGGGTTGTTCACCCGCCTGGCTGCGTTCCTGCTGTTCGGGATGATGTTCGTGGCCGTCAACAGCCACCTGGGCAGCGGGCAGACGTGGTACGATGCGGCCCATGCGCTCCACATGCTGTTCGTTTTCCTGGGCCTGATTGCCCTGGGGCCGGGGCGGTTCAGCCTCGATGAGGTCATTGCCCGTCGCCGCCTCCGGTCGCCTGTGTCCTCCCGCGCCAATGGCACCCCCTCCTGAAGCCGTCCTGCGCCCCTGTCTGGAGGCAGCCCGGTCGATGGTGGCCGCGGCCCGTCCCCGCCTCCTGCACGCCCAGGCCGAAGGGTTCACCCATCAGCTCAAGGCCGACCGGAGCTTCGTGACCGAGGTGGACCTGGCCGTGGAGCAGCAGTTGCGGGAGGCCCTTGCAGCACAGTTTCCCGATCACGGCATCCTCGGCGAGGAGTTCCCGGCGGTTCGTCCGGAGGCAGCCTGGTGCTGGGTGATCGACCCTATCGACGGCACCCACAGCTTCCGCCACCGCATCCCCCTCTACGGCACGCTGCTGGCGTTGCTCTACCAGGCGGTGCCGGTGCTGGGGGTGATCGACCTGCCCGCCCTCGGATGGTGCTACAGCGGGGCACGGGGCCTCGGCGTGGCGTGCAACGGACGGCCCCTCCGCCTCACCAACCCCGGCCCGGACGATGACCTCCGGCACGAGGTCATCGCCGTGGGCGACCGCAAGCAGTTCATCGGCGAAGGCAACACCCACTGGTTCGACGCGCTCATGCAGGCCCATCCAAGCGTCCGCACCTATTGCGATGCCTTCGGGCACGGGCTGGCCCTGCAAGGCTCGGTGGGGGCGATGCTGGATGTGGGGCTGAAACGCTGGGACCTGGCCGCCACGCAGGTGCTCGTCGAAGAAGCGGGCGGGGTGTTTCACATCCTGGCCGAGAAACCGCGACCCGACGGCGGCCCCCCGCACTATGACGTGCTCTTCGGCAAGCCTGCGGTGGTGGCCTGGGTACGGCAGGTGCTGGCGCTGGACCGCCCCTGAAGCCACCTTTACGGGGTCTGAGAAGGGTTGTTCGTTGCCGCCGGTCGGGGCTTGCGCCAGAGCGGGACCGACGAGCACGGCTCGCCGTACATCAGCTTGGCCGCGACGGCTTGCAGCTTCTGCGTGGCGAGGAGGTAGGCATTGGTGGGGACGATCCGGCTGGCGCAGCCTTTCACCACCACGATCCGGCCCGCATAGCGCGACCAGTCCTCGGCTTCGAGGGAACGGGTGAAATGGTCCCGGACGAGGTCGGCAGCGCGCCCAACAGCTACCGAGCGGGCCAGGCCCTCCAGCCGGGTGCCGATGAGCATGTAGGCCCAGGTGGGCACGATGGCATCGGTCGAACAGTAGAGAGCCACATGCTGACCGGCGTATTGGCTCCAGTCCTGCTGCTGCACCGCCGCACGAAAGTCCTGCTCCCGCAGCACCAGGCCGTGGGCCAGCCAGGGGGCGATGTCCAGTTCCACCACCGGCTTTTCATCCCAGAGCGCTTCCAGGTTGTAGACCTCGATCGCACTCTCGGCAACGCGGTTGACGATGGGTTCCATCTCAGATGAACCTGATTATTAGCACAGGAGATGCGATGATACAGCTTGTGCGGGGAGCGATCCTCACCCGCGCACGAGGCGTTTGTAGCGGATGCGGTGCGGCTGGTCCGCCTCAATGCCCAGGCGACGGCGGCGGTCTTCTTCGTACTGTGAATAGTTGCCTTCGTACCAGTACACCTGGCTCTCGCCCTCGAAGGCCAGGATGTGCGTCGCCACACGGTCGAGGAACCAGCGGTCGTGCGAGATGACGACGGCGCACCCGGCGAAGGCCTGCAACGCCTCTTCGAGCGCCCGTAGCGTGTTCACGTCCAGGTCGTTCGTCGGCTCGTCGAGCAGCAGCACGTTGGCCCCCTCTTTCAGGATCTTGGCGAGGTGGACGCGGTTGCGCTCGCCGCCAGAGAGCATCCCAACGCGCTTCTGCTGGTCGTTGCCGCTGAAATTGAACCGTCCCACATAGGCACGGGAGTTCACTTCGCGGGTGCCCACGCGGATCAGGTCATAGCCGTCGGAGATCTCTTCCCAGACGGTCTTCTCCGGGTCGAGCGGGCGCTGCTGGTTCACATAGCCCAGCTTCACCGTCTCGCCGATGCGGATGGTGCCTTCGTCCGGCTGTTCCTCACCCACAATCATGCGGAAGAGGGTGGTCTTGCCCGCGCCGTTGGGGCCGATGACACCCACGATGCCGCCGGGTGGGAGTGAGAACGTCATGTTTTCATAGAGCAGCCGGTCGCCGAAGGCTTTCGACACCCCATCGGCCTGGATGACGACGTTGCCGAGGCGCGGGCCGGGCGGGATGGCGATTTCCAGTTCCTCATTGCGTTTCTCCTGCTCCTGTTCAAGCATCTGCTCGTAGGCGGCGATGCGGGCCTTGCTCTTGGCGTGGCGGCCCTTCGGGGAGGTGCGCACCCATTCGAGTTCCTCCTGCAACGCCTTCTGCCGTTTTGAGGCTTGCTTCTCTTCCAGGGCCAGCCGCCGCTGCTTCTGCTCCAGCCACGACGTGTAGTTGCCCTCGAACGGGATGCCCTCGCCCCGGTCGAGTTCGAGGATCCACCCCGCCACATTGTCGAGGAAATAGCGGTCGTGGGTGACGGCGATGACGGTGCCCTGGTACTGCGCCAGGTGTTGCTCCAGCCAGCCCACACTCTCGGCGTCGAGGTGGTTGGTGGGTTCGTCGAGCAGCAGCACGTCCGGCTCCTGGAGCAGCAGGCGGCAGAGGGCCACGCGGCGGCGCTCGCCCCCGGAGAGGATGTCGACCGGCGTCTCGCCCGGCGGACAGCGCAGCGCGTCCATTGCCTGTTCGAGCTTGCTGTCGAGGTCCCACGCGCCGAGGGCGTCGATGCGGTCCTGGAGCCGCGCCTGCTCGTCCATGAGCGCGTCGTAGTCCGCATCCGGCTCCGCAAAACGCTCGTTGACAGTCTCGTAGGCCTTGAGCAGCGCCACCGTCTCGGCCACGCCCTCCTCGACGATGTCCTTCACGGTCTTGCCTGCCTCCAGCACCGGCTCCTGGGGCAGGTAGCCGAAGGTGATGCCCTTCTGCGCCTGGATCTGGCCGAGGTAGTCGGTGTCCAGCCCGGCGATGATGCGCAGCAGGGTGGACTTGCCCGCGCCGTTGAGGCCAAGCACGCCGATCTTCGCGCCGTAGAAGAATGAGAGGTAGATGTCTTTCAGGACCTGCTTGTTCGGCTTGTGGATTTTGCCCACGCCGATCATCGAGAAGATGATTTTTTGATCGCTCACAACAGGAGGAGGCTGGTTCAGGGGAGGCGGCTCGCCAAGATACGCCTTCCTGCGGAAACGAATGCCGAAGAAACGGAGAGGTTCTGTCGGGAAGCGGCGTCGGTATAAAAGCAAAGGCCGCCCCGGTATACACCCGGACGGCCCTTGCAATCGGCGGAAGACAGGTTCAGTGGATGGCCCGCAGGGTCGTCAGCGCCGCCAGCATGTGGTGTGCCCGTACCTGCATCGGGTCGTTCTCCGCGTCG
>CAZLRO010000157.1:0-9144 GCA_964561865.1 uncultured Rhodothermaceae bacterium | reverse complement strand
GACCAATGGCTTCCTCGTGATGACACGTTTGGGAAGGTTGCTGCCCTCTTCACCAAGCACCAAGTCCCAAGTCCCAAGCACCAAGTACTAGGCACCCGTAGGGGCGAAGGCCGTCTTCGCCCTCCAAGCTCCAAGCACCGAGTACCAAGCACCAAGTACCAAGCCCCAAGGAAGTCCTGCAGCGTCTTTTCCGTGGCCCTGCTCACCCCACCCGTTCGAGGGCGACGGCGGTGCCACCGCCGGTGCCGTGGCAGATGGCGGCCAGCCCGTACTGCCCGTCGTGGTGGTGCAGGGCATGGACGAGCGTGGTGAGGATGCGTGCTCCCGAACAGCCGATGGGATGTCCCAGGGCGATAGCCCCGCCGTGGACGTTCAGCTTCTCGAAGGGCACGCCCAGCATGTCCCGGAACAGCACGTTGTTGAGGGCAAAGGCCTCATTGTTTTCGAACAGGTCGAAGTCGTCCACGGTCATGCCGAGCTTGTCCAGCACCTTGCGGACGGCGGGGATGGGGGCTTCCGGGAAGCGCCAGGACTCCCCGGCGGACCAGGCCCCGGCCCGCAGACGTGCCAGCGGCTTCAGTCCGAAGCGGGAGACGGCGTCTTCACTCGCCAGCAGCAGCGCCGCGGCCCCGTCGCTGATCTGGCTGCTGTTGCCTGCGGTGAGCACCCCGTCGGGCCGGAACGCCGGGCGCAGCTTCGCCAGCGAGGCCATCGTCGTCTCGGGCCGGACGCCCTCGTCGTGCGCCAGCGTCCGCGTCTCCTTGCCTTCGCGGTAGGAGAGCGGGACGATCTCGCGGGCGAAGGCGCCGGTCTCCGCTGCCTCGGCGGCCCGCCGGTTGGAGGCGAGGGCTACCTCGTCGAGCATCTCGCGGGTGAGGCCTTTCTCGGCGGCCAGGCGCTCGGTCTGCAGGCCCATCGCCTCGCCGCTCATCGGGTCGGTCAGCCCGTCGTAAAGTAGCACGTCCACCACCTGTTCGGGTGCCCCCATGAGGAACTTGTACCCCCAGCGGGCGCGCCCGGAGAGGAAGAAGCCCGTGCCGGACATCGACTCGGTGCCGCCGGCCAGCACGAGGTGGGCCTCGCCAGCCCGGATGAGCGTGGCCCCCTGCATGACGCTCATCATCCCGGAGGAGCACACCATGTCCACCGCCGCGCCGTCCACCTGGCTGGGGATACCGGCCTTGAACGCTGCCTGCCGGGGGATGAGCTGCCCCTGTCCGGCCCGGAGGACGTTCCCGAACAGGTACAGGTCGAGGTGTTCGCCGGCGACCCCGGCCCGCTCCAGGGCCGCTTTCATCGCCTGGGCGGCCAGGTCTACGGCGGTATGGTCCTTGAGCGCGCCGCCAAACTTGCCGATGGGGGTGCGGACGGCGCTTACGATGAAGGCATCTGTCATGGCGGTCTTGGGCAAAGGATTGGGGAATCGAAGCGGGCCGGAACAGCAAAAGGCCGGAGAACGGTTCCAGGAAGACCCTCAACGCCGGGGCTACCTGACCCTCCCTATCTTGACGGGGAAAGGCGCTTCTCCAGTTAAAGTATCGCCCGCAAGGTACGGTCTGGCGTGCGGGTTTGTCACCGGCGGCTTGAGGCCCGGTGGGCCAGCGTCCTATTTTTTGCCGGGATTTCGTGGAGGGATGACCTTATCTTGCGCTCCCTGAATCAGTTGTTTCCGGATGGATTCCATTACACAGTTCACCCTCGGCGCCGCCGTTGGTGAGGTCATGCTGGGCAAGCGGATTGGTCGGTACGGGGCGCTCTGGGGGGGGCTGCTGGGCACCCTGCCGGACCTGGATGTGCTGGTGCTGCCGTTCCTGAACGAGGTCGACGGGCTGGCCTTTCACCGGGGGTTCTCTCACTCTATCACCTTCGCCGCGCTGGCCGCGCCCACGCTGGGCTGGCTGCTTTACCGCCGCTTCCGCACGCGCAATGTGCCGTGGTCGCGCTGGTGCTGGCTGGTCTTCTGGGCCATCACCACGCATTTCTTGCTGGACTGCTTCACGGTCTACGGCACCCAGGTCTTCCAGCCGTTCAGCGACTACGCCGTCAGCTTCGACTCGATCTTCATCATCGACCCGCTCTACACCCTGCCGCTGGGGCTGGGGTTGCTGGGCAGCTTCTTCTTCCGGCAACGCCGCGCCCTGCGCACCGTGCCCACCTACGTCGGGCTGCTGCTGAGCACGCTCTACCTGCTCTTCACGGTGGTCAACAAGCACCATGTGGAGACGGTCTTCCGGGCGGCACTCCAGACCCAGGGGCATGCCTACACCCGCCTGCTCACCGTTCCGACGGCGTTCAACAACCTGCTGTGGGTGGGGCTGGCCGAGGACGAGACGGGCTACTGGCTGGGGCTGTATTCGATTTGGGACTCCGGTGGCCCCACCCGGTTTCGCCGCATCGAGCGGAACACGGACCTGCTGGCCCCGCACCGAAACGACCCGGCGGTGCAACGGCTGCTGTGGTTCTCCAACGGCTGGTACACCGTCTCGCAGCAGGAGGGGCAACTCTATTTCAGCGACCTGCGGTTCGGGCGGCAGGACGGCTGGCTCACCCCGCGCAACAGCCCATTCGTGTTTCATTTCCGCCTGATCCCCAACGCTACCGTACCTGCACAGTTCACGGACTTCGAGCAGATGCCCCTCACGGCCCCGCTGGACCGCACGCTGCTGCGGCGGCTCTTCACGCGGATACGGGGACACTAGCGGCTGCGCGGCTTCAGGAAGCCGAAGCCCAGGCTTCCCCGGCTCCCAGCGCCACCGGGGCGAGCGGGGTCGGTACCCGCACCATCCGTAACCCGGTCTCGGCAGGCACCGGGGCGTGCCCCAGTGGCAGCGTCAGGCCGTGGTAGCGTTGCAACAGTCCCTGGCCTTCGGCCATGAAGTTGTCCCGCGTCGGCTCGTCGGCAGCATAGGTGTGCCCGTTGATGCGTATCAACGGTTCGCAGGCCACCAGGCCGATGAACTGCTTGCGAAGGTGCAAGGCAACCTGTTGCAAGACCTCTTCGTCTGAGGCTTTCTGCTGGAAGGGAGAACGTTCCAGCTCATCCACTAGGTCCACGAGCGACTGGGTAGCCATCACCTTGTCGGCCATGGTGCTGCTCTGGTCCTGGAGGGTGAGGCGGCGGTAGAGGAACTGGCAGTAGCGCTCCATCAGCGAGGTCAGCAAGGCCATCACATGCTGCTCACCTTCGGCGCAGAGCCAGAGTTCGTCTGTGTTCTCCATGTGTACCACCTTCAGCGGGTGGGCCTGGGGTGAAACCCCGGCCAGCTCACACAAGGTCTGGTAGGCTTGTTCGAGGGAGACTATTCGCAGGACGGTCGTGGGCAGGAGGCGACCTTGGGAGAACGCCAGCTCCAGCCGTGCCTGCCCCTGTTCTGGACGGGCTTCGGGCAGACTGATCTCCTCGAATACGCTCTGGAACGCCTGCCGCATGGCGCTGAGGGCGCTGTAGAGGAAGTTCGCCTCGATCATCATCTGTGCGAACACCTGGTCGTCGCCCGCCCGTGCAAACGCCTCGAACGCTTTGTAGAACCGCTCCACATAGGTCTTCAACTCGCGGAAGGAGCGGTTGTCCTCGAACGTGCCCTGCAACGCATCGAGGGTATTGATGAGCTGGATGGCCTCGTGAAAAATCTGGCCCAGCGGGAAGGTCTCGACCTGCTTCCGGATTTCGTAGAACTTCTCCTGCGCCCCCACCTGCTTCCGGGAGAAGATCGTCCGGTTCTTGGAATAGACCACCTCATACATCTCCATTGCGATGAAGTGGTAGCCCCGTGCCAGGATGAACACGTACTTCGTGAGCACGCGGTCGATGCCGATGACACCGAGGACGGTGTCCAGGTGCTGTCGCAGTTCTTTGGCGTTCATGTCATTGCAGGGGCGATACGCGGGGTGATACGCGCTCCCATACAGGCCATAGGGGTGGGCTAGTCCCCCCAGTCTGCCAGGGAGAGGTCGTCGCGGGAATGGTTGTAGAAGAAGCCCAGCAACAGCCCCTTCATCAGCAAATCTGCCTCTTGCGGGGATACCTCGAAGACCTCATGGAGGCAGCGCATCCGGATGCTGTTTACCCCCACCTCGTACTCTTGTACCAGACCAAAATCCCGACACAGCCGCAGCAACTCCCGCCGGTCCGGCTCGGCATAGCGAACCGGGGGCGATGGCCGTTTCGGAAAGGATTTTACCATCATGGACATTGTGGTTCGGGAATGCACGGCTGTTATCGCTTTCAGTATCGGCCTGGTCCCGGCCCAGCCTTAGCCCTCCCGGAGAATTTCGCCCTGGCCCAGGGCGCCCCAGGACCGCCAAGGCGCGGACATGGGCCGCTCCATCTTTTCCTACATACCCTCTCCACGGCCTCATAATTGCGGTTTGCGGGGCCGCTCAAAAAAATCAAAAAAGTGGGTGCTCCGGATTTAAGTCGCTTTCTGCCCGGGCCGATACTCCGGTTGTAGACGTCCTCCTGGTGTTCATGTCAGATCACTCCCCGGAAAGGGCCTGGTGCACAGACCAGGCCCTTTTCATTTTCAGGCGGACCGGAACATGAAATAGACGGCACCCACAAGGCAAAGACCCGCCCAGAGGTAGTCCCACTTCAGCGGCTGCTGCATGTACCAGACCGAAAAGGGGATAAACACCGCCAGGGTGATCACCTCCTGCAGAATCTTGAGCCGGGGCAAGTCCAGCGCCGCGTATCCGATCCGGTTGGCGGGAACCTGCAACAGGTATTCGAACAGGGCAATGCCCCAACTGAGTACGGCGGCCAGATACCAGGGCTTGTCGTTCAGGTTTTTCAGATGGGCATACCAGGCGAACGTCATAAACACGTTGGACGCGACGAGCAGCAGAACCGTCCGGGCGAGGATCGACATGGGGACAGGTGGGAAGGGTGGGACAAAAACTCCGTCGGTGTATGCCAAAGGCGCGGCAGCCTACCGGAGCGGATCGCGCAACCAGTGAGAAAGCAACCGGCGTGCCACTTCGCGGGCTTCTACCTCAGCCGGACTGTCCCAGTACCCGTACCGTACCAGGTCGCGCAGGTAGCGCATCGGGAAAGTGACCGGGTGCTGGCGGAATTGCCGCACATGGACGAGTTCATGCAGCAGCCGTTCGACCTTCTCCGGATCGCGGGGGTCAATCGGGCAACAGGGGGGCCGCAGATAGATTGATCCCCAGAGGGTCAGGCCGTTGTAGTGGTGGTAGTCGCCGGGCAGCCAGTCCAGCGGCAAGCGTTCACAAGAGAGGATGTTCACGGTGCGGACCCCGCCCAGATCCGGCATGTGCCGGTCGATCCAGGCCGAGAGATGGTGATCCAGGGGAACAGGGTGCCAGTTCATGGGGCTTGGTACGGCCTTTGGTTTTGGTTATGCGATTTCCATCCTTGGACAAGAGCCTGTCCCGAGTCGAATGAAGGAACGGGTGGCGCACACTTGTTGGTGCGCTGAGGTGGTTGGATGCTCCGTTGCCATCGACTACCCCTGACCAATCTCATGAGATGGGTCATCCCCTCTTGTCCAGAAGGGGCACTGGATGCGGCCTTTGGTGTGATCCGTCTTCAACCAAAGCGAAGCGCCCCAGTCCCCGTCCCAGTAGGGGCAGGGCATGCCCTGCCCTGAGCGTACCAAAGCGAAGCGTGCCAAGTACCCAGCATCAGCCATTTCCTCAAGCCTTCAATCATCGACCCCCTCTTCCACTACGCGCCACAGGCGCGTGCGGGTGAGTAGGTAGGTGCGGGCTGGGGTAAACACGACTTCTACGAGGGGTTCCTCCGTTGCCACCCGGACGATCCGTTGCAACTGTCCGTCGGCACGGTAGCCACGCAGATGGTCCGGGAAGACCATCCAGAGGAGGCCGTCTGCAACGGTGAGGGCGCGCAGGTCGGTGTCCTGCCCAGACATGAGCGTCCGGACGGCGTTGCCGAACAGATCGTACACGGCGACGGTGGCTTTCTGTCGGTCGGCCACGTAGAGCAGGCGCCCATCCATTGCCAGGGCCACCGGGTCGTGCAGCGTGCCTGCGCCGTCGATCTGCCCTACCCACCGCCCCTCCTGATCCCAGTGTTCTACCCGGTTATGAATGGCGTCGAGCGCGAACAGTTCGTCGGTTGGGGTCGTCACGACTGCCACCGGACGGCCTGTGCCCCCATCGAGCAGGGCGCTTTCCCCAACCCGGTAGGACGGCCCCACGCGGGCGTCGGTGCCCACTGGAAGCGAGGACAGGTACCGGAAGTCCTTCGAGAACCGCTGGAGCCGTCCGTTGCCCGCGTCGGCCACCACCAGGATCAGCCCGTTGGTGGGGTCGAGGTCGGACGGGTCGTCGAACTGCCCTTCGGCGGTGCCGGGGCCGCCCAGCGTGGCAAGCACCTGCCCGGTGGTATCGAGCACCACCACCACTTCCCGACCGGCATCGGCCACATAGAGCCGCCCGGACGGGTCTGCGGCCAGGGCACGGGCCTCGGCAAACCGGGCCAACGGACGGAGGTGCGTCCATGCCGTCTCCAGTGGCTGGGCGTGTGCCCTGCCGACGGCCAGCAGCAACAGAAGGGGGAACAGGAAGCGCATCGGATACCTCACGAACCGGCCAGCCGGGCCAGTCCTTTCAGGCCAATGTCCCGGCGGTACTGCTGGCCTTCAAACCGGATATGCGCCACCCCCCGGTAGGCCCGTGCCAGGGCGTCGGGCAGGTCTTGTCCCAGCCCGGTGATGCCCAGCACCCGTCCCCCGGCGGTGACCACCACCCCAGCGGCGTTCAGCGCCGTCCCGGCATGAAACACCAGCACCCCTTCCTCCACAGAGGCCGCTTCCAGCCCGCTGATGACGGCCCCTTTAGGATAGGCCCCCGGATAGCCCGGTGCAGCCATCACTACGCAGGCGGCTGCCCCTGCCGCTGGCGTGACGGGCACTGTGTGGAGCCGTCCGTGTGCCAGGGCTTCAAACAGCACGTTTGTGTTTTGCAATAACGGCAACACTACCTGCGCCTCCGGGTCGCCCCACCGGCAGTTGTACTCCACTACTTTCGGCCCCGCTGCCGTCACCATCAGCCCGACGTAGAGCACGCCCTGGAACGGACATCCCTCCGCTGCCATGCCAGACAGGGTCGGCTCCACGATCTGTATGCGGACGGCCTCGCCCAGCGCTGCCGTTACGACCGGGGCTGGTGCATAGGCCCCCATTCCTCCCGTGTTCGGGCCGGTATCTCCGTCGCCGACGCGCTTGTGGTCCTGGGCAGGTGCGAGCAGGTGGTAGTGCGTCCCGTCGGTGAGAACGAAGAGGCTGGCTTCCTCCCCTTCCATGAACGCCTCGATCACCACCTCGTCCCCTGCCTCGCCGAAGGTCTGGTCGCGGAGCATGGCGTCGAGGGCTTGGCGGGCTTCAGCCTCGGTCTGGCACACGACGGCCCCCTTGCCCGCAGCCAATCCACTGGCCTTGACCACGACCGGCACTCCCTGGGCCTCCAGATAGGCCCGTGCCGCCGCATACGCCTGCCGGGTGAACGTCCGACTCGCGGCGGTGGGGATGGCGTGGCGCTGCATGAACGCCTTGGCAAACGCCTTGCTGCCTTCGAGCCGTGCCGCCGCCGCTGTAGGGCCTACCGCCGCAATGCCTGCTGCCGCAAGGGCATCCACAAGCCCCAGCACCAGCGGCTGCTCCGGCCCCACGATCACCAGGTCGATGGCCTCCTGCCGAGCGAACGCCACCAGCCCGGTGATGTCCGTCGCGGCCAGGGGCACATTCTGGCCGAGCAGCCGGGTGCCCGGGTTGCCGGGGGCGATGAAGAGGCGGGGCGGCGGAGTAGCCTGGGCCAGTGACCAGGCCAGGGCATGTTCACGGCCCCCACTGCCAACGATAAGCATTCGCTGCATGGGCACTTTGGGCTATATTGCCAATGACGGTTGCGGAAAAACTACATGTTCGACCTGCCCGGTACAACCCGGATGCGCATCGCGGCTGTGAATCTCCGATTGATCAAGGGGGGCCTCACCCTGGGCGTGCTCGGTTATGTGGTGGCCCAGGTAGAGCCGTCGGCGATCCGTGCGGCGCTGGCGGGTGCGGTGCCGGGCTGGGTGGCGGGTGCCTTGCTCCTGCTGCCGCTGAACCTGCTCGTGGCGGCAGGGCGCTGGCATACCGCCGTGCAGGGGGTCGCGCCCGCCACCTCATTGCGCCAGGCCCTTGCCGCCGTCCTGTGCGGGCGCACGCTCGGCTTCCTGACCCCAGCCCGCATTGGAGACTACGCCGGGCGTGCCCTGTCCCTGCGCCATCCGGACAAACCGGCCCTCGTCACGCTGGCCGTCGTCGAGCAGATGCCGGGACTGCTCATCTTTCTGACGGCGGGCACAGGCGCACTCCTCTACAGCAGCCTGCACCTGCATGTGCTGAAGCTCTCCGCCTGGGTGCCGGTGCTGGCGCTGGGGGGGGCGGTGGGCCTCGGAACGCTGGTGTTGTTGTTCCTTCCACCCCGCCTCCTGCAAGGACTCCAGCGCCGGGTGCCAGGGGTCTGGCTGGGCCGCAGCCTGCACACCCTTGAATGCATCCCTCCCTGCACGATGGCCCTCCTCCTCGGCTGGTCGCTGGTGCAGTACGGGGTCTTCACCACGCAATTCTTCTGCCTCGTCCGGGCGCTGGCCCCCGACACGGCGGCTGGCGCTGGCTATGCGGGGATTGCCCTCGTGTTCTACGCCAAGAGCCTCCTCCCGCCAGTAACGTTCATGGACCTAGGCATCCGCGAAGGGGCGGCGGTGTTCTTCCTGGGGCTGTTTGGTGTGCCGCAGGCGGCGGCGTTCAACGCTGCGTTGCTCCTGTTTGGGGTCAACCTGGTGCTGCCTGCCCTCTTCGGAATGCCGTTTGCTGGGCGGCTGCTGCGGGTCCGGCAGCCGGGGCAGCCGATGTCCTCCTCCCTGCGTCCACTGGTGGCAGACCCATGATGCGCCTGGCTTCCGCGCTGCCGTCGCTGGCGGGGCGCTTGTTTCCCGACCTCGTCTACCGCATCCCCACGCAGGAGCGGGTGCTCTACCTCACGTTCGACGACGGCCCGACGCGGGAACTCACCGCGCCCTTGCTGGACCTGCTGGCCCGGTTCGAGGCTCCGGCCACCTTTTTCCTGATCGGCGCACATGCGGTGGCCCATCCACACCTGGTGCGGGCGACGGTG